>JAZQMK010000018.1:0-54366 GCA_045543455.1 Lachnospiraceae bacterium
TATTATTGACAATTATTTAGGGGTTATACACAAAAAACATCTGGTAAGCTAGCTTACCAGATGTTTTTTGTGTATAACCCCTAAATAATTGTCAATAATATATTTACAATAAGATTAAAAGGGGTAATAAGATGAGGAAACTAGGAGTATATGTTGCAATGCTTTTGTGGGTAATTGCAATAATTAATAAAGGTGAAAATAATAAAAAGCAGGAAAATGTTTTTAGTGTAATAAACTCTAAAAATTTAACAACAGAATGCAGTGAGGTAATGGCATTTTCGGTGTATGGTACAGACTATTTAAGCCTTGATGCAAAGGAAAAAATATTAAAAAGCTGTGCCGATGAATTAGGAATTAGTGATTATTCAATCGATACAACAAAGGTTGATGAAAGGGTTACAAGTGCTATTGTAAAAAATGGTAAAAATGCTTTAAGTACCATTAAAATAGTTACTATGGAAGAAAAAGACAAAGAGGGTATGGTAATTGCTACCAATTATTTATTGGTAAATATTGTGTTTTATAGAGACAGTGAAGCGGTATATCATTATAAAGAAGTTTTAGATAAAATGTATGAAAAAAGAGGTTTAGAAGCGGACATAAAGACAAGCATAATAAGCAGTGTAAAAGGAAATTTAGATTTAAAAAATAAAAATGATATTGCAGATAATATTTTAAAAGAAATTGATTGTGAAATTATTTCTGAAAATAGAACTAACGATTTGTTTACTATATATGGATATAGCAAAAATATTGATGATTATATCAGCATATCAGGTAAAAAAGTTAATGTAAATATAGCAGTTTCTTATGATGAAATTAATGATAAGACATTATTTTACTTTGCTACACCTATTTATAACGCAGATTATTGAAAAGCTATTGAGATTTTAACAAAAAACCTTTAAAATAGTGTATAGAATCAGTTTTGCATGAGAGGTACACAAATGACTTTAAATGAACTTTTAGATTTGATTATAACAGATAAACTTATAGATGTAACAATAAGCGGACCATTTGATAAAAATAGTGTAAGCAAGGTGAAAATACGACCGGTAAATATCGCCAATACTATTAAATTTCAGGTGACAGAATATGTGGGAACTAAGGTTCTTCATAAAAATTATGATGATAAAGAGGCTAAGTTACAGATTGAACAATATTTAAATGCTTTTAAACAGGCGCAGTTTAAGGCGTCAGATATGATGGCAAGTGTTTTGGTAAGTAAAAAAGGGCAGATGACTATAAAGTGCAAGAAAATGCAGACAGCGTTGACAGAGTCAGCCGTAAAGGAGCATAACAGAACCAAAGAATACATTTTAAAAGAAGGTGTTATGGTCCCATTTATGGTAGATTTAGGGATTATGACCTTAGATGGCAAGATTGTAAAAAGTAAGTATGATAAGTACAGACAGATTAATAGATTCCTTGAATTTATTGAGGATATTTTGCCTTCTCTTGACCAAAACAGTGAACAGACTATTATTGATTTTGGATGTGGTAAGTCATACCTTACATTTGCAATGTATTATTATTTAAGGGAGCTTAAGCATTATGATGTAAGAATAATAGGCCTTGATTTAAAGGAGGATGTTATTGAAAAATGTAATGAATTAAGTACCTCTTATGGCTATGATAAACTTAAATTTTACGTGGGAGATATTGCATCATATAAGGATGTTGAAAAGGTGGATATGGTGGTTACCTTACATGCTTGTGATACGGCAACGGATTATGCCCTTTATAAGGCTGTAAAATGGGGTGCAAAGGTTATACTTTCGGTACCATGCTGTCAGCATGAGGCCAACAAAACTATAGCCAATGAGGACTTATCGCCAGTGCTAAAATATGGTATTATAAAAGAAAGAATGTCAGCACTTATAACTGATGGAGTAAGAGCGCAGGTGCTTGAAAGTCAGGGCTATAAGACACAGATTTTAGAATTTATTGATATGGAGCATACACCTAAAAACATTTTAATCAGAGCTGTAAAGAAAAATAAAATACAGGCAAAAACAGCAGATATGAATGTTTTTTGTGATAAATTTAATTTAGATTTGACAATATGTAAATTGTTCAAGGAGCAGGATAATGAAGAATATAATTAAGGTTATAAGCCTTGTTGTGGCATTTGTCGTGACAGGGATACTTACATTTATATTTACAAATAAACAAATAGAGGTAAAGGTTACTAATCTTAGCGAGGCAACCTTGCCGGTTGTAAGCTTTATGACTGACAATGGAATGAACTATAATCGTACCTTTGGTTATACCTGTCAGCCGGATGTTGCCAAAATTCGCGATTCTATAACAGTGATACCAAAGGATATGCAGCTTGATTTTGTCATAGATAAGTATAATTCTCAGGTAAAGTCTATAAGATATGAGGTTAGAAGTCTTGATGAAAGTAATCTTTACGAGAATACTACTATTACGGAATATACAGATTCCATGGGCAAAATAAACTGTACAGCCAACATTAAAAATCTTATAGAAGAAAATGTTCAATACCTTTTAAAAATAGTACTTACAACTAACAACTATGAGGAAGTTAATTATTATAGTAGAATTATTTATTCGAAGGATATTGATGTTGAATCTAAGCTTAAATTTGCAATGGATTTTTCAAATAATACACTAAGCCAAGAGACCTTAGGTGAGGTTAAAAAGTATATTGAGCCAAATAAAAGTCAGGACAACACTAACTTTGGTAAGATTGACATACATGCATCCTTAGCCCAGTTTGGATTTGATGAGCTGGCGGTTGAAAAATGTGAAAATGTGCACGTGAAATTAAATGAGATTGAAGGTAATAACGCAACGGTAGTGGTTTCGTATGATATAGAAGTTAACGACTTTACTAATAAATCATCTCTTATGGTTCGTGACAGCTATGAGCTGACAGAGACTAAAAGTCGTATGTATCTTATGGATTTTGAAAGAACTGTAAATCAGGTATTTGACCCTAATAATGCCGTAATGCCAAGTAGCAGAATTTATTTTGGTATAGCAGATGAATTTGTTACAGAAAAGAAATGCGATGATAAGGGCAACAATACAGCCTTTGTAAGAAATAATGAGCTTTGGATGTATAAAAATAAAGCTAAGGTTCTTACAGGCATTTTCTCCTTTAAGGAAACAGAAGGAGATAATGTAAGAGAAGCTAATAAAAATCATGGAATAAAGATAATAAATGTGGATTCAACAGGCAATATGCAGTTTGCAGTGTATGGTTATATGAACCGTGGTAGCCACGAAGGTAAGCTTGGAATTTCCATATATGATTATAATGCAGAAACCAGTATTGTAAATGAGCTTGTGTTTATACCTTCTGACAGTGGTTTTGATGTACTAAGCAAAGAGTTTGGAGAGCTTATTTATATTAACAATAACAAGGTTATTTATATTTTTTACAATAACACATTATATTCAATTGAACCAAACGGCAGGGAATGTGTAAAGATTGCAGAAAATATTAAGGATGGTAATTATATTATATCTCCTGATCAAAAGATTTTTACTTATCTTAAGCAAAATGATAAATATAATTCCACAGCCTTAGAGATTATAAAGCTTGAAGATTTTACAAAATACACAATCGAAGCCGGTATGGGAGATAGAATAAGCCTTTTAGGATATGTTGGAAGTGATTGGGCTTATGGAGTGGCTCACGCAAGTGATATAAAGAAAAATCAGGATGGAACAACAACATTTCCAATGTATAGAATTCTTATAGTTGATAAGGATTATAACCCTGTTAAGGTGTATGGCTTTGAAGATGTATATGTATCAAACGTTGAAATCAGTGGAAAAAGACTGATTCTTGACAGAGTAGTCAAAGATGGTGACATATATGTTCCTACAGATGGCGACCAGCTTATGAATAGAGATGAAAATAAAGAAACATCAAAGCTAAAGGATTTGGTTGTATCTACCCAGGTTCGAAAAAAAGAGCTGTATTTGGGGCTTCCATCAGAGGTTGGCTCATTAAAGGAGCTAGAATACAATTACTCAAATGAAGTGGTTTACAATGACATTTATGAGGTAAATGTTGATAATGTTTTGCCTGGTGATGAATATTTGGTATATTCCAAATCTGGTTTTTTGGGTATGTATTCTGATATAAGTCAGGCTATTAATACTGCTTACGATAATTATGGTAGAGTTATAAACTCTAAACAAAACGTTTTATATAATGCTAAGGAAAAACCGTCAAGTTACAGCCAGACAAGATTTAAAGGCGACAAAGTAAATAAAGAAGACAGCCTTTTAAAATGCATTGAAATGTTATTAAAAGCAAACAGTATGGGGGCAAATGTTAAAGACGAGCTTTCAACAGGTGATGCCATTAATATTTTTGATAAGTATTTGTATGCAAAGGCTTATAATATAGAGGGTTGCAAGGTAGACGCCATTTTATATTATGTAAGCAAAGATACGCCTGTTATAGGTAAAATTGGACCACAGCACTATGTACTTATCACAGAATATACAAAGGCTACAGTTTCTTATTATGACCCGGTTGCAGGGGCTTATAAAACAGTGGATATTGATGATTATAACCATGAGACATTTATTATATATGTAAAAAAGGATGAAGGCTTATGGCAGCAGTAAAATTTATTCATATTGGAGATGCTCATATAGGGGCAATGAAGGAAAAGCTTCGTGGAAAGGAAATCTGGTACACATTAAAAAATATTATTAAGGCGGCAAAGGATGTTGACCTTTTAATGATGTGCGGTGATATTTTCCACAGACAGCCCCTTTTAAAGGAGTTAAAGGAGCTTAATTATCTGTTTTCAACCATATCGGATACAAAGGTGGTATTGATAGCAGGCAACCACGATTTTATTTCTGAAGAGTCCTATTATAAGACTTTTAAATGGAATGAAAATGTGTATTTTTTAAAGTCTGAGCAGCTAGAGAGCATACATTTTGACGACATAAACACTACTGTGTATGGCAGCAGTTATCATAAAAAAGAGATAAAAGAAGATATTTACAAGGGTATAAAGCCTAAAAATAAGCATAGTATTAATATCCTTATGGCTCATGGCGGTGATGCAAATCATATACCCTTTGACAAAAATGCTCTTATGCATGCAGGCTTTGACTATGTAGCCTTAGGTCATATTCATAAGCCTGAAATATTTGCAGATGGCTGCATGGCTTATGCGGGAGGCATAGAGCCCCTTGATATTAATGACATTGGTGATAGAGGCTACATTTACGGCGAAATAAGCAAAAAGGGCGTAGATGTGCAGTTTGTTAAGGCATGTAAGCGAATTTATATCCCTATAAAATTTGAATGGGATGAGGGAATTACAACTGAACAGATTGTAGATATGGTTAAAGATGAGATAGTAAAAAAGGGAAAAGAAAATTACTACAAGGTAATTATAACAGGCGTTAAAGAGCTGTATTCAGATATAGACATTAGTGAAATTAAGCGCATTAGCGGTGTGGTGTCAGTATCTGATGAATTAGAGCCTGATTTTTGCTATGAATCTATTTTAAAAGAAAATGAAAACAACATTATTGGAGAGTTTATCAGAACTATCGGTGATAGTGACGATAGAGCCCTGTATTATGGAGTGAAGGCGTTATGGTCATAGATTATTTATTATTGAAAAACTTTGGAAAATTTAATAATAAAGGAATTACTTTAAACGAAGGTATAAATGTAATATATGGCAAAAATGAAGCCGGTAAGTCTACAGTTTATAATTTCATTCAGGGTATGCTGTTTGGCATTGAAAAAAAGCGTGGAAGGGGCAGTGATACTGACCTTTACACAAGGTATGAGCCTTGGGAAAATTCTATGTATTACGAAGGTCTTATGCAGATTTCCACAGGTGGCTGTAAGTACATAATAACAAGAAAATTCAATAAGATTAACAAGGAAGTAAAGATATTTAATGCCACTGACAATAAAGAAGTTGATAATAGTCAGTATAGGGAAATTTTAGGCGGGCTCACTAAGGAAAATTACAATAGTACGCTGGCATTTACAGAATATGAGAATCTTTCTTTAGAGGATTTGTCCTATACTCTTAGCAATTATGTGACTAATCTTAATATGAGCAGAACTAAAAATGTGGATGTGAAAAAGGCAATTTCAAAGCTTAACAAAGAAAAAAAGCATTTTAAAAATGCCATCGAAAAGCTGGACATTGAAGGCGATGAAAAGCTTTTAGAAAGAATAGATGAGCTTATTTTAGATACACCTTATAAAGAGGATTATGAAATTTTATCAAGAAAAGTTATAAAAAGCAGGGCGCCAAGATTTATATGGTTATTTATTATGCTGGTGTTTATAGTGGCTGCCATAGTAACAAAGCAATATCTTTTATTGGCAGGTGTGGCTATAAGCCTTATTTCGCTTATAATTGAATTATGGCCTAAGTTTGAATACGAAGAGAATTATGGTGAAGTTGATAATGACGGGCGAATTGAGCTTGTAAATGAAAAAGAGAAAATTATGGATAGTTTAGAGTTAAAAACTCTAAAGAAAAAGGAATATGAGAAAGAAATAAGCTCAATAGATTTGGCAATAGATACTATAAATAGCATATCTACCAGTATTTTTTCAACTTTTGGCGAAGATTTAAACGAATTATCTTCAGAATATATAGCATTACTGACAAAAGGAGAGTATAATAAGCTTAAGGTAGATGAAGATATGAAAATTACGGTATATAAAGATAACAGAATGGTTAATGTTAATATGTTAAGCTATTCTGCAATCAAACAAATTTTCCTTGCAATACGAATTGCCTGTGCAAGGCTATTATTTAATGAGGAGAAAATGCCGATAATATTAGATGAACCCTTTGCGCATTATGATAATGAAAAGACCTTAGAGACACTTTTAAGCTTAGGTAAGCTTAATGCATCACAGATTATTATATTTGCGTGTACAGACAGAGAAGTTAATTATTTAAGAGAGAGTGGAGTAGCATTTAATCTTATAAAATTATAAAGGCAGGTGCCCTATGAAGAAGAACAAGAATAAAGATAATACAGAGAAGAAGAAAAAACATCCCATATTGTTTTGCCTTTTAGTTATAGCTTCAATATTAATCCTTGGACTTATTGTTGTCAGTCCTTATATGGTAAGTCGTCAAAGGTACGTAAACAGAGCGAAGGAGACCTTAGAGGATGTGGGCTTTGATACATTTAAGGCATCACACACAAGTATAGTATATAACAATAAGGATGAAGAATTGGCATTCTTTAAGAGTGAGAATGATATGTATTATATTCCTTATGAGAATATACCGGAGCATGCTAAAGGAGCATTTACAGTCCTTTACGACAGACAGTTTTTTACAAGGGACTCAATAGGATATGTGGACCAGGTACGTATTGTAATGGACTCAAAATATATCCAGGAATTAGGCAATAAGCTAAGTTATATTGAAAGAACCTTAGCCAGAAATGTTTTCTTAAAAGATGACATGGAAGGTCTTAGAAGAAATGATGAGATATTTATTTCCTTAGAGCTTGATAAAAAGTATTCAAGAGAGCAGATTTTTGAATTCTATCTTAACAACATTTATTTTGGCAACGGATATTATGGTGTGGAGACTGCAGCAAGAGGATATTTTGGCAAATCTTTAAGCGAACTTTCGTTTTCACAGATTGCATTTTTGGCAGCAGTTTCAGAGAATCCTATAATGAATGATCCATTTACCAATATTGATGCGGTGCTTGTAAGACGTAACTATATTGTTACTAAGATGCAGGATTACAGTATGATTGACAGAGCGGATTATTATAGAGGTATAAGTGAGGAAATTGTTCTTGATACAGATGCCAATGAGACCTTTAAATTCGCGGAATCCTATATTTTACACAGCGCAACCATGGCGCTTATGGAAAGTCTTGGAACAGTTGTTGATAAGGATGAAAGCTACGAATTATACACTAGAGAATATGCAAAATATGAGCAGAGCATTTTCACTAATGGTTACAGAATATATACAACTATTGACAGCCAGATGCAAAAGCAATTGGAAGAAAGCGTGAAAAATGGTAAGGCCGCTTATGAAGGTGGTGTAAATGCCATTGCGGTGTCCATTGATAATAATACCGGCTGTGTAGCTGCTATTGTAGGTGGAGATGAAAAGAGCGTTGAAAACTATTATAGCGCGGCATATATGAAGAGATTTAAGCCACTTAATGTACTTCGACCACTTACAATATATACACCATTTATAGAGTGGCATCATAATCCAGATTATGTTATATATCAGGAGGCTACTCCAAGTGGTACATTTATTAATCAAATTACTTTAAGGGAAGCAATACTTGATTTTCCGGGAAGATTTGAAGAAAGTATATTAAACAGACTTACCAAAGATTATTCAGAGTCCTTCCTTTACAGAATGGGTTATGAAAAATCAGAGGAAGGGATTACTTGTATGGAATTGGCAGCGGGTTTTGCAACCTTGGCTAATGACGGTCTCTATGGCAGAACAGGATGTATTCGTAAGATTACAGATGTGTCAGCAGGAGAGCTTTATAATAATACATACGCTCATACAATTATATATGCACCAAATGATGCAAGAATTATGACAGATATCTTAAAGGAATACAATGCTGATGCGGGCATAACAGCAGGTAATGCAATAACAGCAGGCTACGGTTCCTCAAGTAAGGAAGATAAGATGGCCTGGTACGTCGGATATTCAAGATATTATACAACTGCAGTATGGATGGGACACGATACAGATAATAAAGACCTTAATATGAATCCTCAGGGAATATGGTCAAGCTTTATGGAAAATGTACATAAGGACCTAGATGTTAAGGATTTTGAAAAATTTGGTGATTATACTGATGTGGAAGGTGATTTTATTCCACCTGAACTTGAAACAGAAAAACCAAGTCTTGGTGGTACAGGGGGATTTCCTGATGATGGAGATAAGTGGATAAAGTGAGAACAAAGTGCGCATACCACGGAGTGTTTTTATTCAATAGGAAAGGCCTCTTTAGAGGAATTTCCTATTGAATAAATATAGGCTACCTCAACGAGGTAGCCTTAAATATTATTTATATTCTTTTAATTTCTTTTGGATTCTGTCAACCGGATCAAGTAATTTGCTGATTGACTGGTCGTGATTTAATGTATCAATTAATAAAGCAATGTACTTACTTAAGTCAACATTGATGTAATATGGCTTAGAAAGTAATTCTTCCGGCTGATAGATTACATTTGTTGTAAGGATTCTGTCGATAATGCCCTTTTCATAAGCTTCATCAATCTTGTCAAAACCATTTGTAAATAAACCAAATGTAGTTGCAGCAAATACTCTTCTTGCTTTTCTTCTCTTTAATTCAGCAGCTACGTCTAAGATACTGTCACCTGATGAAATCATATCGTCGATGATAAGAACATCCTTACCTTCAACGTCTGAACCTAAGAATTCATGTGCAACGATAGGATTACGTCCGTTAACAATCTTAGTATAATCTCTTCTCTTGTAGAACATACCCATATCTACGCCAAGTACGTTAGCGTAGTAGATAGCACGACCCATACCGCCTTCATCCGGGCTTATTACCATCATATGGTCGCTGTCAATCTTTAAATCTTCAACATTATTTAATAAAGCCTTGATAAACTGGTAAGCAGGCTGAACTGTTTCAAAGCCCTTTAAAGGAATTGCGTTTTGTACTCTTGGGTCATGAGCATCAAATGTGATGATGTTGTCAACGCCCATAGCTGTTAATTCCTGAAGCGCTAAAGCACAGTCAAGGGATTCTCTTGCACTACGTTTGTGCTGTCTGCTTTCATATAAGAAAGGCATAATAACAGTGATTCTCTTAGCCTTACCACCAACAGCAGCGATAATTCTCTTTAAATCTTGATAATGGTCATCTGGAGACATATGGTTTTCACGACCACATACAGGATATGTGATACTGTAGTTACATACATCTACAAGAATATATAAGTCATATCCACGAACAGATTCATTGATAATACCTTTAGCTTCACCTGAACCGAATCTTGGTGTTCTTGCATCAATTAAATAAGAGTCTCTCTGGTAACCTGAAAATGCAATAGTTGACTTGTGTTCACTTTCTCTTTCATCTCTCCAGGTAACAAGATAATCATTAACCTTCTTACCTAATTCTGTACAGCTCTTTGTTGCGATAAGTCCCAACGAACCGGCTGGAATGGTTTCTAAAATTGTGTCTGGCATGTCTAATCCTCCGTGAAATGATAATATTATAAGTTCTAATATTTAAAAATGTGTCCATAAAATTGGCACATATAAAAATATACCATTAAAAGATTTTTTAATCAATACAAGTATTTACTTTAATACATTACGAGATGGATTTTTAAGTCGAATGTCATCTGTAAATAACTTTATTGGTGTATATGAATGCATAATTCTTGAAAATACTCGCTCTGAGTATTTGTTATACAGACCGTCTATGTCAAAATTAGTTGAAATTATAGTAGACTTCTTTTGTAAAAGGCGATCGTTTATTACATAAAATAATGATGAATCAGTGAAGCTGTTAACAAGCTCTGTTCCTAAATCATCGATTATAAGTAAATCACATTCCGTGATTGTATCCATCTTCATATCATCTTCATTATTGCTGAATTTGTATTTTGACATAAGGTCAAATAATTCAATAGAAGTAAGATATATAACACTGTGAGAAGTTTTAATAAGCTCATTGGCAATGCAATTGGTTAAAAATGTCTTACCTACTCCAGGGTCTCCATATAAAAGAATATTAGAAGCAAAGCTGTCAAAGTCGGCTACAAATTTTTTGCATATATTAACTGCATTAATTGCATTGTCATAGGCATTAATTTTATTTTCAAGATTTTCATCAAAAAAGTCCTTTGGATAATAATCAAAACAAAATTTATTAAAGGTCTCGTTACGACTTAAATTCTTAATGTTAGATTGATTATATAAAAGGTCTGTGGCAGCCTTTACAAAGCAGGCACATTTTTTGTTGTCTATATAGCCTGTGTCCTTGCACAAAGCACAGGTATATATAGGCTCAAGGTCCTTACTTGAATAATTGGCATCAGCAAGAAGTGCAAGCTTTTTCGCCTTTAATAGCTTAAGCTGTTCTTCGAAATTTTTTGAATTATTGCTGTCACCAAGAAGAGAGGTTCTGGCATAAGAAAATATAAGTGTTGTAATCTGGTCATCAATAGTCTTAAGCTCCGGGATACGCTCATATATTTCCTTTTTCTTTTTTGCAGATGCATACTGATTAGCTGCTCTAATGGCATCATAGCCACGCATTATTTCATCATATTGAGTGTTATTTAAAGGCATATAAATCACCTCGTGATTAATTGAAATTAAGTAATGTTCTTTCTAATTCTTTTGTGTTGTAAGCGCGTTTTTTAGGCTCGCCAACTCGGGTATTACGGGCTGTTTTACGAGCTGTTGTACTTGTAGCAGGTAATTCTTTTAACTGCTCCTCGGTTAATATGCCCTTTTTGTACCAGTCTGCTAAAGTAGCATCTAAATGGTCAAAGCCTGGCTGACTATCCTTATCCTTTGTTGCTTCGCAGGCCTTTAAAATCATATCCATACTAAATCCATATGTATTGCGCCAAGTATCGTATTTACCAAATTCTGCAGGTGTTGCAGAGCCTGGTACTTTAAGTCCTAAGGCTGTACGTATCTTAAAAATGTGACCGTTCTTAACATATCTTACGGCATCACTACGTCTAATGAGGCTGTTTTCATGCCAATTAAGAGCAACGGCACGAATGTATTTTGCTGTTGTACATTTAGAATCTATACAATATTCATATAAATACTCTAATAAGTCTGCAGGCATCTTAAGCTCATCATAAAAATACATAAGATCATTAAGCTGCGTTTTTGTAAGTGTTCCTAAATGAAATTCAATAGTATATTTCAATTCGCTAAAAGCTTCGTCCTGGTTAAAAGCATTTATCTGCATAGCTGAATATTTAATATATTCAGGTGCATTAGAAGTACTTTGCGGTGCTTTGCTGACACTTGTGTTAACAGCTTCTGCCTGTACCTTAGGTTCTTCAACAGGTTTAACACTTGTAACCTTTCCTATATTAAAAGAAATCTCATTAATCTCATTGTGCTCGTTACGTTCAAGATTGAGTAAACCTTTGCTGCTCCAATACTCAAGAGCTCTTGTAATGTCATTTTCTGTACATAACTTAAACTTGTCCGCAATTGATGAAACGGATAATTCCATATTGTTAAGCTGAGGTATACAACGAAGAAGATAAAGATAAATCTTTACATACTCACCATTAGCTTCGGGCATGTAATTATCCAGAAAATCATTGGATATGGTAGTATAGTCTATTGAGTTGTTTGTCTTAAGTGTTATATTGCACATAAAAATCCACCGGTTCCTAATATACTTCATTTAAGAAAAGATTTCTTAAGTGAGCAAGTCATATTATAACACAAGCTTTCAAAAAAGAGAATAGGAAATTTTATTGTAAATGCCCTAAAATACGGTGTTTTTTGGGTCTGTGGATAGTGTGGATAATGTGGATATATCTTCCAAAAAACAAAAATAAATCTTCTAAAGCCTTAAAAAATGCAGATTGCAAAAAACGACAAAATCCACATCGTTTTAGAGGAATAATCCCCAAAAAAATGTGGATAATGTGGATAAGTTTTTATAAAATAAGATTTTCACCGATATTTACTACGTTTCCAGCACCCATAGTTATCAACAGGTCATCTTGAATACATTTTTTTTGTAAAAATTTTTCAGCCTCATCAAATGAGTCAAGACAGACTACATCAGCTCCTAATTCTTCCAGCTTTTTAGCAAGATCATATGAGGAAATACCCAAAGTATTAACTTCTCTTGCAGCATAGATTGGTAATAAAACAACATGGTCTGCAAGGGAAAGAGCTTTTGCAAAGTCATCTAAAAATGCCTTAGTTCTTGTGTATGTATGTGGCTGGAAGGCACACCAGATATCTCTATGAGGATATTTTTGTGCACTTGTAAGAGTTGCAGTAATCTCAGAAGGATGATGAGCATAATCATCGATTACGGTCACACCGTTAAAAAGTCCCTTGTATTCAAATCTTCTCTTTGTACCGGAAAAATTGTATAAGCCCTTAACGATAGTTTCAAAAGGAATTGAAAGCTCATAACCTAGAGCAATTGCTGCTAATGAGTTAGTTACATTGTGAAGTCCTGGTACTCTTAAAGAAACCGTTCCCTGAGCCTTGCCGTCTACAAGTAATGTGTATGAATAATTGCCCAGTTTATCGCAGGCAATATCAGAAAGACTGAATTTGCTACGGTAAGGATTAGTACCAAAGGTTACGACCTTAACACTTGTATTGTTATAGAAATAATCAATATCGTCAATATCACTGTTAATAATAAGCACGCCACTTTGTGGTAATCTTTCTGTAAATAATTTAAATGAATGACGGATATCGTTAATATCCTTAAAGAAATCAAGATGATCTTCTTCAACATTTAAAATAACATCAATAGTCGGATAGAAGGATAAAAAGCTATTAGTATATTCACAGGCTTCAGTAAGGAAAATACCTGAGTTACCAAGACGAAGATTGCCACCAATACTTTCTAAAATTCCACCTACCGAAATAGTTGGGTCTAAATTTCCTGCCAATAATATCTCGGAAATCATTGAAGTTGTAGTAGTTTTGCCATGAGTTCCTGCTACATTAATAGCCTGCTCAAAGTTTTTCATAATCTGTCCTAGCAAATCGGCTCTAGACAGCATATTCATTTCCAAATCAACTGCTGCACTTAATTCCGGGTTGTCAGGACTTATGGCTGCGGTATAGACTACCAAATCAATATCAGGAGTAATATTATCTGCTGAATGAACATAAGAAATAGTACAACCCATTTTTTCTAATTCAGTAGTAAGCTCAGACTTATTCTGGTCAGAACCGCTTATTGAAAAACCGCGGTGCTTAAGAATCTTAGCAAGACCGCTCATACTTATTCCGCCTATACCTATAAAATGCACGTGAATAGGCGTTTTGAAATCTATATTATACATAGAAACACATCCAATCCCAAATTTATCAAGTATATTATAACTCTATATTAAAAAAATTCAAATACTTTATTAAAATATATTGTATACAAAATATCGCATAATATTCCAAAATTTTACAATATAACAAGTTTTCATAAAAAAATTGTTGGATAAAGTCTGATTATGTGATATAATGGTATAAAACTATAATAGTGTGGGGTGACGACATGATCAAAAAAGAAATGATAGCAATGTTATTAGCTGGCGGACAAGGTAGCCGTTTAGGTGTTTTAACATCTAACGTTGCAAAGCCGGCAGTTTCATTCGGTGGCAAGTATAGAATTATTGACTTCCCACTTAGTAACTGTATTAATTCAGGAGTTGATACTGTTGGTGTTTTAACTCAGTATCAGCCATTACGTCTTAATTCACATATCGGAATTGGTATTCCATGGGATTTAGACCGTAACTATGGTGGTGTTACAGTATTACCACCATATGAAAAGAAAGGTAATAGTGAGTGGTATACAGGAACAGCCAACGCTATTTATCAGAACTTAGCATATATGGAGCAATATAATCCAGAATATGTGCTTATTTTATCAGGTGACCACATTTACAAGATGGATTACCAGCTTATGTTAGATTATCACAAGGCTAAGGGAGCAGATGTTACAATTGCTGCTATGCCTGTACCATTAGAAGAAGCAAGCAGATTTGGTATCGTTATCACAGATGACAAGAACAATATTAAGGAGTTTGAAGAAAAACCAGAGAATCCAAGAAGTAATCTTGCATCAATGGGTATTTACATCTTTAATTGGAAGGTTTTAAAGGAAGCCCTTATCAAGTTAAAGGATCAGGAAGCATGTGACTTTGGTAAGCACATTATTCCATATTGTCACGAAAAGACAGGTAATCTTTTTGCTTACGAATACAACGGATACTGGAAAGATGTTGGAACATTAGGCTCTTACTGGGAAGCTAATATGGAATTAATTGATTTAGTACCTGTATTTAACCTTTATGAAGAATATTGGAAAATATATACTAAGAACGATACAGTTCCACCACAATTTATAGCAGATAACGCAGTTATTAAAAAGAGTATTGTGGGTGACGGTTCTGAAGTTTATGGACAGGTATACAATTCTGTTATAGGTGCTTCAGTAGTAGTAGAAGAAGGTGCGGTGGTACGCGATTCTATTATTATGCAGGGAACTGTAGTTGGTAAGAATTCAGAACTTAATAAGGTAATTGTTGCTGAAAATGTAACCATTGGAGATAATGTAACTATGGGCGTTGGAGAAGATGTTCCTAACGAAGATTATCCAAAGATTTATTCATTTGGTCTTGCAACTGTAGGAGAAGATTCAGTTATACCTTCAGGTGTTACAATAGGCAAGAATACAGCTATAGCAGGTGTTACAGACATATCCGACTATCAGGATAATAAGCTTGAGAGTGGCAAATCTATTATTAAGGCAGGTGAATAGACATGAAAGCAATAGGAATTATTTTAGCAGCAGGCAATAACAAGATGATGAAGGAATTAAGCAACAAGAGAGCGATTGCAGCTATGCCTATAGCAGGTAAATATAGAAGCATAGATTTCGTATTAAGCAATATGTCTAATTCCCACATTAATAAGGTTGCCGTAATTACACAGTATAATACAAAATCTTTAAATGAACATTTAAACTCATCTAAATGGTGGGATTTTGGTCGTAAACAAGGTGGTTTGTATTTGTTTACACCAACAATTACATATGAAAATAGTAATTGGTATCGTGGAACAGCAGACTCAATGTATCAGAATATGGACTTTTTAAAGAAGAGCCATGAGCCATATGTAGTAATTGCATCAGGTGATGGTATCTACAAGATGGATTACAATAAGGTATTAGAATATCATATTGAAAAACAGGCTGATATTACAATGGTAGTAACAGATATAAAAGATAAAGAAGAAGCTAAGAGATTTGGTGTATTAACTCTTGATAATGATAACAGAGTTACTAATATTGAAGAGAAACCTATTGAACCGGAATCAACAATAGTTTCAACCGGTATCTATATTATAAGAAGAAGACTTCTTATTGAGCTTATTGAAAAGTCAGTATCAGAAGAAAGGTATGATTTCGTAAAAGATATCCTTGCAAGATACAGACAGGTTAAGAAAATCTATGCATACAAATATGAAGAATACTGGAGAAATATTTCTACAGCAGAATCATATTATAAGACAAATATGGATTTCCTTAACAGAGAGATTAGAGATGCATTCTTTAAAGAATATCCTAATATCCATACAAAGGTGCAGGATTTACCACCTGTAAAATATAATTCAGATGCTTATGTTAAGAATAGTCTTGTAGCTAACGGAACAATTGTTAATGGTACTATTGAGAATTCAGTAGTATTTAAGAAAGCATATATTGGTAATAATTGTGTTATCAAGAATTCCATTATACTTAATGATGTATATATAGGAGATAACTCATATATAGAAAATTGTATAGTTGAAGCAAGAGGAACTATTAAAGCAAACAGTACTTTCGTAGGTAATGACGGCAAGATAAGAATTGTCGTAGAAAAGGATGAAATTAAAGACTACGAATAAGTAAGGGGGTAGGTATAGTATGAATATTACTGATGTAAGAGTTAGGATGTTAAATGATTTTGGCAAGTTAAAGGCGATAGCATCAATAACTTTAGATGATGAATTTGTAATTCATGACATAAAAGTAATTGAAGGTGAAAAAGGTACATTTATAGCCATGCCAAGTAAATCTACTGGTAATGGAGAATATAAGGATATAGTACATCCGATTAATTCTCAAGTTAGAAACTATATCAGCCAAATGGTATTAGATAAATATAATGAAGTTTCTAAAGAATAATATAAAAAGTGTCACCTTTTAGGTGGCACTTTTTTATTCTAAAGGAAGGATGATTACATTGAAAAAATATAAATTTATAATTGTAGGAAGTGGCTATCGTTCGCTATTATATGTAAATTTAGCCAAGGCCTGTCCACAAAAGTTTGAGCTATGTGCAATGCTTTGCAGAACTAAAGAAAAAGCAGATAAAATGGCAGCAGAGAATGACATTTACACAACCACATCTATTGAAGAATGTAAAAATATGGATGTAGATTTTGTAGTGATTGCGGTTAACAAAACTTCCATTGCAAAAGTTAGTATGGAATGGATGGATTATGGATTTACTGTCCTTTGTGAAACACCAGTAGGCCTTGATAGAGAATCATTGATACAAATATGGCAAAAACATTTACATGGTGGCAAAATTATGGTTGCAGAGCAATATATGTATTACCCATCCTATCAGTCTGTTATAAATGCCGTAAATGAAGGACTGATTGGAGCTGTGGACTGTGCAAATGTTTCCCTTGCTCACGAGTATCATGGCGCCAGCCTAATAAGAGAATTTTTAGGAGTGGACATAGATATGCCTTTTACCGTTAGGGCAAAAACCTATGAATTTTCAACAGTTGAGACATTTACCAGATATGAGCATTATAAAGATGGCAGACAGGCTATGAAAAAAAGAACTGTAGCTACCTTAGAATTTGACAACGGTAAAGTGGCATTTTATGATTTTGATTCGGAACAGTACCGCTCGCCAATTAGAATAAATTCCTTGAAAATACAGGGTACAAAGGGCATGATTAAGGACGATACAGCATATTATCTTGATGATAATTATGATGCCGTAAGTAAAAAACTGTATGAGAATAAGGAAAAATATGATGGTCTTAGCAAGGATCAAATAAGTGTTGCAAAGCTTATGGAAATGGCAGCAGAATATAACAAAAAAGATGGAGAAACTAATCTTAAAAATGCTATATGGGATGCATACGTAGCGATTGTAATGAAGGAAGCCGGGGAAAACGGTGGCACAGTAAGGAGTGAATGTGACATATGGAAAAAATAAGAGTTGCCCTAATCGGATATGGAGGAATGGGCAGAAAATATGTAGAAATGATAATAAATAATAAAGTTGAAAATATGGTTCTTACCGGCATAGTAATAAGAAATAACGAAGCCTTAGAACACTTTAAACAGTTTAATTATGAGGCGGCAGTTTATAAGGATGCAGATGAAATGTTTGAACATAGCGAGGATTATGATGCAGTAATAATTGTAACACCTCATAAGACTCACGAAGCTATTGCTATTGAGACATTTAAGCTGGGAAAAGCAGTTATGTGCGATAAACCGGCAGGCGAAAAGATTAGCAGTGCTAATGCAATGGCAAAGGCTGCAAAGGATAACAGTTGTATATATGGAATGATATTTCACCAGCGCCTATACCCAAAATACAACAAAATCAAAGAGCTTCTTGACAGTGGTGAATTGGGTAAATTAAGCCGAATAATGCTTGTTAATTCCAGATATTTCAGAACAGAACACTACCACAAGTCAGGCAGTTGGCGAAGCAGTTTTGCAGGCGAAGGAGGAGGAGCTCTTATCAATCAGGGCGCACATATTTTAGATATATGGCAGTGGCTGTTTGGTATGCCAAATAAAATATATGCTGATATTCCATTTGGAAAATATAACAATTTCAAAGTGGATGATGAGGCAACCATTCAGATGCGCTATGAAGACGGCTTGACAGCCACATTTATGCTTACAACTGGTGAAGCAATCTGGCAGGAGCGCCTTGAAATAATCGGAACTAAAGGGAAAATCCTTCTTGAAGACGATACACTTCATATCTACAGATATAGTCAGGATTCTACGGAATATATGAAAACAGCTCTTACCAATTCAAGAGAAAATCTCTCCTATACAGAAGAGATAATCCAATTTGAAAAGGCAAAAGAGCCATATGAAGAAATGCTTTTTAATTTTGCAAAAGCGGTTATTGAAAATGATAATTCAATACTTATAGCACCAGGAAAAGATGCCGTTAATCAGCTTATGCTTACCAACGGAGCATATTATTCTGCCTGGATAGACAAAGTAATAAAGCTTCCTGTTGATGAGGCTGAATATGACTTTATGCTTGCAAAAGCTATTGAGGAAGAAGCACGCTATCAATAAGCGTATCCCCCTTGTATATTAATTGGAGATGGAAAAATGGTTCATTATCAAGGAGCATTTTCAAGAAAATTTTATCTCCTTCCCATAGGCTTAAAGAAGGGATATCTTCTTTTTTTATCCATTTTAAATCTCCCTCATCACAGGTGATTTCCTCACCGGTAAATGAGTCAGCAGTAAAAAGATACATGGTTTCGTTATCATAAGTATCACTTATAAATTCAACAATGCCGCGTAGTTTTACGGATGAAAGGGTGTAGCCTGTTTCTTCTAGGACTTCGCGGCATACACATTCTCTGGCTGTTTCCCCTTCTTTAAAGTGTCCGCCAACGCCAATCCATTTACCTTTATTAATATCATTTTCTTTTTTGTTACGATGAAGCATAAGATATGCACCATCTTTTTCTATATAGCATAGGGTGGTAGCTTTTATGGAATTCACCTTCTTTTAATAAGTATTTTTACATTTCCCTACATCCTCCACAAACTCTAATATAGTTTGCAAATAAGCTGTAGTTGATTTCGCCTGTTCATTAGTAAATGTAAGCGTAAAATATGGAGCCACATCCATTTTAAATTTAATGTTTCTACGATATTTTGCATCAAGTTCGGAGAATCTTGATATATCAAGCTTAGCATTTTTGTAAAGCTTTACCTTTATTTCCTTACGGTTGCCAACAATATCAGTGATGTAGGCATTGTGTGCAAGGGCTTTGATACGGGCAACAGTGAGTAAAGTATTCAGTGATTGAGGTGGCTCGCCAAAGCGGTCAATAAGCTCATCCAGCATATCATCGATTTCTTCGTTACTTTCAAGGTCAGCAATACGCTTGTAGATATCCAATTTTTGGCGCTCGCTCTTAATGTAGCTTGTAGGGATGTAGGCATCCACATCAATATCCAGACTTGTGTCAAATATATCAAAGGTATCGGTAGTATTTTTAAGACGACCGATTTCTTCATTTAACATTTTGCAGTAAAGGTCGTAGCCAACTGCATCCATATGGCCGTGTTGTTTTTCACCAAGCAGGTTGCCAGCACCACGGATTTCAAGGTCCTTCATGGCGATTTTAAAGCCAGAGCCAAGCTCGGTAAATTCTTTGATGGCTGCCAGACGTGTTTCTGCGGTTTCCTTTAGAAGCATATTGCGCTTATAAAGGAGAAATGCGTAGGCGGTACGGTTAGAACGCCCAACTCTTCCTCTAAGCTGGTATAGCTGGGAAAGACCGAATTTGTCTGCATCATGAATTATAATTGTATTTACGTTAGAGATGTCAAGGCCGGTTTCTATAATGGTTGTTGATACCAAGACATCGATTTCTCCATTTATAAAATCAAGCATAATTTTTTCGAGGCGGCGTTCTTCCATCTGACCGTGGGCGTATGCTACATTTGCGTTAGGAACCAGTTGCTGGATTTTAGCGGTTACCTCTTCTATGGTATTTACACGATTGTATACATAATACACCTGTCCATTGCGGTTTAGTTCACGCAAAATGGCTTCTCGGACCATTTCATCGTTATGTTCGGTTACAAAGGTCTGTATTGGCATACGGTCGATTGGAGCTTCCTCTAATATGCTCATATCTCTTATTCCAATGAGGCTCATATGGAGGGTTCTTGGAATAGGGGTTGCAGTGAGGGTAAGGACATCCACAATGTCTTTATATTGCTTGATTTTTTCTTTGTGTGTTACGCCAAAGCGTTGTTCTTCATCAATTATAAGAAGACCTAAATCCTTGAAGCTTACATCCTTTGAAAGCAGGCGGTGAGTGCCTACAACCACATCAACACGTCCTGTTTTTAGGCCTTCAATAGTTTCTTTTATTTGCTTTGGGGTTCTAAAACGGGATAAAAGTTCAACATTTACGGCAAAATCCTTCATACGCTGGGAGAAGGTGTTGTAATGCTGTTGGGCAAGTATGGTGGTTGGAACAAGGTAGATTACCTGTTTGCCATCCTGAACTGCTTTGAAGGCGGCACGGATTGCAATTTCGGTCTTGCCAAAGCCAACGTCGCCACAAATCAGACGCTCCATAATTTTGCCACTTTCCATATCTTTTTTTGTGGCTGCTATTGCTTCTAATTGGTCGTTTGTTTCTTCAAATGGGAACATTTCTTCAAATTCACGTTGCCATAGTGTGTCAGGTGAGAATTTGAAGCCCTCTTTAGCCTCTCTAGTGGCATAAAGTGTGACTAAATCTTTAGCAATCTCCGATACGGCAGTACGGACACGGGTTTTGGTCTTAGTCCATTCCTGTCCTCCTAACTTGTTAAGCTTAGGTACCTTTGCATCTGAATCAGCATATTTTTGTATAAGCTCGAGCTGTGTTGCAAGTATATATAGGGAACCGCCAGAGGCATATTCTATTTTTATATAATCCTTAGTGGTCTTATTTATTTCTACTTTTTCTATACCGCGGTATATGCCAAGACCATGATTTTCGTGGATAACATAATCACCGATGGCTAAATCATTAAAGCTGGATATCTTTGAACCATCGTATTGTTTTACCTTTTTCTTAGGCTGCTTTTTGGCACCGAAAATGTCACTTTCTGCAATAAGTACAAATTTAGCAAGGGGATATTCAAAGCCTTTAGAAAGGTTACCAGTGGTAATCATAAGTTCTTTTTCCACAAGCTTGTGATTAAAGTCATCACTATAAAACGATGTAATGTCATTGTCTAAGAAATCCTTAACAAGTCGCTTTGCTCTTGTGGAAGAGTTAGATACAAGTACGATTTTGTAGCCGGATTTTTTGTAATGATTAATGTCTTTTAGCAAAAGCTCGAAGCTGTTGTTATAAGAATTTATATTTTTTGTGGTCAAAGAAAAGCTTTTGTTTATCTTAAAAAAGTCAGGCTTGTAATCTAAGGTTGAAAGAAGCAAACATTTACAAGCTGATAAGAGGGCATAAAGCTGCTCTTTGGTGTAAATGTTGTCTGTTTGTCCAGGCAGGATATAACCTTTTTCAAGACGGTGGGTAGAGCTTTCGCTAAATTCGTATTCTACAGCCTTCATACGCTCATTGATTCGGTTTGGCTCGTCAAGAACAAATAAGGTTTTATCCTTTGAAAAATATTCTATAAAGCTTACTGTATTTTTTGCAAGATAAGAAATATAGCTTTCCATAGCAAAGGAAAGTTCTAACTCTGTGAAGTTTTCGCAAATAGTGTTAATGGTTTTCTTAATTCTTTCTGCCGCTTCAAAATTATTAAGCTTATTTTGGGCATCATAAAAGGCCAGCATTTCTTCCTTCATACTAGCTATTGCATTTTCTATTTGATTTTTGGTAAAGATAAGTTCCTTTGCCGGATACAGGGAAATAACTTCGATTCGTTCAATGGAACGCTGACTTTCCACATCAAAGCTTCTGATTGTGTCAATCTCATCGCCTATAAAATCAATACGTATAGGGGTCTCCTCGGTAAGAGGATACACATCTATAATTCCGCCACGCATTGCAAATTGTCCAGGCATCATAACCTGTGCCTCGTACTCGTACCCCATATGAATAAGCTGTTGTTTAAGTTCATTAGTGTCGATTATATCGGCTTCTGCTATGGTAAGAGTATTGTTAGTAAGGCTTTCTAGTGGTAAAACACGCTCAGCACAGGCATCAAGGGTAGTAATAATTGTTACATTATCGTCTTCAATCAAGTGCTTTAGAGTGTTGATACGTTCTTTTATAATCAGATTGCCATGCATATCTGCATTGAAAAAAATGAAGTCCTTTGCAGGGTAGAAATATACATTTTTATCAAAAAAGCTATATTCTAAGAGCAGTTCTCTGGCTCTTATTTCGTTATGGGTTATGATAAGCTTTTTGTTAAATTTTTCTCCTAAGGTGTAGGCAAGATGCCCTTTACTAGCATCAATACAACCGCCTAATAAGATGGATGTCTGTTCTTTCTTAAGAAGCTTATCTATATCATCATAATTGGCAAAGGATTGTGTTATTTGTTTAAAAATACTCATAAGATCCTCGTTTCTGAGCAATTTATTGCGAAGAGGCAACGCTTACACCTCCAAAATCCAGTCACTTCGTGCCTGTCGTGCTTTGCACTTATTATTTTGTCGGTATCGCACCAGTAAAAGTAAATGCTTGCTTCGCAATCGTTTCCTTTTACTTTGAGTGCGATAAATATCAGATTTGCGTTTGCCATAAGAGCTATTTGTTAATTATATGAGTTCATTGCCGCGTTAATGCCTTGTTCAAGAATTGTTACGACTGCTTTTTTTGCTGTTACTATTCCGTCCTCTACAACAAGACGTTCGGATTTTGAAAAACGGCCAAGTACATAGGCTGCAAGGTCGTAACCGGCAGGTTTGTCGCCTACGCCGAATTTAACACGGGGGAAGTTTTCGCTTCCAAGGTGGGATATAATGCTCTTAATGCCATTGTGACCACCGGCACTTCCTTTTGCGCGTATACGAAGTCTTCCTACATCAAGGCTTATATCGTCATATATAATAATTACATTTTCGAGGGGAACCTTGTAAAAATCCACAAGAGCACGTACGCTTTCGCCACTTAGGTTCATAAAGGTCTGTGGCTTAGCCAAAACTACCTTCTGTCCTGCTATTATACCATTGCCACAAAGTGCTTTGTGCTTCTTTGAATCCACATTTATTCTAAATTCGTCAGCTAATGCGTCTATAACGTCAAAACCTATATTGTGACGGGTTTTATCATATTCTTTGGTAGGATTACCAAGACCTACTATAATATACATAATCAGTTTCCTTTCAATACTACAAACATTTGTTTAAATGGTAACACAAAATTGGGGAGGAAACAATAGAAAGATTAAACTGTCCTTTTTATAGGACAGGTATTTTTGGCATAATGAGTCCAGAAGAACAAAGGAGTGCCTTAGGAGTACGCTTTAGAATGGAGGATATTATGTTAAAAGAGATTAAAGAAGGAATTTTATTATCATTACCAATAGTATGTTTTATGGCTTTAGTTATTTTTGGGTTTAAAGGCTGTATAATTATTGCAGTTTCTTTATATTCTGCATATCAAATGTTTAAGATTTTAGATAAAGATGACTTTTCAAAAGAGGAAAAATGTTATAAAATAAAGAGTGGAGAAAAAATGCTTAAAATGTAAAAGAGGAGATTAGAGCATGTTTAAAGTTGGATTTGATAATGAAAAATATTTAAGTATGCAGTCAGAACATATTAAGAACAGAATTGCTCAGTTTGGCGGTAAACTTTATCTTGAATTTGGCGGTAAGCTGTTTGATGATTTTCATGCGTCAAGAGTATTACCTGGATTTAAGCCGGACAGTAAGATTAATATGTTAGTTCAACTAAAAGAAGAAGCGGAGATTGTTATTGTTATCAGTGCCACTGATATAGAAAAGAACCGTGTAAGAGGTGATCTTGGTATTACCTATGATATGGATGTACTAAGACTTATTGATGCATTTCAGGGATATGGTTTGTATGTAGGAAGTGTTGTTATAACACAATTTTCGGGACAGGCTTCTGTTATTGCTTACCAGAAGAAATTGGAAAATTTAGGCCTTAAGGTATACAGACATTACAATATAGAAGGTTATCCTTATAATATTCCTTATATTGTGAGCGATGAAGGCTTTGGAAAGAATGATTATATTGAGACAACCCGTTCACTTATAGTACTTACTGCACCGGGACCGGGAAGTGGTAAGATGGCTACTTGTCTTTCACAGTTATACCATGAAAATAAGCGTGGAATTAAGGCAGGATATGCAAAATATGAGACTTTCCCAGTATGGAATCTTCCACTTAGACACCCTGTTAATGTAGCTTATGAGGCTGCAACAGCAGATCTTAATGATGTTAATATGATTGATCCTTTCCATTTGGAAGCTTATGGTGAGACAACAGTTAACTATAATCGTGATGTTGAAGTATTCCCTGTACTTAATACAATGTTTGAGAAGATTTCTGGTGAATCACCATATAAGTCACCTACGGATATGGGTGTAAATATGGCAGGTAACTGTATTATAGATGATGAAGTTGTTAAAAAAGCAGCTCGTGACGAGATTATAAGAAGATACTACAAGGCACTTTGTGAGCAGCGAAAGGGTAATGTAACTCAAGATGTGGTGTACAAGATAGAGCTTCTTATGAAGCAGGCAGAGATAAGCATTTCTGACAGACCGGTTATAAGAGCTGCTAATGTTAAGGCAGAAGAAAGCAATGGTCCGGCAGCAGCTATTGAGCTTAATGACGGCACTATTGTAACAGGAAGAACCAGTGATTTATTAGGTGCATCTTCAGCAGTACTTCTTAACGCACTTAAGGTATTAGCAGGACTTGATGATGATGTTAAGCTCATTTCACCAAGTGTATTAGAGCCTGTGCAAAATCTTAAGGTATCATATTTTGGAAGCCGTAATCCACGACTTCATACAGATGAAGTTTTACTTGCACTTTCAATCAGCGCAGTTAATGATGAAAAGGCTAAGGCTGCTATGTCACAGTTACACAGACTTAAGGGCTGTGATGTACACTCAAGTGTAATTCTTTCTCATACAGATGAGAATGTATTTAGAAATCTTGGTGTTAATATAACCTGCGAGCCTAAATATCAGACAAATAAGTTGTATCATAAGTAAACAAATGACCCTTTAATTTTAAAGGGTCATTTGTTGGCTTATTAATAGTTTGCTGCAGGGTGTTTGCCACTTCCTATAAGCCCCATTTGACCATCGGCCCAACAGGTCTCTCCATTAATTATGACTTCGCACCATTGATGATTCCATTGATTTTCATTTATATGTTTCCACTCATACCCCATGCATTCTAGTACCATACCCAAAGCGCGTGTTGCACCAGCACAAGAATATTCGCCTTTAATAAATACGCCATAAGCTTGAGAATAATCATATCCTTCAGTAGTGTAAGTGGCTTTAGCACAGTATGAAGCTACTATGCCAGCTGCTTGGCCTATACGAGTTGTGTCATTTTCTGAGGTTATAGAATCGGCAATTTTTTGAGCAACAGCATAGGCTAATTGTTTTTTTTCGGCATTAGTTAAAATACGAACTGGTATTGTTTCAGAAATATTTATGTTACATATAGTACAATTACGAATACGAGTGCCTTGTGTATCGTAGGTGGGTTCTTTTGTGGTAATCCATTGGCTCCAAGTGTGTCCGTGTGCTTTGATTAGTTGCGAGTAGGAATCATTACAATGAGAACAAGTATATGTTTCATTACCGTTATTTAAACATGTTGCTGGTTGAGAATCTGATAAAATGTAATTATGAGAAAGTAAATCAAGGTTTATTGAGTTGCCTTCTGCATTACAATGAATGCAATATTCTTTTATTAGACCTACTTCGTAACAGGTTGCTTCGAATATTGTAGTTTGAACAAAATCATGCTGTTTAGTAGCTGGAATGATTGATTCTTGCGTTGAATGACAAATGTTACAAGACATAGTAAGTAATCCGTCGTTGCTGCAAGTGGCTTCTTTAGTAATGTTTGAAACATAGTCGTGAGTAGTTTTGCTGAGTGCAAAATTTTCTTTTGTATTACATAATATGCAAGTTTTTATTAAAATACCTTCTTGATTACAAGTTGAAGGTAATGATATATAGCCATTATCAAATTGATGTTCACAATAAGATGTGTCAGGAGTGCTATTAGGTGAAGAATATAAATATAATATCGATAATAATATTATTGATAATAATGACAAAAATATAATTGCTTTTTTCATTTTTAGAGACCTCCTAAGTATTATTTATTATATAATGACATTAGAAAAAAGTAAATATAATAGAAGTGATGTAAATCTGTATGAATTTGTAAAATTTTATAATGTACAATATGCAGTTTATAATATCTCAAAACATTGCAATAAAATGATATATAATCTTAACGAAGAAAGTGCTAGAACTGATAGTAGCATTAGAAGAAAAATGTAGCAAAAAACCTATTGAAGATTTTCACATTAGGTAGTATAATTATTTCATATACTTATTAGGAAAAGGAGCATTTTTAAGAATGAACGAAGTATTACAAAAATTTCAAAATTTAGGAATTATTCCTGTAGTAGTTATCAATGATGCAGCAGATGCTGCTCCATTAGCTGACGCATTATGTGAAGGTGGTCTTCCTGTAGCAGAAGTTACATTCCGTACAGACGCTGCTGAAGAAGCTATCCGTTTAATGGTAGAAGCTCGCCCAGATATGTTTGTTGGTGCTGGTACAGTATTAACAACAGAGCAGGTTGACAGAGCTGTAGCAGCTGGCGCTAAGTTTATCGTTAGCCCAGGCTTAAACCCAAAGATCGTTAAGTATTGTATCGAAAAGGGAGTACCTATTACACCTGGTACATCAAGCCCAACAGATATCGAACAAGCTTTAGAATTAGGTCTTGAAGCAGTTAAGTTCTTCCCAGCTGAACAATCAGGCGGTATCGCTAAGATTAAGGCTATGGCAGGTCCTTACAACAAGTTAATGTTCATGCCAACAGGTGGTATCAACGCATCTAACTTAAAGTCATACCTTGACTTCCCTAAGATTTTAGCTTGCGGTGGTAGCTGGATGGTTAATGGTGAATTAATCAAGAATAAGCAATGGGATGAAATCAAGAAGTTAACAAGAGAAGCAGTTAACGCTATGTTAGGCTTCGAATTAAGACACATCGGTATCAACGCTACAAGCGAAGAAGAAGCTGATGGTATTGCAACTTCATTTGAAAAGTTATTCGGATTTGCTAAGAAGGTTGGCGGAAGCTCAATCTTTGCAGGTAAGGAAGTAGAAGTTATGAAGGCACCTTACTTAGGCGCTCATGGCCATATTGCAATTGGTACTAACTACATCAACCGTGCTGTATATCATATGCAACTTCAAGGTTTTGAATTTGATATGGACACAGCTAAGTATAAAGACGGCAAGATGGTTGCTGTATACTTAAAGGGCGAAATTGGCGGATATGCTGTACATTTAGTTCAAAAGTAATTTTAAGTATTATATTAAAGAGTCTTTGCGAAAGCGAAGACTCTTTTGTTGTATAATAGGCAACGCAGGCTGTGCATCCTATGGAATGTTTTTATTCAATAGGAAAATCCCCGGAACTAAGTCCGAGGATTTAATTAACATTTTATAAAAGTCCTGCATCGACTACAGCTGTATAGTAAGTAGCTGTAGGGATAAATGCCTGAGCAAAGTTTTTAGTTCCATTACCTGAAGATATAACTGAGTCCTCGATAATTTTCTTTGGACCTATGCTTCCTGAGAACATATGGTAAGCAACCTTTTGGAATGTAGGTAAACCGGCTTCTAAATATTTCTTATCGCCTGTTAATTCGTAAGTGATTGCTAATGCTTCAAGAATTAAAGGATTATTACCAAGCCTGCTTAGTGTAGGTAACTGCTTATATAAGAACACGCCACTTGGAAGTAATGTATGTTCAATCAAGTCGTCAACAGCTCTTATAATCATATCTTTGATTACATCCTGCTTGCAGATACGATAATATCTCATAAGACTTCCGACTGCAATTGATATCATAAATGGTACTCGAATTGCTGTATTATCTGTATAAGGCGATAACCAGTGTCCGTATTCTTCTTCCCATTCTTTAAAATGACCTACTATCCAGTCACATTTTTCTAACCAGAATTTATCATTAGTTTCAACATATAAAGCGACTAAGGTTCTCATTGCCCATCCGGTTTCCCTTGCATTTATACCGCCCTTTTGGTGGAAGAGAGGTGTGTCAAGAAGACGAAGTACATTGTGACCAATTGAAATGGCGCTGTCGTAAGCACGTTTATTGCCTGTAAAGTGATAATAGTCTAAAAGGCCTTCAACCCATTCATGAGAGCATACCATTGTTCCGTTCTTACAGTGACCGGCAGTGTGTTCCCACTGTCCGCCAATGTGAAGAGGATTTTCGCTATAATGGCAAATGTCTACGTCCATCTGATGTTCAGCTGCAATTAAATGATAATCTAAAAATCTTCTGATACCTGATCTTACAAATGCTAATGCGCAGGCATGTGGGTAATCATATTCATTGTTTGTCCATACCTGGGCTCCGTTACCACGACCCTGGTTGGTATAACCTGAATCAGGAGCATCGCCCCAGTTAAGCATGCCATAACAACGGGCATGGGAATCTGCTTTTGAAATAAGTGCCATTTCTACTTCCGGAACATATTTCTTAGTGAAAATGTCAGGCATAATATTGGCATGTGCGTATACATTTGGCTCTAAGATACCACGGTCAGGCATTTGGTAGATAAGGCTTCTGTTATCTATGGATGTAAGAGTCTCGCTTGCTTCATGGAAATGTAAGAGGAATTTTTGTTCTCTTGCCATACCTGACTGCATTTCAACTCTGTCTACATTTTCAGGAACAAGCATAATACTTAAGCCCTGGCTGTCTGCTACAACTGCCTTTGGATAATTTTGCTGAGCCTGGAAAACAGTTGCACATATACCAGAGTTCTTGTCTGTTCTGTCGGCAAATAATGTACCGTAGAATACTTCTGCAAAATGTTCGTTAGCTTCTAAAAGAAGGAATTTGGAATCAATAACCTGCTCAAGAGGATGGCCGTCCTGTCCAATATAAAATTCAGTCTTGTAGTTAGAAGTCGCAACACAGGTTCTGATATTATCTGTAGGTGTTAAAGCTTCTATTGCAGGAAGGTCCTTAATGCCGATAGTGTGGTATACAGGACCTGTCTGGCCTTCAAGATTAACTATTAAATCGCCGCAACCTGTAGAGTCAATAACCTTTTCAGGAAGGTAAATAGATTCTAAGGTGGCTATGTTGTTATTAACGAAAGCATTTATTCTAAATGTTAAATCCTTTAAATGTACCGGATGGTTAGTAGTATTAATAATACAGTAAGATACTTCTATGTATGATTTTGAAGCAAATGCAGTAAGCTTAAGTTCAAAATCTAAATGCTCATCACTGTCTTTAAGGAGGTTAGTGCCCTTAGCAGTTAATACTGTAACTAGTGGACCTTTTTCCGCGATTTCCCAGTCTTTGATGGAAATATCATACATATTGTTATCGCCATCCTTTAAAATTGGTCCACAAAACTGACTGCTTTCATATACTTTTCCAAGATATTCAAGAGAGTTAAAGATGCTATCGCTATTATTTTTAACAGAAAATTTAATTGCACCAGTATCTACATTAATAAAATCATTGTCTTGTATTACAGTATTTGTCATATTGTATTTTAATGGAGCATCCTGCTTGTTGGTTGAGAAATTGTATGTAGCTGAGCTACATTTTGGCAAATCTACAACTGAGCGTATAAAAAGCCATTTTACACTGTTATCATCATATTTACCTGTTACAGAGTACTGTATAGGATAAGCATGACCGTTGTAGGTAAGTGATAGGTTGCTGCAGTCATTTAACTCGCCCTTGGCAAATGGAACTGCGAAGTAGGTGTGCTCAGCTATTCTGTCACAACTGTATAGTTCTTCGAAAAGTATGTTCATGATAAAGCCTCCTCATAGTAATATATTATTATTATAAGATAAAAAATAAGTATTTTCTACTGATTTATAGACTAATATAGAAAAAAATACATATTTATGGTATAATAATTACATTAATGATAGGAGTGGTGATTTATGATTGATTTACATTTACATTTGGACGGGTCCTTAAGAGTAGGAACAGTGATTGATTTGGCTAAGGAACAGGGAATTAGTTTGCCTTCCTATGATGAAGTGGAGCTAAAACCATATTTATCTGTAAAAAAGGATTGTGATAGTTTAGTTGAATATTTAAAATGCTTTGATCTGCCGCTACTGGTGTTGCAAAAGGAAAGTGCAATTGAAAGAGTGGTGTATGAGCTTATAGAGGATTTGTATTTGCAGGGTGTTTCATATGCTCAGATACGTTTTGCGCCGCAGCTTTCTACTAAGGAAGGACTGACTCAGGAGCAGGTGGTTATGGCGGCTATCAGAGGACAAAAGAGAGCTCTTAAAATGTATGCCACGATTAAGACACAGCTGATTTTGTGTTGTATGAGAAGTGATTCTAATAAAGAAGACAATGAAGAAACAGTTATGCTTGCGAAGAAATATTTAAACCAGGGTGTATGGGGAATTGATTTGGCAGGTGCAGAGTCATTGTATCCAACAAAGGCTTTTGAAGATATATTTGCAATGGCCAAGGGTCTTAAAATTCCATTTACAATACATGCAGGCGAAGCAGATGGACCTTTAAGTGTTAAAAAAGCAATTGAAATGGGCGCTGTAAGAATTGGACACGGAATAAGAGTAGTGGAAGATGAAAGCGTAATTGAACTTATAAAAGAAAAGGGAATTATTTTAGAGGTGTGTGTAATCAGTAATGTGCAGACTAAGGCTTGTGAAAGTATTGAAAAACACCCAATTAAATATTTGTTTGACAAGGGCGTGAAGGTGACCTATAACACTGACAATATGACTGTGTCGGACACAAATTTAAAAAGAGAAAGGCAAGTGTTAAAGGACATTTTAGGATTTAGTGAAAATGAGATTCTTGCTATGGAAGGCTATGCAAAGGAAGCCTTTGGTCTCTAAAAAAAACAGTGAATTAATTTTAAAAAGTAAAATAAAAACACTTACAAATTTTTGTGAAGTTTGGTAAAATAATAACAAGGTTGCATGTTGGTTTTACTAAAGGACATGGAGGTAATTGGATGTTTAATATTGGAGAATACGTAGTATACGGTAATCAAGGGGTATGTAAAGTGGAATCCATAGGTCCTATTGATATTTTTGGTGTGTCAAAGGATAAGGAGTATTACACATTGGTTCCGGTGTACCATAACGAATCTAAGGTATATGCTCCAGTAGATAACAACAAGACAGTTATGCGTCCAATAATGAGTGAGGATGCAGTGAAAGGTTTGATTGCCCGCATTGGTGATATAGATACCATAACTATTGTCAATGAGAGAGGACGCGAGCTTATTTACAAGGAAGCTCTTCACAAATGCGACTGTGAAGAGTTAGTTAAGGTCATGAAGACTATTTACATACGTAATGAACAGCGTGCCAGGGAAGGAAAGAAGGTTACTTCCTCTGACGAAAGATATTTAAAACTGGCTGAAGAGGCATTGTATGGCGAGTTTGCAGTAGTTTTGAATATTAATAAATATGAAGTTGAATCATATATTGAAGCTAATTATAACGGGTCGGACAATTAAGTCCGACCTTTTTATCTTGAATTGAATATTACATATTGGTATAATTATTTCAACAAATAATATGGAGGCAATTATGACTGAATTAGAAGAATATTATAATAAATTTGATGAGGAAAAAAGGCTTGGAAGACCTCATGGTCAGGTGGAGTTTATAACAGCTATGAAATATATTCATAAATATCTGGAGAAAATGGAAAATCCTAAGATATTTGATATTGGAGCAGGTACAGGAAGGTATTGTGTTGCGCTGGCCAATGAGGGCTATGATGTAAGCGCAATAGAATTAGTAAAGCACAATTTGGGTATTTTAAAGGCTAAAAACAGTACTGTTAAGGCAAGACAGGGCAATGCACTTAATCTTAAGAAATATGAAGATAACAGCTTTGATTTAACCTTGCTTTTTGGACCGATGTATCATTTATTTTCTTTTGAAGATAAGCTTAAGGCTCTTATGGAAGCAAAGAGAGTTACTAAGCCAGGCGGATATATTATGGTTGCGTACTGTATGAATGAATACAGTGTTTTAACCTACGGTTTTAAGGAAAAGCATATTAAGGAATGTGTTGAAGAAGGTAAGTTAGATGATACATTTCATGTGGTGGCACAGATTAAGGATTTGTATGATTATGTGCGACTTGAAGATATTGATAAATTAAATGAGGCAGCAGGTCTAAAAAGAGACCTTATAATATCTACAGACGGTGCGGCTAATTATATAAGAACTGCTTTGCGCGAAATGGATGAAGAAGAATTTAAGTTATTTATGGATTATCATCTTTCAACCTGTGAAAGACCGGATTTATTAGGCGCAGGGGCTCATACTCTTGATATTTTAAAAAAATGATTTAGAAAAGAGGGATTTTATGAGAAAGATTTATGTAAGCTTTTTATGTATAATTCTGTTATTGACTTTAGTGGCCTGTAAAAAGAATGATGATTTTGCGGGTGCACAGATAAAAACAGAGGTAAATACTGAAGAAAAAACTGAGGAAAAGACTGAAGAGAAAACGCAAGAGATTACACAAGAAAGTACTACTGCAGTTAATAAAGAGGATGAAGAGATAAATCAGCTTATTGCTTCAATGACCTTAGAGGAAAAGGTTGGACAGATGTTTATTGTAAGATGTCCGGCAAAGGAAGGTGCAAAGGATGTTTTGACATATCAGTTTGGAGGATACATTTTATTTGCAAGAGATTTTGAAAATGTTTCTGTGGACAAGCTTAAAGCAAATATAAAGTCTTATCAAGATAGTGCTAAAATACCTATGTTTATTTCTGTAGATGAAGAAGGCGGACGAGTTGTAAGAGCTTCTAAATATGCAAATTTCAGGTCGAAACCATTTTCATCACCACTGACAGTATATATTAACAGTGGTCTTGAAGGTTTAAGGGCAGATTCCCACGAGAAAAACATTTTCTTGCAAAGTCTTTCCATTAATATGAACTTGGCGCCAGTATGCGATGTAGCAGATTCAAAAAATGATTATATTTATGAGAGAACCTTAGGCACGGATGCAAGTGTAGCAGCAAAGGGGATTGCTACAATTGTGGCACAGATGGAAGCCGACAATATGATAGCTACTTTAAAGCATTTTCCAGGATATGGAAATAATGTTGATACTCATACAGGTATAGCAAGGGATAAAAGAGCTATGTCTGTGTTTATGAATGAAGATTTTCTTCCGTTTATGGCAGGTATTGAAAATGGAGCAGCATGTATTATGGTATCACATAATATAGTTGAATGTATGGATTCAACTATGCCTGCGTCACTTTCGCCAAAGGTTAATAAAATTATAAGGGAACAGCTAGGCTTTGACGGCCTTATTATAACAGACAGCCTGTCTATGAAAGCGATAACCTTATATACAGGTAATGAAGCAGCAGCAGTAATGGCGGTAAAAGCAGGTAATGACCTTTTATGTGTAGATGATTATAAGGTACAAATTCCTGCTGTTGTAGCGGCTGTAAAAAGAGGGGAAATATCAGAAGAAAGAATTGAGCAATCTGTAGAAAAAATCTTGAAAATTAAGAAAAAGTACTACATTTTGAGACCAAAGGACTATTAAAAAATCATTGATTTTACGGGGTGGAGTAGGTTATACTTTTAGTGTAGCAAAAAATATATAATGTAATAGGAGGATATTATGAAAAAGTCGAAGACTTTGAAAAGGGTAATCAGCGTAATTGTAATTTTAGCGTTATTATTACCTGTGATTCACTTTTCACTGCCGGGAACTAAGGCTGCATCGTCTACATCTTACTCACGTCAGATGGAATCCTTAGACAGAGGCCTTGTGGCAGTAAAAACAGGTTCCGGTGTGTTTTTATCGTGGAGACTTCTTGGTACAGAAAGTTATTCCACAAAATTTAATGTATATCGCGATGGTGTAAAGATTGCATCTAATATAAGCGATAGTACTAATTACTTAGATTCAAAGGGATCTGGAAGTTCAAGCTATTATGTACGTTCAGTTGAAAGTGGTAATGAAGTAACTGAATCCGACAAGGTTACTCCATGGGGCAACAACTATAAGGACGTACCAATTAGCAAGCCTTCCAACACAACACTTAACGGTGAAACAGTTACTTATTCTGCAAATGATGCAACAGTTGCAGATGTGGATGGTGACGGTGCATACGAGATTATTCTAAAATGGGATCCGTCTAATGCAAAGGATAACTCTCAATCAGGTTATACATCAAATGTGTATGTAGACTGCTATGAGATGGATGGTACAAGAAGATGGAGAATTGATTTAGGCAAGAATATCCGTGCAGGTGCTCACTATACACAGATTGTGGCATATGATCTTAACGGCGACGGTAAGGCAGAGGTTGCAATGAAGACCGCAGACGGTACAGTTACAGGTGATGGTAAAGTAATTGGTAATGCATCTAAAGATTATAGAAATTCAAGCGGTTATGTTCTTAGTGGTCCGGAGTACCTTACATTATTTGAGGGTGCAAGCGGCAAAGAACTTGTGACAATAGATTATAACCCACAAAGAGGAACAGTAAGCTCATGGGGCGATTCATATGGCAACAGAGTGGACAGATTCCTTGCCGGTGTAGCTTACTTAGACGGTAAGACACCAAGCCTTATTATGTGTCGTGGTTACTATACACGTGCTGTAATAGTTGCATATGAATACAAGGGTGGTAAGCTTAATCAGGAATGGGTATTTGATACAAACAATTCAGGCAATTCAGCATATGCCGGACAGGGTAACCATAACCTAAGTATTGCTGATGTTGATGGCGATGGAAAAGATGAAATCGTATATGGTTCAGCAGTAATTGATGACAATGGAAAAGGTTTATACTCAACAGGCAATGGACATGGTGATGCACTTCATGTAGGTGATTTTGATCCTTCAAACAGTGGTCTTGAAATTTTCCAGGTACATGAGGAAAAGGGCTCATCAATAGAAAGTATTCAGATGCGTAAAGCATCTAATGGTAAGACAATTTGGAGTAAAAAGTTAAGCAAGGATATAGGAAGAGGTATTATTATGAATATAGGTCCTGATTTCTATCCTTATGTAACATTAGCTTCAAGTGGCAATTACTATGATAGCAAAGGTAACAGTGTTACTTCAGCAGTAAGTGGCCTTGGTATGAACTTTGCAACATATTGGGATGGAGATCTTTATAGAGAAGGTCTTGATGGAACAACAATCAGAAAATGGGATTGGAATAATAAGAAGGTTGTAACTGTATTAAGTGGCTCTAATGTACACTCTAATAACAGTACAAAGGCAACACCTAGTCTTTCAGCAGATATTTTAGGTGACTGGAGAGAGGAAGTTATCTGGCCAACATCTGATGATAAGGCACTTCGTATTTATACAACAACAGATGTAACACAGGAAAAATTATATACACTTATGCATGACTGTCAGTACAGACTTTCAATTGCATGGCAGAATGTGGCATATAATCAGCCACCACATACAAGCTATTATATGGGACCTGATATGCCAACACCTACAAAGCCTAATATGTATACTGTAGGAAGCTATAAGCTTGCAGGAGTATCTTCAACAGGTACACAGGCAACAACACAAGCGACTCAGGCTACACAGGCAACTCAAGCACCATCGTCTACCGTATCAAATGGATGGTATTACATTAAAAATGTAAACAGTAATAAATACCTTCAGGTAGAAAATAATAACGGATACGCAGGTGCAAATGTATGTCAGGGAACAGGTACAGGTGTTAATGGCCAAAAATGGTATGTAGAAAAGTCAAGTGATGGCTACTACACATTTAGAAGTGGATTAGGTTCATATAGTCTTGATGTTTATGGCTGGGGCGCAGAAGACGGAACTAATATTGGCATTTGGGACAGTAATGGTTTGGATTGTCAGAAATTTGCAATCAAACAGATTTCCAGTGGAAGATATGCTGTTTTAACAAAGCTTACAGGTGAAGAAAAAGGATTGGATGTTTATAATATATCAACAGAGGATGGAGCAAATGTATGCCAGTGGTCATACTGGGGCGGAAATGGTCAGCTTTGGGTATTTGAAGCCTGCCAGGCACCAGGTTCATCATCTAACCAGTCAACTACACAGGCTACAACAGCTGCAACACAGGCACCAACGCAGGCACCAACACAGGCTCCTTCACAAGGAACAACAGGTTCGAGTTCATGGAATTTTAGTGACTCAGGCTTTAATGGCCTTGGCACAATTTCATCTGCAAAGACAGTTAGCGGTATTACTTTAACAGCATCTAGCTCAAAGACTATGACAATTAAGAATAGTCCGGTTTCAGTAAATGGAGCATCCTATACATATGCATTAGCTTTGTCAGGCGGTGGAAGTACATCATATCGTTCAGTTAAGGTACCTGTAGCAGCTAACTCAACTATTAAAGTTATTTTAAAGAGCTCAGGCAGTTCAGCAAGAACTTTAGTGATTGCAGATACTTCTGGTAACAGATTAGGAACTATGTCAGCAGGAACTTCTGCTTCGTTAGCAACATATTCATATTCAGGCAATGCAGGTTATGTATATTTATATTCATCAGGAAGTGGAATTGATTTGTATAAGATTCAGGTAGATGGTGTAAGTTCAGGTTCAAACTCAGGCTCATCATCTAACCAGTCAACTACACAAGCTACAACAGCTGCAACACAAGCGCCAACACAAGCGCCAACACAAGCGCCTACACAGGCACCAACACAGTCTGTTAGCAGTACAAAGACTCATAACTTTACAAGTAATGGAACAAGTAGTTCTTTCCTTACATTCTCGTCAAAGAAGAATATTGCATCAGGAAAGGGTTCATACACATATGATGGTTTAAGTCTTACTAAATGCTTAAAGGTTGAGTCTGCAACAACAGTTACATTTACAACAACAAAGTCAAATGCAAAATTGGTTATGGTTGTTCAGGCAAAATCATCTGGTGGAGCGCTTAATGTAAATGGACCTTCAAGTAATAAAATAGGAAGTCTTTCAACTACTGTAGAAGTAAGAGAGCTTACATTAGGGGCAGCAGGAACCTATACAATATCAAAGAATTCAAAAGAATGTTATATTTATTATATTAAAGTAATTGAATAAAGATAAAGAACCCGGTGATAATCTTAAGATTAAGATTTTACCGGGTTTCCTTTTGTTGTTAAATTATTTATATTCGTAAGTATAGTATTTCCATGATATAAGTGCATTTGATGAATCGTATTGCATTTCAGAAGTTAAATAACCATATTCATCATATGCATAAACTGTGTAAAAAGCAGTAACACCATCGGCTGTATGAGTTTCGTGTTTTGTCATCTTGCCTTCTGTGTTATATTCGATTTTGTAGAAATGTAAATATTTTAGTCCGCCGTCAGGATTAAAAACAGTATAAGAAATACGATCCTTATTAGCATTATATGTAGATTCGAACCAATTGCTCACTTCGTCATTGGTTGTTTCCTTGCAGGAAATCATATTGCCACTGTTGTCATATTGGTATTCGTAAACTGTATTCCAGTAAACAACACCATCATTTAGAGTTACAGCTGTTAAAGGATTGTTGTGGGAATCGTAGGTGTATTCAACCATAGAAACAGGCTCTTGCCCATCCTCGTAACAAAATTCTTTTACTTTTTGCCCTTTGTCGTTATATTCGTATGTATATTTGCTTGAAATAGTGCCGTCGCTGTCGTGTTCAGCATAATAGATAAGATTATTATTTTCATCAAATTTTTGCTCGCAATACCAGCTTACAGTACCGTCATTTTCATCATAGCAGGTAGTTTTAACCAGATTATTTTTGTCGTCATATTGGTACTCAAAATGACTCATAGGTGTTTCGTTAAGGTGGAAGCTTAATTCTTTTGTTATGTTGCCCTTAGCATCGTATTCGTATGTAACATAATGCTGCTTGTCTTCCATCTTTATAAGCTGGGCAGTAACTTTTTTGGCAGTTGTTACAGGGGTATATGGCTCTTTTTTCTTGTTGCAGGCGACACTGATAAGAATTGATGCCACAAGAAGTAAATACACTGTAAATTTTTTCATAAAATCGCTCCTTTAATCTCCTAATAAATTATATGTAAACCACAAGTAAATTTTACCCTAAAAGACAGGTTAAGTCAAATAGTAAGGCAAAAATCTTGACATTTAAAGTGGTATTTACTAACATATTGTTATAAATAAAATCTTTGGAATGGAGATTAGTGTAAAAAAACACATTGATATGCTGTTTTTTTACACGACTATTTGTAACGCTTCGGAATGGAGGATAATATGAAAAAACACATTGATATGCTGTTTTTTCATATGACTATTTGTGTCGAAGTGGCACAAATAGCTTGATGCACAAACAAAAATCACTTTCGTGAATTTTTGTTGCGCAGTTCCTACGCATATGACTTGCTATGCAAGTCAATTACGCTTTGGAATGGAGGATAATATGCAAGTCAATTACGCTTCGGAATGGAGGATAATATGAAAGTAGAAAAGCATAACAGGCCGTCAGTTCACAAAGGAATAGTGGAAGTGGCTATAAGAATAACAAAAGATTGTCTTTTCTTAGATGAAATAGATAAAATGGTATATTTTTCGTCTGTACCTGATAATAAAGGCGACCGTTTAAATGGTAAAGGTATGCACTATTATTGTGCTCAAAAGCCTAATGGCAAGGAGTGTAGACTGGATAATGGATATTATTGTAATGGTAATAAAAAAACAGCGCCATCTCCAAGAACTATGTTTGAAAGCGAATATGAGATGGCTTTAGGTCTATATTTTGCAGGCTACAAAGAGCATGTGCCGGAATATTTAGCAAGGGCAACCCACATGTTAGCTGATGTATGTTGCCCGGCTCATAGCTGTGGGCTTACTTATTTTTCAAAATATGGTAAATTCCATAAAAGGTATGAAGGAGTAGCATCAAAGCTGTTTTGGTTTGATGATGAATGGGAAACGGTTATACAAAAATGGGTAGCTTTGGTAAAGGAGCCGGCGGCTATAGTAAATGATGATGAAGAATTATTCAACTCATTGGCAAGAACCGGTAAGAGTCAGCTTAATGCAATGCTTGGTGATGATGAAAAGGCTATGGAGAATTCCATTGTAAACCAGCTTACATTATCCATAGCAAATGTGGCAATGATATTTAAGCGTTTTGCAGATGATGTAAAAGAACCACCATTTTTACAGGAAAACAAAGCATATAAGCTTGAAAATTATGATAAAACCATATATTTGACATTTAATGACAAAGGCTTTTTCAATATAAAAAATGAAATGAAGGAATGTCTTTGCATCAACGATAAAAAAATATATTTTTCAAATGATGTAAAGCAGGCAATAGATTTTACATTGGGAAAGGAAGAAGAAAATTTATTGTATGTAAATGGCAATCCTAATTATTTATTAGGCTGTAAAAATGGCAAATTTAAGGTGTACTCAAGAAAAAATCTATTTGTTAATATGTTTAAGTGCAGATTTGTAAGGTGATGAAATGAAAAAGAAAATTGTAATTGCGGTGATAATAGTATTGTTTTTAATTATTATTACGGTGCTTCTTGTTAATAATAATAAAAAAGTAGCAGAAAATGAAACTACCGTTGAGGCATGGACTGAAAATATTACAAATAAAGAACCGCAAGAGCAGACAGGCAGTGAAAATATTACTGCCACTACTACAGATACAACTAAGGCGACCGAAGAAGCCACTACAAAGGCAACTGAGGAAACTACAACTAAGACTGTAGAAAAGCCTACAGTGCAAGGAGAGCTAATTAAGCATACCAGTGCAGATGTTCTTATAATGCCTGATAAATATAATACAGGATCAAAGGGTACGCTTACAAAATCCGGCCTGGCACAAAAAATAGGTGATATTCAATTTGCGGCAGGCAATAACGGCACTGCAAATGTATTGGATTTTTATTATAGAAATAAGACTCTGTCAGGCGAATTTGTAATTGAAAATATTGATTTTTCCGACTATACTACCAACCTTTTTAATGATTCAAAGGTAGAAAGAAATATTAAAATTATATTTAATAACTGCAAATTTAAAAGCTTTGCCTGCAGCAGAACCGGTACAAGTCCAATATCGTTTGTATTTAACAATTGTTCCTTTGTAAGCTTTGCAGGAAGTAATGCAGTGTTTGATAAATGCTCTTTTTCAGGCTCTTACAGTGACGGAATGAATCCATTTGTAAATGTTAGTGTTAACAACTGTTATATTTATGACCGTTCAAGCGCTGATACTGCAGGAGCGGGCAAACACACCGACGGCACGCAGATATATGGTAATGCAGGGTATGATGCAGTTAATATTTCCTACAACAACTGCAGATTTGAAATGCCTGCAATTAATATGGGAGAAAATACTGCATATATTAATGCACCTATAATGTTACAGACAGAATACAGTAATGGTAATAATATTACATTTTCAGACTGTACCATTAATGGTGGAGGATATAGTATTTATGCCCACGGTTCTAAAGGTACTGATATAAAAAATGTTATATTTAAAAATATATCTGTAGGTGGAACAATGAAATTTGGCGTTGTTTATCCTGATTTAGATGAAGATGTTGTGTTAGATAATCTGCATGGGACTAAAGACTTGTATGCCGGTTCGGTTTTTAAAGATACAAAGGGAACGCATATAAGTGTAACCAATGATACTCTTATGGAAAAAATAGTTGCTGTGTATACGGATAAAGGGATTTTTACTAAGACAATCCCAGCCTGTATGGCGGCTGATGAGGCCCAAGCCTTCTTAGATTATCCTTTTGATGTAGATGTATTGATTCCACACGATTGTAAATATGTAGTTTGCTATGATGTTACGGCGGGAAATAATATTAAGCAGATTCGTTTTGTGAATTTTAGTAGTGACGAGGTTAGAATTACAAAGGAAGATAAGGAAAAATTAGCTTCCTATAGTAAATTTAATGCCACTTCAGTGCTGATTTATGGTGAATGTGGTAAAGAAACAACGTTTTCTTTAAGCCCGGATGGCGTTTTGACTATATCAGGAAATGGAGACTGCTATAATTATCATTCAGGCAAATTACCGCCATGGCAGGATTATAAAGCATATGTAAATAAGCTTGTGATAAAGGAAGGTGTTACTTCAATCGGCAATCAGTCCTTTAAAGGCTGTAAAAATTTAAGTGAAGTAGAATTTCCAAAAGGGTTTAAAACAATTGGAAGCAGGGCATTTGAAGGCTGCTCATTTATTACAGTTGTAAATCTTCCAGCGGAGCTTACTTCAATTGGAAGTCATGCATTTAATAATGTATTTGTACAAAAAACAATTTATCAGGGAAGTAATAATCAGTGGTCTTTAATTAATATTGGAGAATATAATGACAGACTAATAAAGGCGTACATACAATAAATTTTAACGTTGATAATTATGTTAAATGAGTATAATAATGGCAATATTCCACATACTAATTCCATATCATAAATTATGAAAAGGAGTTTTGTATATGAAAGCTACAGGAATTGTACGTCGTATTGACGATCTTGGAAGAATTGTTATTCCAAAAGAAATAAGAAGGACCTTACGAATAAGAGAAGGGGACCCACTAGAGATTTATACGGATATTAGCGGTGAGATTGTTTTGAAGAAATATTCTCATATTGGAGAGATTGAAAATTTTGCAAAGCAATATGCAGATACTTTGGCAAAGGTGTCAGGATATCCGGTGTTTGTAACAGACAGAGAAGAATTTATTGCAGTAGCTGGTAGTGGTAAAAAAGAGATTTTAGGTGACAGAATAAACCAAAAGCTTGAAGAAATTATTGAAAACAGAGATAGTTTTTCAGCAGATAAAGCAGATAAAAAATATGTGAAACTTTTTGATAAGGAAGATGATGAATATCAGTCTCAGATAATTAGTACAATTATTTGCCAGGGTGATGCCATCGGTACTGTTATAATGGTTTCAAAGGATGATAAGCTTTCTGCTACAGAGCAAAAGCTTGTAAATGCAGCAACACAATTTATTGGAAGACATTTAGAGGATTAGATAAAATGAATACAAAAGATAAGTATGATTTTGAAGATTTAAGAGAGATAGTAAGAATTTTAAGAAGCCCTGATGGCTGTAAGTGGGACGGGGCACAGACGCACGAAAGTCTGCGTACTTGCCTTATTGAAGAATGCTATGAGGTATTAGAGGCTGTTGACAATAAAGATATGGAGAATTTGCAGGAAGAATTAGGAGATGTGCTTTTACAGGTGGTATTTCATAGTCAGATTGCTGATGAAGAGGGCTGCTTTAACCTTGAAGATGTGGTGGATGAGGTTTCAAAAAAGCTGATAAGGCGCCATCCACATGTGTTTGATAAGGATAACACTTGTGAAATGCCTGATTGGGAAAGCATAAAGAAGCAGGAGAAGGCTATGAAAAATAAGGCAGTACCAGAGTGTGAGCTTGATAGTATTCCAAAGTCATTTCCTGCACATATTCGTGCGCAAAAAGTATTAAAAAAAGCAGAACAGGTTTATGGATATAAAAAGGATGCAAATGAAGTTTTAGATGATATTTCTGCCACAATTTTATCGATGAAAAATAGTATAAATGGTACTGATTTTGATGGTCTGGACTGTGAGATTGAAAATTTATTGTTGAATTCCATAAATTTAGCTCGAATTTTGGGAAAAAATAGCGAAAATTCCTTGACAAATGCTGTAGAAAAGTTTATAACTAGAGTTAAGGACATTACCTTGTAGGTTGTCTGGCAAAAAACATATAATTCAGAGGAGGAGAAATCCATGAACAAAACAGAATTAGTTGCAGCTATCGCAGAAAAGACAGAATTATCAAAGAAGGATAGCGAAAAGGCTCTTAAGGCATTTGTTGAAGTAGTTAAAGAACAGTTAACAAAGGGCGACAAGATCCAATTAGTAGGTTTTGGTACATTTGAAGTTTCTCAGAGAGCAGCTAGAGAAGGTAGAAACCCTTCTACAGGCAAGCCAATGAAGATTGCAGCTACAAAGGCTCCAAAGTTCAAAGCAGGTAAGGCTTTAAAGGAAGCTGTTAACACACCTGTTAAAAAAGGCAAAAAGAAATAATTAACTTAACTAAAAGAATCTCGCTTGCGAGATTCTTTTTATTCAATAGGAGATAAATTATGAGACTTGATAAATATTTAAAGGTGTCACGACTTATTAAGAGAAGAACTGTGGCTAATGAGGCTTGTGATGGCGAGCGTGTTATGGTTAACGGTAAGGTTGTAAAGGCTTCATATAATGTTAAAATTGGTGATATTATTGAGATTGGCTTTGGTAATAAGTCAATTAAGGTAGAGGTACTTAAGATTGCTGAGACAGTAAGAAAAGATGATGCTAGCGAGATGTTTAGGTATTTGTAGAATATATTCGGGATAAGACTAATACAATATATATTAAGAATATAGTATTAGGAGCTTAGAGTGGAAGATAAAGGAATAAAAAAGAGTCACAAGGTAGTGATGGATAATAGAAAAACCTGTTTTATCACAAATATAAATGATGTGATTTCATTTGATTTAAAGGAAGTTGTACTAGAGTCGGATTATGGACTTATTAACATTAAAGGCAAGGACTTGCATGTGAACCGTTTGTCTGTGGAAAAGGGCGAGGTTGATTTAAGCGGTACAATAGATAGTATTGTTTACAGCGAGATATCAGATTTTAAAAATAAGAGTGCCGGATTTATAGGAAGATTGTTTAGATGACGGAGATTGAAAATGAAATTGTAATATTTTTTGTGGCGGTAAAAACAGGTATTTATCTTACCTTAGTTTATGATATTCTTCGCATTTTCAGGCGCGTTGTAAAGCATAATGAAATAATAGTCGGAATACAGGACTTGATTTTTTGGATAGTAGGAGGATTATTTATATTTTCAATGCTGTTTGAAAATACCAGCGGAATCATAAGGACGTTTGTGCTTGTAGGAATGATAATGGGTGCATATTTATTTAATGCTACAATTGGAAAATATTTGGTTAAATATATTTCTCATTTTCTAAATATAGTGTTGAAAAAAATATGCAAAGCTATTAAAATGGTATTAGGTCTAGGAAAAGAAGGGCGGTCTTTATGAGAAAAAAGAGAAAAAAAAGCAAAGGCTTTAAACTTTCTTCCTTAACAATACTAGTTATTATGACTATTATGGTAGTTATTGTTTTGGGAATACAGATACATAAGACAAATGAAGAGAATAAAGCTCACGAGGCTAAAAAGCAGGAGCTATATTATAAGATACAGGAAGAAAATATACGAAAAGAAGGCATAGATGCTCTTGGAGAGTCGATTATGTCAAAGTCATTTATAGAAAAAACTGCAAGGGAAAAATTTAATCTGTGCTATCCAGGAGAGATTATTTTTAAACCTGTTGACGAAAAATAATTTTGGACAGGACATATTGTGCTGTCCATTTTTGTCTAAAACTTTTTTGTTTTACAGACAGAATATGACAAAATATATGGCAGTTAGGATATATAATATCACAAAAACTCATTTGATTTGGAGGTTTAGGAAGATGGATATGATATATTCTAAAGAGCATCTTAGAGAGGCTGCCTATACATTTCGAAGACTGGCAGAGACATATAATGAGCTGTCACTAGGTCGTGATAACAGCTTTGCTTATGAATACAAGAAGACAATTATTGACCAATTAGTAGAGATGTCGTCCATACTTAATGGATTTGCAGGAAATGGAATAAAGGAAATTGAGCTGCCAAAAAATTATAAAAAGGCGTTGATTAAGGAGCTTTGGAGCCATGGAGTCATTGTAGACAGTGTGATTTTTATTGAAAAGGATTATAAAAAACACGAAATAATTATTAGTGCAAAATGCGTAAAAAATATTTGCGTAACTACGAGAGGTTTAGCAGAGCTATTAAGTAATTTCACGAAAAAGGAATACATAGTGGCAACTAAAGACAGGATGATAGTAGGAAAGGAATTTTCACAGTTTGTATTTGTCGAAGCACCAAAATTTAAAACACTATGGGGTATTTCTAAGATAAATAAAGAAGGAAATGATGTGTCGGGAGACAGTTTTTCATTTTCAAATCTGGATTCAGGACAATTGGTTGTTAGCCTTGTGGATGGTATGGGCAGTGGAATTATGGCTAATAGAGAAAGTGCCATTGTGATAGAGCTTTTGGAAAGATTTCTTGAAGCCGGATTTTCTGAAAAATCAGCAATAGGACTTATTAATTCTGCATTTGCCATGAATGATTACATAGGAGCTCCGGTAACTGTAGATATGAGTATTGTGGATTTGTATTCGGGTGTTTGTAACTGCATAAAGTTAGGGGCAGCATCTACATTTATCAAACGTAAATCCTGGGTTGAAGTTATTACTTCCACAACATTTCCAATAGGTGTATTAAATGAAGTTGACTTTGACAATTCTGTTAAAAAATTATATGATGGTGATTATGTAATTATGTTAAGTGATGGAGTGTTAGATGCAATTCCTTTTAGAGAAAAGGAATTATATATTATGAATCTGATAAGTGATATAGAGATTAGAAAACCAGAAGGGATAGCAAAATTTATTTTGGATGATGCCTTAGCTTACACTAATGGCAGACCTATGGATGATATGACAGTACTAGTAGCAGGCATATTTGCAAATTGAAAGGAAAAATTATGTACAAAAGAGTCAGGGATTTTATAATTGAAAATAAGCTTGTAGAAGAAGGCGACAGAATCATCATTGGCGTATCCGGTGGTGCTGATTCAGTGTGCCTTTTGGACATATTTATAGAACTGAAAAATGAACTTGATTTTGAGATTTTTCCTGTTCATATTAATCACGGCATAAGAGGTAAAAGTGCAAAGGAAGATGAGAATTATGTAAAAGTCTTGTGTGATAAATATGGACTGATTTTAAGCGTATATGAAAAGGATGTTCCTAAATTCGCAAGGGTTAACAGACTTACGGAAGAAGAGGCAGGCCGTGTTATTAGATATGAATGCTTTGAGCAGGAAATGCAACTTAATAGTGCAAATAAAATTGCAGTGGCCCACCATAAAAATGACAATGCAGAGACCGTGCTTATTAATCTGTTTAGAGGCAGTGGACTTGAAGGATTAAAGGGTATGGCTCCTAAAAATGGTAAGCTGATAAGACCACTTTTGTGCTGTCAAAGACAAGAGATTGAAGAATATCTGGCAGTTAAGGGAATTGAATATTGTACAGATGAAACTAATCTTTCAAATGACTATACCCGTAATAAAATCCGTAATAACATAATAGGCTATGCAAAGGAAGAAATTAACAGTGGCGTAGTTGAAAATATTGTTGCGGCAGCAGAAACTGTTAATATGGCATTGGAATTTATCCAAAAGTATACAAATTCTGCAATTGAAAAATGTGTAAGGCTTGAAAATGGACGTGCCATTATAGACAACAATATTTATAGGGATTATGATGATATAACCCGCACAAATGTAATGAGACATGCCATAGATAAGGTATGTGGTTTGAAGGATATTGGAAGGATTCATATACTTGCTGCAGACAAGCTAAGAGATATGGAAAGTGGTAAATGTATAGATTTACCAAAGAGCACGGTGGCAAAAAAGGAATATGACAGCATCATAATAGAAAAAGCTACAGTTATTGTAAATGAACCACCCAAGATTACCTATGAGGTAAAGGAATGGACAGGATGTAAAATTATTGAAAATTGTGACTATACGAAGTTGTTTGATTATGATAAAATAGTCAATAGGCTTGAACTTAGAACCAGAAGAGATGGAGATTACATTGTGGTAAATAGTGCTGGTGGAAAGAAGAAGATAAAAGATTATTTTATAGATATGAAGGTCCCACGACAAGATAGGGACAGTATATATCTTCTTGCTGACGGTAATCATATTGTATGGATTATTGGTTATCGTATCAGTGAGGCTTATAAAATTAAAGATAATACTAAAAAAGTGCTTAAGGTTACAGTACATTTAGAGAAAGAGGAGGTATGATTATGGCAGAGACTATTGATGTTTTAATTTCTAAAGAAGAAGTTGATACAAAGATTGCAAAGATGGCAGAGCTGATTAACAAGGATTATGAAGGCAAAAATATACATATGATATGTGTTTTAAAGGGCGGAGTCTTTTTTATGTGTGAATTGGCAAAATATATTACAGTTCCTGTAAGCCTTGACTTTATGTCTGTTTCAAGCTATGGCGGGGCAACTACTTCAAGTGGCAGAATTAAGATAATTAAAGATTTAGATGAAACTATTGAGGGTAAAGATGTTTTGGTTGTGGAAGATATTATTGATTCCGGCAGAACATTAAATGCATTGTTAGAAATGCTTAAAAAGCGTAATCCAAAGAGCCTTAAATTATGTACTCTTCTTGATAAGCCTGACAGAAGAGTTGTTGACGTTAATGTAGATTATACAGGTTTTTCAATTCCTGATGAATTTGTTGTGGGATACGGATTGGATTATGACCAAAAATACAGAAATCTACCATATATTGGTATAGTTAAATTTTAGGAGGTAAAGGTGAAAAAATCATTTGCAAAAGTATTTTATTTTGTATTAATAGCTATTGTTTTGTGGGCAATTGTAGCTGCTATCCAAAGTACAGAAGCTAAATATGCCATAAGCGAGCCGGAATATAAGGCCGCATTAGAAAATGGACAAATTGAAAAGATTAGTATTAACCAGAATAAGGAAGTACCGACTGGTAATATTATCATTAAATTTAAAAATGCAACAGAAAAAAGATTGTATGTTACAGATGTTACTGTGGCAGAAAAGTATGTAAAAGACAATTATCCAAATGTGGTTGTTGAAGTTACAGACGTACAAAGAGACAGCGTATTTTTGAAATATGGTCTGCCTATTATTCTTATTTTCTTAGGATTTATTATGATTATGACGCTTATTTCCGCCATTGCAAGGCAGTCAGGCTCCGGCGGAAGTAAGATGATGGATTTTGGAAAGAGCAGAGCAAAGGAAGCTACAGAATCAGCTAAAAAGGTTACATTTAATGATGTGGCAGGTCTTCACGAGGAAAAAGAAGAGCTTACGGAGATTGTTGATTTCCTTAAGAATCCTAAAAAGTATTTAGAATTAGGTGCAAGAATACCAAAGGGCGTTTTATTAGAGGGTCCTCCTGGTACCGGTAAAACACTTATTGCTAAGGCAGTTGCCGGAGAAGCAGGTGTAATGTTCTTTACAATATCAGGTTCTGATTTCGTGGAAATGTTTGTTGGTGTTGGTGCGTCAAGAGTAAGAGATTTATTTGAGACAGCTAAGAAGAATGCACCTTGTATTGTATTTATTGATGAAATTGATGCCGTTGCAAGAAGAAGAGGAACTGGTATGGGTGGAGGTCATGATGAAAGAGAACAGACACTCAACCAGCTTTTAGTTGAAATGGATGGATTTACAGTAAACGAAGGAATTATTGTTCTTGCGGCAACTAACAGAGTAGATATACTAGATCCGGCTATTCTAAGACCGGGAAGATTTGACAGAAAGGTTGTTGTAGGAAGACCGGATGTAAGAGGAAGAAAAGAGATTCTTGCAGTTCACTCAAAGCAAAAACCACTTTCTGATGATGTAGATTTAGATAACGTAGCTCAAACTACAGCAGGATTTACAGGTGCAGACCTTGAAAATCTTCTTAATGAGGCAGCTATACTTGCAGCTAAGGAAGAAAGAAAATATATTACACAAGCAGATATAAACAAGTCATTTGTAAAGATTGGCATTGGTACTGAAAAAAAGAGCAGAGTTGTATCGGAAAAAGAAAGAAAGATTACAGCTTACCACGAAGCAGGACATGCTATTTTATTCCATGTACTTCCTGATGTGGGACCTGTGCACACAGTATCCATTATTCCGACAGGTATGGGTGCGGCAGGCTATACTATGCCACTTCCTGAGAAAGATGAAATGTTTAATACAAAGAGCAAGATGCTTCAGGAGATTATGGTTAGTCTCGGCGGAAGAATTGCTGAAAAGCTTACATTTGATGAAATTACAACAGGAGCTTCAGCAGATATAAAGCATGCTACTGCCATTGCAAGAAATATGGTTACAAAATACGGATTTTCAGAGAGAGTTGGTATTATCAATTATGATACAGATGAAAATGAAGTATTTATTGGTAGAGATTTAGCACATACAAGAAGCTATAGCGAAAGTATGGCTAAGATTATAGATGAAGAAGTTAAGCTTATTATAGATGATTGCTATAACAAAGCAACAAAGATACTTGAGGAGCAAAGAAATGTACTTGTAGCGTGTGCAGAGCTTTTATTAGAAAAAGAAAAGATCACACAGGAGGAGTTTGAAGCATTATTTTAATTGATTGTGAAAAATGCACAAAAAAGATTGCAAACTTTTGTAAGATTTGTGCACACTTCAAAAAAGATGTTTGCTATAATCATAAATGTAAACCCCCCCAATACATTATATATTTTTTGCTACACCCCATAAGAAGTAGATAAAAATACCTTCTCCTAAAGAACAGCCGTCGGAAGCTGTTCTTTTTTTGTTCAATAGGCAAGTCCTCTAAAGAGGACTTGCCTATTGAACAAAAACACTCCGTGGGATGCGCACTCGCACGAATGGAAATTGTTGCGAGTTAAAAGTGGACTTGTCCACTTTGTTTTTATATAAATGTTAAGATATAAGAAATACTTCATTTGTAGGTTGCATTTTTCCTAATAAAAGGATAAAATAAATAGTGATGGTATTATAAACAGATGGAGTTTTTATGTGGATATCTAAGAATTTTAATGAATACAGCGATACAGAGAAAAAATTATTTTATATAACCAATATGAAGCCTGTAATTAATTTTAGGGCGTTGTATAGCGATGCTACAGAAGAATACAGGTTTCCAAGTGAACCTGAAGCTAATTCAAAGGTTACCATAAGATTTAGAACATACAGATATGATGCTGATGAAGTTCTTTTAGTATGTAAAGAAAGAGAAGAAGTCGGAGAACGTATAAGTGAGATACCTATGAAAAAAGTGGCTAATACGCGAATATTCGACTATTATGAAGCAGACTATTATTTATCAGATAAGAGCGTAAAATACTATTTTAAAATAAGCTCTTCCAATCAGGTATGTTATTATAATCAATATGGTTTTTTAAAACAGCTTAACGAATATTATAATTTTAAAATAATGCCAGGATTTAAGGTTCCGGCATGGGCAAAGGGAGCTGTAGTATATCAGATATATGTGGACAGATTCTGCAATGGAGATATGACCAATGATGTTAAAGATAACGAATATATCTATATAGGACAACCGGTAACTAAAGCTAAAGAATGGAGTAAGTATCCAGATTCGATGGATGTAAGAACCTTCTATGGTGGAGATTTACAGGGCGTTATGGAAAAGTTAGATTATCTGCAGGAGCTTGGAATCGAAGCTATATATTTTAATCCGTTGTTTGTATCTCCATCAAATCATAAATACGATATACAGGACTATGATAATATAGACCCACATATTGGTGTTATTGTAAATGAGAATCCTGACAATCTATATGCAAGCAGGGTTACTGACAAAGAAAATCTTGAGGCAAGTAACAAGCTTTTTGCACAATTGGTAGAGGCTATTCATAATAGAGGCATGAAGGTAATAATAGATGGTGTATTTAACCATTGTGGCTCATTTAATAAATGGATGGACAGGGAGGGCATTTATAAGGACAATTCCGATTATGAAAAGGGCGCATATGAAAGCTGTGAAAGCCCTTATAGGGAGTATTTTGATTTTAGAAGTGAAAAGGAATATGATGGCTGGTGGGGACACGATACCTTACCAAAGCTTAATTATGAAGCTTCTAAAAAGCTTGAAGATTATATTATGGGCATTGCAAAAAAATGGTTATTGCCTCCTTATTCAGTGGATGGCTGGCGCCTTGATGTGGCAGCAGATTTAGGACATAGCGAGAAATATAACCATCAATTTTGGAAACGCTTTAGAAAAGAAGTAAAAGAAGTTAATCAGGATGCAATAATAATGGCAGAGCATTATGGCGATCCACATTCATGGCTTTTAGGCGATGAATGGGATACAGTAATGAATTATGATGCATTTATGGAGCCTGTGTCGTGGTTTTTAACTGGTATGGAAAAACATAGTGATTCATATAGACATGATTTAAAGGGTAACTGGGAATATTTCTTTACCACTATGAAGATAAATGCGGCAAGAATGGGTCCGCAGGCAACTTCAATTGCTCTTAACCAGATTTCTAACCATGATCACTCGCGTTTCTTAACAAGAACCAATGGTAAGGTGGGAAGAACCAATACTTTAGGACCAGAAGCAGCAGACAGTGATTTGAATTACGGTATTTTTAAGGAAGCTGTAATTATACAGATGACATGGCCCGGAGCTCCCGGTGTTTATTATGGAGATGAGGCCGGTGTATGCGGATTTACAGATCCTGATAATCGAAGAACCTACCCATGGGGTAAGGAAAATAAAGAGCTTATAGCATTTCATAAGGCTGCCATAGCTATGCACAAAAGAGAAAAGGTGCTTAGTAACGGCTCGTTTAAGGATTTACTTGGTGAATATAATCTTATTGCTTATGGCAGATTTAATAAAGACGATAGTGTAATCGTAATTATTAATAACGACAGTTATGAAAGAATAGCTAACATTCCTGTATGGGAAGCAAATGTTACGGATGACAATTATTTAAGACAGATTTTTCAGACTACTGAAAATGGTTTTAGTACCTATGAATTAGAATATTCTGTAAAAGGAGGATATTTGAGAATAGGATTGGCACCACATTCGGCAGTTGTATTAAAGAAAATGTAATACTGAAAGGTAAAATAATGAACAACAGATATACAGGCAGCAGAAGGCGTCACAGAAATAAAAACAGCCTAAAGATTGCAACATTATTTTCTTGTATGTGTTTATGCATAGTGTTGATATATGCGGCAGTCCAAGTGTCTAAGGATAACAATAATAAAAAGATTACGGAAGCGGCGTACACGCCTACTTCGGGGACAAATGTAGAAAATGCTACGCAGCAGACCACACCTTCACCAACTCAGGCACCGGGAGAATTGATAAACTCAGGTGGAGTGCAAAATGGTCCAAACGGTTTTAAGCAGCTTGCCCAATATACAAAGACTCCGGCAAGGGAAAGCCTTTCTAATACGCAATTTTATGCAGATTGTTTATTTATAGGAGATTCCATTACCCATGGTCTTATTGGTTATTCTAACACATACTTAGGCGGTGCATTTAGCACAAATAATGTATGTGCAGATGTGGGTATGAGTACTAAAAAAATACTTAATGATAACAATGGAATTAAAACAAAGATAAAGAGTAAAAACCCTAAAAAGATATTTATACTTCTTGGTGGTAACGATTTAAATGTGCCATATCCTAATTATGATGCTATAATTAGTGATTATATATCTATGGTTAAAGAGTTGAAACAGCATTTTAAAAATGCTACAATCATAGTGCAGATAACATTTCCTATAGGGGAAAAATATGAAAAGCTTAATGGTGTATATTTAAAGAGTTCAAAGATATTGGAGTTTGATGAAAAACTTAAAGTAGCCCTTACGGAAAATGAAATCTATTATATTGACATAAATCAGTCTTTAAAAGATGAAAATGGCTACTTGAAAACGGAATTTTCTAATGACGGTATGCATTTTAAACCACAATACTATGCATACTGGATGAACGTTATAAGAGAAATCTATGAAGCTAATGTTTCTAATGGAATATTAAAATAATAATTATTTAACAGGAGGAAAAAATATGAAGAAGTTATTAGTAATGTTACTTATTGTAACAGCGATGGTTATGGCGGTTGCATGTAAGAAGGAAAAGAAAGAAGAAAATGTATCTGTGGCAAATGATGTTTCAACAGAAACAATTATGCGTGAATGCCAAAAGAGTGTAAGCACAACAGACTGGACAACAGTTGATAAGAGCAATATGCAGGATTATTTTGAAGGTATCACAGCAGATGATGTTGAAGAAATCACAGGATTTACTCTTGATGCCATGTTAGCAGATGAGATAATCATTATTAAGGCTAAAGAGGGTAAGGCGGATGCAGTTTACTCAAGTCTTGAGAAATATTGGGAAAAGAGAAAGAAGTCTTTTGATGGTTATATTCAGACAGAATATCAAAGAATTGACAACCAGGGTAAGGTTGTTCTTATGAAGCTGGGTAACTATGTAATATATGCAGCTACAGAAAATAATTCAGGCGTAAAAAGCGCTTTTGAAAATTCATTAAAAAAATAGCTTGCACTTTGTTTTGCTTTATGGTATAGTTTTATATTGTTAGAGCAAAATTATGGATGGATTCCCGAGCGGCCAAAGGGGGCAGACTGTAAATCTGTTGTCGACGACTTCGAAGGTTCGAATCCTTCTCCATCCATTGGAGAAATCCAAATGAAAAGAATATCGCGGGGTGGAGCAGTCTGGAAGCTCGTCGGGCTCATAACCCGAAGGTCGCAGGTTCAAATCCTGCTCCCGCAACTCAGTAATTTTTTTACTGTAAATAATATGTGCCCAGATAGCTCAGTTGGTAGAGC
>JAZQMK010000019.1:0-19969 GCA_045543455.1 Lachnospiraceae bacterium
GACATGGCTACGATCCGACTTAAAGATGGGCTACGAAGTAACTATTTTCGAAGCTTTACATGAAGCAGGCGGTGTTTTAGTATATGGTATTCCTGAATTCCGTTTACCAAAAGAAACAGTTGTTAAGTCAGAAATTGAAAACGTAAAGAGTCTTGGTGTTAAGATTGAAACTAATGTAATCATTGGTAAGTCAACAACTATTGATGAATTACTCACAGAAGAAGGCTTTGATGCTGTATTTATCGGTTCTGGTGCAGGTCTTCCTAAGTTTATGGGTATTCCAGGTGAAAATGCTAACGGAGTATTCTCAGCTAATGAATATTTAACAAGAAATAACCTTATGAAAGCATTTGATGAATCATATGACACACCAATTATTGGTGGTAAAAAGGTTGCAGTTGTTGGTGGCGGTAACGTTGCTATGGATGCTGCAAGAACAGCTTTAAGACTTGGTGCTGAGGTTCATATCGTGTATAGAAGAAGCGAAGAAGAATTACCAGCCAGAGTTGAAGAAGTACATCATGCTAAAGAAGAAGGAATCATTTTTGACCTTCTTACAAATCCAGTAGAAATATTAGTAAATGAAGAAGGATGGGTAAGTGGCATTAAGTGTATTAAGATGGAACTTGGTGAGCCAGATGCTTCAGGCAGAAGAAGACCAGTTGAAGTTCCAGGTTCAGAATTTACAATTGATGTAGATACAGTCATTATGTCACTTGGTACATCACCTAATCCACTTATTTCTTCTACAACAGAAGGCTTAGAGATTAATAAGTGGAAATGTATCGTAGCAGACGAAGAATTCGGTAGAACATCCAAGGAAGGCGTATTTGCCGGTGGCGATGCCGTAACAGGCGCAGCTACAGTTATCTTAGCTATGGGTGCAGGAAAAGCAGCAGCTAAGGGAATTGATGAATATTTAAAAGATAAATAAAAAGGATTTTAACATATGAAAACATTTGTATTAGGAACTCAGGATATATTTCATAAAATTGATAGCATATCAAAGGTTGAACTTGTATATGTTCTATTAGTTGTACTTATTCTGGGTCTCCTAATAGAAATGATAATCATAACAAGAATTAAAGATAAAAATTCTAAGATAAGAGAAATGGTATATACTGACCCTATTACAAATGGTTGGAATATGAATAAATTTAAAACTTATATAACAGATAATAACGTTTTAACTAAGAACTGTGCAGTGGCCTATTTAAATATTAAAAATTTCAGATACATCAATGATATGTATGGTATTGATAAGGGAAATGAGGTGCTTAACAGCATTTACAATAAGATATCAGACATAGTTCAGGATGAAGGCTGCTTTGCGAGAGAGGTTGCAGATAAATTTGTGTTTTGTATAAAATACATTGATAGAAGCACTCTGCTATATGTTATTAATTCTTATTTGACCACAGTTGATGTTACCTTATCCAATAAGGATAAGATAAAATTAGTATGTAACTGTGGCGTATGTTTTAGAGAAAATAATGATGATTTACAAACTATGCTTGATAAAGCGGAGATTGCAATAAAGAGCATTAAAGAAACAAGAAATGGTGTTGTAGCAGTATATGACACTAATTATGCAATCCAGCTTGAGAAAAATCAGCATATGACAGTGCTTATGGAAAGTGCACTGAAAAATAATGAATTTAAGGTTTATATACAGCCTAAAATCGATTTTGTTACGGGCAAGGTCGTAGGAGGCGAAGCTTTAGTAAGATGGATATCAAAGGAATTAGGCTTTGTATCTCCGGGAGATTTTATACCGTTATTTGAAAAAAATGGTTTCGTGACAGAAGTGGATATTTATGTTTTACATAAAGTATGTGAATATATTGAAGGCTTATTGAAGGAAAATAAGAAAGTAGTGCCAATATCAATTAACCAGTCCCGAGTTAATCTAAGTACATCTCAGTATGTTAATGATATTAAAGATATAGTAGATTCTTACGAGGTTCCGGTAGGTTACATAGAATTAGAGATAACAGAATATGTCTTTGAGGATATGTCCAATGAGTTTCTTGGCTTGATTAATAAATTAAGACGTTTAGGCTTTGCAATAGCCATTGATGATTTTGGAAGCGGATATTCGTCTTTAAATCTTTTAAAGGACATCAATTTTGATATATTAAAGATTGATCAGGTGTTCCTTAGAGAAACACAAAATTCTGAAAGAAGTAAATATATTATTGAAAATATAATTGACCTTGCTCATGGCCTTGGAACTAAGGTTGTATGTGAAGGTGTAGAAACTATTGAACAGGTAAATATGCTTAAGAGAATGGGTTGCGATATTGCTCAGGGATATTATTATGCAAAGCCTATGCCAATAGAAGAATTTTATGATTATATGATGTTACATTAAAATAAAGGCAGCGATATTTATCGTTGCCTTTTCACAAGAACAGGAGATAAATATGAAAATAACCCTTATTACTGTTGGAAAAATAAAAGAAAAATACTGGAATATGGCTATTGATGAATATTCAAAGCGTTTATCCAGATATTGTAAATTAAACATAATAGAAGTTGCTGACGAAAAGACTATAGAAGAACCATCACAAGCACAGGCTAATGCAATTAAAGACAAGGAGGGCGAACGTATATTAACAAATATACCGGAAGGTGCATATGTGATTGCACTTGCCATAGAAGGCAAAATGTTAGATTCTGTGGAACTTTCTAAAAAGCTTGATGATTTAGGACTAATGGGTAACAGTAATATAGTGTTAATAATAGGAGGTTCTCTTGGACTTAGTGAAAAAGTTATGAAAAGAGCGGATTATAAGCTTAGCTTTTCAAAGATGACATTTCCACATCAGATGATGAGAGTTATATTGTTGGAACAGATTTATAGAGCATTTAGAATAAGTAGCAAAGAACCATATCATAAGTAAAGGAGACCAAAATGAACACATTTATATTCGCAGTTAATGCAATTATGCCTATGATTTTATTGATTTTATTAGGCTATATTTTAAAGAAAAGGAATTTTTTAGATGAAGGCTGGTTTAAAAAAGGTAATAAGCTTATTTTTAGAATTTGTTTACCAGTACTTTTATTTGTAAACGTATATAAGATTGAATCTTTTAAGTCGATTGAATGGGATGTTGTTTTATACTCGGAGATAGCTATATTTGCAGTGTTTGTGGCAGGCTTGCTACTTGTGAAATTCTTTGTGCCTGACGATAAACAAAAGGGTGTAATTTTGCAATGCGTATTCAGATCAAATTTTGCAATTATTGGTATACCCCTTGCTGAAAGTTTAGGTGGCGTAAAGGGCGTTGGAATTGCAGCAGTATTAAGTGCATTTTCGATACCGACCTTTAATATATTGGCAGTAATAGCTTTGAGTATGTATAAAAAAGATGAGAACGGTAATAAGACTTCTTTAATGGGCTGTGTGAAAAATATAGCTAAAAATCCGTTGATTTGGGGCGTTTTATGTGGTCTTATAGCTTTAACAATACGTTCATTTATACCTGTTGATGAAAATGGACAATTGGTATTTTCATTATCAGGAAGCCTGCCATTTTTATATAATGCAATTAGCAATGTATCAAAAATAAGTTCACCATTGGCACTTATTATTTTGGGTGGTTTGTTTGATTTTGCTGTTGTAGGAGAATTGAAAAAGCAAATTATAATAGGTACTGCTTCAAGAGTAGTGGTTGTTCCGGCGCTTGTATTAGGAATAGCAGTGGCACTTGATTTTGATGCAAGTGTATATCCTGCTTTAGTGGCACTGTTTGGTTCGCCGGTAGCTGTATCTAGCGCTATTATGGCACAGGAAATGGATAATGACGGAGTGTTAGCAGGCCAATTAGTAGTGTGGACATCAATAGCATCAATATTTACAATATTTATGGCAGTTGTGATTTTGCGTGGCGTAGGTTTGCTGTAAGTACGGTTTTATGTTGATTTTAAATACAAATTTTGGTATAATTTAATGAAAAATTAATAAAAAGGAAATAGTATGAAAAATAATACAATAGGAAAAATAGCAACTAAAAATGGAGTGATATTTTTAACAGGTGCAATTATGGCCTTTGTTTCATCAGGTGTAATTATAATCAGTAATGATTTAGTGGCTGAAGCATTTGATAAAGTTCTTACTAATATTAGTGATTTTGATATAGAGTTTTATGCAAAGAGTATTATTATTGCAGTGATAGTTGCTTTATTAACAACATTTTTAGAAAATTATCTGCTTAAATTATATAGTTTAAAAGTACAGACTCAGTATAAGGAAACTATTGCAAATAGAATTCCTAATATTGAGTATGCTTATTTTGATGAAAAGGGTTCAGGAAGCATAATGAATCGTCTTGTTTCAGATGTTGGTGAGCTTAACCGTTTATTCTCGGAAAACATACCTATGATGGTATCGTCTGTTATAATCGTAGTGTCAATTATGGTATACATGATTATTATGGATTTAAGACTGAGTCTGATAACAATAGTAATATATCCTTTATTGCTGTTTGTTTCAAATCATGTCAGCAATAAGGTAAAAAAGCTGGTTAATTTAAGACGTAATCTTTTGGATGAAAGAACTGCAATTATAAATGATTGTGTGCAGGGTATAGTTGTAGGAAAAAGCTATAATCTTGAGAAAAAGCAGGATGAACGTGTAGGCTTAGTGGTAGACGAAGTGTTTAGAAATGAAAGAGCACGTACTGGAATAAGCTCTCTGGCATTTGTTTTAGAATTGCTTATTGGCTGGTTACCTATAGTTATTAGTTATGTAGTGGCATTGTTCCTTGTAATAAACGGTAGTATTACACCGGGACAAATGCTTGCTTTTTCAGTTCTTTTGGATATAGTTTCACGTAATATTGAAAATATTCCTATGGGTATTATTGATTTTAAGGAGTGTTATGTATCTGTAAAGAGACTAAATCAGCTCTTAGCTGCGCCAATTGAACAGACAGGTACATATAAAGGTGGTATGGATGGCGACACAGCCATTGAATTTAGTAATGTTGAATTTTCATATAATGAAGATGAAAAAATATTAAAAGGCGTAAGCTTTGTTGCGAAAACAGGAGAAAAAACAGCTATTATTGGTAATTCCGGCGGAGGAAAAAGTACTATATTTAAACTGATTTGTGGCTTTTATGGTAAGGACAGTGGCGATTACAGACTGTTTTCGGAGGATTTTTCAAAATGGGATATTAAGTCAGCAAGAGAATGTTTTTCTTTGGTATCGCAAAATGTATTCTTACTTCCTGAAAGTATTGCAGATAATATAGCCTATGGTAAAAGCGGTGCAAGTAGGGAAGAAATTATAGAAGCCTGCAAAAATGCAAATATACACGATTTTATTATTAATCTTCCTGAAGGCTATGATACTGTGGTAGGAGAACGTGGTGTAAGATTATCTGGCGGTGAAAGACAAAGAATATCTATTGCCAGGGCATTTCTTAAAAATGCGCCGATTCTTTTATTAGATGAACCAACATCAGCAATTGATGTTGAAACTGAAAAGCTTATACAAAAAGCCATTGATAAGATATCAGTAGGTAAAACTGTAATCATAATAGCTCACAGACTTAATACGGTTATTGGAGCTGATAATATATATGTTTTAAGTGATGGCATAATAAAGGAAAATGGAACACATAAAGAATTGCTAGAACAAAATGGTATTTACGCCCAGCTTTATGGAAAGCAGCTCTTAGCAGAGGCTTTAGATAAGGAGGTGCAAAATGGACAATAAAAACACTTTTATTCGTTTAATGAAAGTCTTAGACAAAAGACTTTATTTGTATCTTTTTGTGGTTTTAGTATCAACCATTAGTATGACTGTTTATGGAGTTGTAAGTTCATTTCTTTTAAAGGATATTTTGGAAATGGCTCAACAAAAAGATGCGTCACAGCTTCCGATGAAACTTATCATAAATGTGTCTATTGGTGTATTGGCTGTTTTAGCGTGGCGCTGGTCTATAATAATATACAATGTGGAAGCAAAAAGAGGTATAGCAACACTTGAAAAACAGGTTTTTTATAGGGCAATAAGATTACCTATGTCTTATTATGAAGAAAATCATAGTGCGGATTTTATATCGAGAATGATATTTGATACAAGTAAAGCGGGAGATATTTTCGGTTCAAGATTTAGACGACTTGTGGCACCGTCTATATCAGTGTTTGTATATTTTGTTCCTATGATGTTTTTGTGCTGGCAATTAACCTTAGCAATGCTTTTGCTAAGCTGTATTACACTTTTAATTAATAGTCTTTTTATGAAGCCTATGAAAAATATGGGAACTGTTATTTCTAAAGAAAATGCAAATCTTTTTGAAAAGCTTACTAATCTTTTAGCTGCATGTGATGTAATTAAGATATTTGATGCAGGAGATAAGCTGGCAGATGATTATAACAGAATTAATAAAGATTACGCAAAACAGCTTAATAAACAAAATATTATGTCATCTACATTACAAAGTCTTAATTATGGACTTGAGATAGTATGTGTACTGTTATTTTTGTTAATAGGTGTATCTTGTCTTAAGGCCAATATAGTAACCATAGGGGAAATAGCAGCTGTTTATACAATGTACGGCGCATTTAACTGGCATTTCTTACAGCTAGGAAGATATATGCCGGAGATGACTAACTGCCTTGCAAATGCAAAAAGAGTGTTTGAATTTATTGATTTGCCAGGTGAAAAGGAATTTTACGATATACCGGCGGCAAAATCAGATTCATATATAGCTATTGAAAATCTTGATTTTAGATACAACGAGGAACGTAAGATTTTTGAAGATTTTTCAATGCACATAAATGAAGGTGAATGTGTAGCCATTACCGGAAGTTCAGGTCGTGGCAAAAGCACAGTTTTAAAGCTTTTGATGGGCTTTTATGAGCCTGATAAGGCTTCTATATCAATTGCAGGAAAGGCATTTGGCGAATATAGTCTTTCGCAGCTTAGAAATTTAATTGCTTATGTTCCACAGGAACCTTACCTTTATGATGTTTCCATAGCTGAAAATATTGCTTATGGAAAGGAAGGTGCTACAAGGGAAGAAATTGAAAATGCTGCAAAATTAGCCTATGCACATGATTTTATTGTAAATCTGGAAGATGGCTATGATACTGTAGCAGGAGAGCGAGGCAACAGACTTTCAGGCGGTCAGAAACAAAGAATAGCCATTGCCAGAGCTATTTTGAAAAATGCTCCAATACTTATATTGGATGAAGCAACCTCAGCACTTGATAATGAGTCAGAAGAGTTTGTTTCAGAAGCAATAAATGCCCTAATGAGTGGCAAAACAACTATAATGATTGCTCACAGGCCATCAACAATAGCCAGGGCTGATAGAATAATAAATATTTAGGAGGACAAAATGTTTAAATTTACGGAAGGTGAAGAAGCGTATTTAAAAAAAGTTAACGAGGAGAATGATGCACTGTTATCTAAGTATGCAACAAAAAATAGTGCTGCAATAAGAATTAAGAGACCAAAGTTTGATATTATAAGACCACAGTTTTCTTATGATGTGGATTGCATACTTCATAATCCTTTGTATAACAGATATGCAGATAAGACACAGGTGTTTTCATTTTTTAGAAATGATGATTTAACAAGAAGAGCGTTACATGTACAGTTTGTATCAAAGATAGCTAGAACCATAGGTAGAGCATTAAAACTTAATCTTGATCTTATTGAAGCTATAGCTTTAGGACATGATATGGGACATGCACCATTTGGTCACAAGGGAGAGGAATACTTAAGCAAGTGCTACCAAAGAGGCTGTGAAAGAGACGGCGTGAAAAAGAAATATTTCAATCACAATGTTTATGGCACTAAGCTTTTTAGACATGTACTTGGTACAAATATATCGTTACAGACATTAAGTGGTATTTTAGCCCACAACGGTGAAAAAATCTGCAAGAAATACGAACCATCCAATGTAAACAGCTTTGAGCTTTTTGATGCTTTATTGGATTTTTCAACTACTGATAATGATTTTCATAAGAGCTTAAGACCTAATACTTTAGAGGGCTGTGTTGTAAGAATAAGTGATATGATTGCTTATGCTGGAAAAGATAGACAGGATTTATATAAGGCAGGTCTTATAACAGAAGCTAAATTTAAAACAGAAAGATTAATAGGAACCACAAATAGTGAAATAATATCAAATGTAGTTGTAAATATTATTAAAAACAGTATTAATTCGTCAAGTCTTAATATGGATCAGGAAGTTTTTGATGATTTAAAGGATCTTATTGATGAAAATTACACTATCATTTATGGCAGTGATGAACTTAATGCTCCTTATGTTGAGGTTATTGAGCCACTTATGGAAAAGCTTTATGACAGATTTATTGATGATGTTAAAAATAAAAATACAGAGTCACCTGTATTCAAGCATTTCCTAGATGATGAAATTTTAGGACACAGCTATAAAGATGAAAGTGGCGAAAAGATTATTGCAGATGCAAATGATATCGTAACAGATTTTATTGCGTCAATGACAGATGACTATTTCCTTGACGTATGTAAATATTTACATATTGATGACGAGCTTATTAAGAAAATATCATATTACGAGTATTTCTAATGGGTAAACTTGAAAAAGCAGTGTGATTGTAGTATAATTTATTATTAACGATAGTATGGCTAAGTGAGGGATATTATGACCTGTAGTGAAAGCGAAATGCTTATAAAACGATATATTAATAATGATTTGGATATCTACGAGGTAACAGATCTTCTTAAGCATTTGCAACAGTGCAAGGACTGCAGGGAAGAACTGGAGATTCATTATATTTTAGAATATGGTTTATCTGAGAGAGAGGAACCAAAGTCCTTTGATTTTAAAAGACAAATTGAGGAAAAATTAGAATATTCCAGATCACGTGTAATATCCTATAAAAAATATAAAAGAATAAGATTTATAACTATTGCACTTACTAATATATTATGTATATTAGCGGCGTTGTATGTATTGGTAATATAAAGTTTGAATGGAGAAAATATGAAAAAGGTTGTTTTAATAGATGGGCACAGTATACTTAACAGAGCTTTTTACGGTGTGCCGGATTTAACTAATAATGAAGGCCTGCATACTAATGCAGTTTTTGGCTTTCTTAATATTCTGTTTAAGGTAATAGAGGATGAAAAACCAGATAATATTACTGTGGCATTTGATTTAAAGGAACCTACTTTTCGTCATAAGCTATATGATGCTTATAAGGGCACAAGAAAGCCTGCGCCGGAAGAGTTTAGACAGCAGGTGCCTTTAATTAAGGAAGTGCTTAGTGCTATGGGAATATGTATTGTGTCAAAGGCGGGATATGAAGCGGACGACATTTTAGGTACTTTAGCTAAGTCGTATGAGCGAGATGGTTATAAGGTGTCTATTTTATCTGGTGATAGAGATATGCTTCAGTTAGCTTCTGACAATATTACCATAAGAATTCCTAAAACTAAGGGTGGTAATAAGGAAGTAGAAGATTATAGTGCTTTAGATGTATTTGCAAAATATGGAGTTACTCCGGAAGAATTTATAAGTGTGAAGGCACTTATGGGTGATACATCAGATAATATTCCGGGAGCTGCAGGTATAGGCGAAAAGACTGCAACAAAGTTAGTTGCCCAATATCATACAATCGATAATATATACGCTAATATTGATAATATTGGTGGCAATAAGGCCAAAAATGCACTTATTGAAAGCAAGGAAATGGTTGAATTAAGCTTTGTGCTTGCAAGAATTGATACAAATGTACCATTAGATGATTATAGTGTTGAAGCGGCAAAGCTTACTAATTTATTTACCAAAGAAGCCTATGAGCAGTTTGTACGCTTTGAATTCAAGTCTTTTTTAAAGAAGTTTGATGACAATGTAACGACGGATATGCAATTGGATTTGAATGATAGGATTGTAAGAATAGATGACTTTGCCATAGTAGAAGATATATTTGCAAGATTTTCTAAGGCAAAGAAGCTGGCTTTTGAACTGTTGACCAATAATGGTTTAATTGACGGAATAGTTTTAATCGATGAAACTGATAAAATATATTATATTCCGGTATGGGGCTTTGTAAGTGGAGACTACTTATTAGCAAAGCTTACTGAATTGCTCAATAATGATAATATATTAATATGTACCAGTAACTTAAAGGAGCAGCTAAAGTTTATTAATCCGGAAAATAGTCCTTTAATATACGATGTAAGTCTTATGGCTTATTTACTCAATCCTTTAAAGGAAAGCTACACTTATATGGAATTAGCATTGGAATTTGCAGGAATTAACCATAAGAGTGCAAATGATGATATTTATGAAGCTATCTGCAAGGCATATACAGCATTTGCAGTAGTTGAGGTTTTGAATGAAAAGCTTGAACAGACTGATATGTTGAAGCTTTATAAAGAAATAGAGTTACCATTAGTTTATGTTTTGTACAATATGGAAAAATATGGAATAAAGGTTAATAAAGAAGAGTTAGAAGCCTTTGGCCAAAAATTACAGGAAAAAATTAAGGTGGTCGAACAAAGAATTTACGATGCCATAGGAGAAGAGTTTAATATTAATTCTCCAAAGCAATTAGGTGTTATTCTTTTTGAAAAAATGGGACTTCCGGGTATGAAAAAGACAAAAAGCGGTTATTCAACAAGTGCGGAGGTTTTAGAAAAGCTGGCGCCTGATTATCCTGTAGTAAGAGATATTCTTGAGTACAGACAACTTACAAAGCTTAATTCTACTTATGTAGAAGGACTGGTAGGGTATATTAGAGAAGATAAAAGAATTCATGGTAAGTTTAATCAGACTATTACTGCAACAGGAAGAATAAGCAGTACTGAACCTAATCTTCAAAATATTCCTGTAAGAATGGAGCTGGGAAGAGAGATTCGAAAGGTATTTGTTCCGGAAGATGATTATGTATTTATTGATGCAGATTATTCTCAGATAGAGCTTAGGATTTTAGCTCATATGTCTTTGGATGATGTTTTGATAGAGGCATATTCACAGCATAGTGATATCCATAGAAGTACGGCTTCAAAAGTATTTAATGTACCGCTTGAAGAAGTTACGGATTTACAGCGTAGAAATGCTAAAGCTGTTAATTTTGGTATTGTATACGGCATAAGCTCATTTGGTCTTAGCAATGATTTAAGTATAAGCAAGAAAGAAGCTCAAAGCTACATTGAAGAATACTTTAAGACCTATTCAAAGGTAAAAGTTTTTCTTGATAAGTGCGTATCAGATGCTAAGGAAAAAGGTTATGTAACCACTATGTACAACAGAAGAAGACCAGTGCCAGAGATTACATCAAGCAATTTTATGCAAAGAGCCTTTGGCGAACGAATTGCAATGAATTCGCCTATACAGGGAACAGCGGCAGATATTATTAAGCTTGCTATGATAAGAGTAAGTGAAGCACTAAAGAAAAATAATATGCGTTCAAGACTTATATTACAGGTGCATGATGAATTGCTTATAGAGACACATAAAGATGAAATTGATGCAGTAAAAGACATTTTAAATAATGAAATGAAAAATGTTGCAGATTTATCAGTATCCTTAGAGATTGATGTTTGTCAGGGCAACAGCTGGTATGAGGCAAAGTAGATGAAAGTTATTGGAATTACTGGTGGTGTAGGTTGTGGAAAATCTACAGTACTAAAATATATTAAAGATAATTATAATGTTAAAGTTATATATGCAGATGATGTTGCTAAAGAGCTTATGAGCAAGGACAATATAGCTTATCAAAGAATAGTTGAAATATTTGGTGATGACATTTTGCAGTCTGATTTAGAAATCGACAGAAAAAAGCTGTCACTTGTAGTATTTAACAATCCTAACAAATTAAGTGTTTTAAATAGTATTGTACATCCTTTGGTAAAAAAATATATAATTGAAGACATTGTGAAGGAAAAGTGTTTAGAAAGATATGATTATGTGTTTGTTGAAGCGGCACTTCTTATTGAAGATCATTATGATATTATATGTGATGAGCTGTGGTATGTGTATGCAGACATTAATTCAAGAATTGAAAGACTGGCTGATTCAAGAGGCTACAGTGTTGAGAAAACACAAAGTATAATGCGTAATCAATTGTCAGAAGAAGAATTTAAAAGACATTGTCATAAGGTGATTGATAATAGCTTTGATTTTTCAAAAACAGCATTAATTATAGACGAGATGATGATGTAAGCGATTGTCAGATTGGAGTAGGTTATGGCTAAGAAACTAATTGAAGATCAGACTAATATGGTATTTGGTCTGGATATAGGGACAAGAAGTGTTGTAGGTATTGTAGGGTATTATTCAAATGATATCTTTCATGTTAATGCTATGTGCGTTAAGGAGCATCAGAGCAGAGCTATGCTTGACGGACAGATACACGATATCGAAGAGGTTGGAAAGGTAGTTGGTATGGTAAAGGCAGATTTGGAAAAGCAAATCGGCTTTAAGCTTACAAAGGCCTGTGTAGCTGCTGCCGGTAGAGTGTTAAAGACAGTTAATGTAAAGGCAGAGATTGATTTTGAAGAAGAAACCAGAATTACTAAAGAAAATATATATTCTTTGGATATGCTTGCCGTTGAGCATGCATATGAGATAATCTCTGCTAAAAATGCGGCAAAATTTTATTGTGTAGGCAATACTCCAATAAGATATTATCTTAACGGATATGAGTTTAATAATATTGAAAATCATAAAGGAAGTCTTATAGGCGTAGAGCTTATAGCAACATTTTTACCTGATGAGGTTGTAGATGGTCTTAATCAGGCACTTAGTATAGCAGGACTTGATATAATCGGACTTACATTAGAGCCTATTGCAGCTATTAATGTAGCTATTCCAAAACAATACAGATTATTGAATATAGCTTTAATTGATGTAGGAGCAGGAACTTCCGATATTTGCATAACAAAAGATGGAAATGTAGTTGCATTTGGTATGATTCCAAGTGCAGGTGATGAGATTACTGAGGAAGTCTCTAAACATTATCTGGTTGATTTTAATACGGCAGAGTATATTAAGATTGAAGCCGGAAAAGGTAACGACAACATAGAATATGAAGATATTATGGGACTTCCTATGGTTACTAACAGTAAGGATGTAATAAAGGTTTGTGATAAAATCGTTAAAAAGCTTGCTAAGGAAACAAGTAAAAAAATTATTGAACTTAACGGTTATAAGTCTGTTAATGCAGTATTTGTTGTTGGCGGTGGCGGTAAAATTCCGGGCTACACAGCTTATGTTGCAGAGGAACTAAAGCTTCAGAAGGAAAGAGTTGCAGTAAGAGGCAAGGAAGTATTTAAAAATATTGATTTTGATATTAAAGAATATGAAAAGGATGCCTTATATGTGACTCCTGTAGGAATATGTCTTAATTATTACTTACAGCAGAATAATTTTATGTATGTAAGGGTTAATGATGTAAGAGTTAAACTGTTTGATACAGGCAGACTTAATGTAAGTGACGCTTTGTTACAGATATCATATCCTAATGAGGACTTATTTGCAAAGAGTGGCAAAGAATTAAGATTTACAGTTAATAAAAAAGCAAGACTTGTAAGAGGTAAGAAGGGAGAACCCGCATTAATTACCATAGATGACAAGCCTGCAAATATTAATTCGTTATTAAGTGACAGCTGTAATGTAAGAGTTGAACCTTCAACTATTGGAGAAGATGCAAAAATGCAGATTAAACAGCTGGAAGAATTTAATTCAACTATTACATTTTTAGTTAATGGTAAGAAAATGGAGTGCCCAAGATTTGCTTATGTAAATGGTAAATTAGAAAATGAATTATATTACATAAATAATGATGATGATATTGTAATTGAGAACTATTATACAGTTGAACAATTACTTGAGTATATGGACTTAGGTAAAGGCTTCTACATAGAAGTTAATAATATGCCGGTAGATGATAAAACTTTAATTTACGAGAATTTTACAGTGACGGTGAAACAGCAAAATGGAGAAGAAAATGAAGGATGAATCGGTTAAAACCGAAAAAAAATCACAACTGAAAAATCTAAAAGTGCAGAAATACTTTTCTAGAATAAATAGTATTTGTCTGTATTGTTATATGGTAGTTGTAATTATGTCCTTAGTAATAGGAGATACAACAGATGATAACTATGCAGTTGCAGCTTTGTTTATTACAATTCTGTTTGTTTCTGATTATTTATTTTCTCTGTTTAACTATATAGATTCAAAGTATCTGCTTGCTTTTATAAGGTACTTACAGGCATTAACCATTACAGTTATGACTATGATTCTTGACTTTAGTCCTGCAGGTACTACTATAATGTATATGATGTTGTTTTTGATACTTCTTGAATATGTAATGGTTTATGATTATGAGAACAAAGTAGAAATTGTGATTGTAACCTTTACCATAGCAATACCATACATAGTAGCGGCAGTGTATATGACTATTCTTGATGGTATGTGGTTTACGGGTGTTGAGTACGTTGTTGGTATGACCATTTATATTATTGTATTTGCAGGAGTGGTAAAATTCTGGTACGATGCAGTTGAAAATAATGAAAAGAAAATTTTAGCCAAGGAAAGAATTATTGACAGCTTAAAGTTAGATTATGACAAGCTTGGTGCAATGCAGGAGAAAATCTTACATGTTAATGACCAGTTGAATGCTAAGGGTATAGAGCTTGAAAATGCATACAAGTCTCTTGACAGGTCTAATAAAGAAACTACAGTTCAATACGAATTACAAGAAGAATATTCAAAGAAATTTGAAGTTGAGAGCATTATTCATGAGGCTACAGATAAGTTAGTGAAATTTTTTGGACTTAGTTTTGCCATGGTAACCTTGTATGATGATAAGGATTTAATTGAAGATATCTCTATAACCCTGATGAATAAAGATGATAATAAATTAAGAGATTTACTTATTCATATTGCTAATGATAAAGTACATATAGCCGGAATGAAGCGTGTTGAAAAGCATTATTATGTTAATAAAGTAAATTCAGAGGATTATCCTGTAATGTCAGAACAAAGTGTTGGTTCACTTTGCTGTGTACCTGTTAATATAGAAAATGGTACAGGCTTTATTTTGGTGGGTTCAAAGATGTATGATTATTTTAATGATAATAATTCTGTATTCTTTACTAATATGGCCAACCAGATGGCAGTATTTATAACAAATGCAAGGTTATATGATAAATTGGAACAGATATCAAAAACAGACGGTTTGTCACAATTATATAATCGTGGATATTTTAATACACATTACAAGGATATAGTTGATAATCTTGAAAATTACAAAAATGTCTCTATGGCTATTTTAGATATAGATCATTTCAAAATTATTAATGATACCTATGGTCATCCTTTTGGAGATTTGGTTATCAGACATTGTGCTGATAAGATACAGCAAATTGCTAAAAAAGAGGATGCATTTGTAGCTAGATATGGTGGCGAAGAATTTGCCATAATGATTACAAATAAAACATATACAGAGGTTGTATCCATAGTACATGATATACATGAATCAATACTTAGTGATTCTGTTTATAATGAAGAGCTGAACAAATATATCAGCTATAATGTAAGTATTGGTGTTGCTGTATATCCAGATGTATGTAATAATATTAATATGCTTCTTAACAGAGCTGATAAGGCATTGTACTATTCAAAAGAACATGGAAGAAATACGATAACCTTTGATGACGGAAAAATATAGAATTGAGGAAAATACAATGAGGCTGATGACAATAGCAAGCGGTAGCAGTGGTAACTGCACTTACATAGGCAGTGACAATACCCATATACTGATTGATTCGGGAATTAGCAGAAAGAGAATTTTGGAAGGCTTAAAAAAAGCAGACCTGTCAATAAATGATATTAGTGCAATATTTATTACTCATGAGCATTGGGATCATATAAGTGGGCTTAGAGTTCTTACTAAAAATCTTGATGTACCGGTATATGCCAGCAAAGGTACAATTGATGGCATAATCAGTTCTAAAAGTGGAAATGAAATTAATAAAGATATTTTAAATGTAATTCCCTATGGAATAACTGGTATTGGTGATATTTCAATAGATATGTTTTCGGTATCTCATGATGCAAATGAACCTAGTGCTTATTCGTTTACATGCAATGGAAAAAAAGCTGCGGTGGTAACAGACTTGGGATTTTATAATGATTCTATAAAAGAGAAGATAAAAGATGTCAATGCTTTGGTACTAGAAGCAAATCATGATGTGAATATGCTGATGGTAGGTCCTTATCCATACTATTTGAAACAAAGAGTAATGGGAAATAGAGGCCATTTGTCAAATGAAACCTGTGGAAGGTTACTTTCACAGATAATACATGATGATATGAAAAATGTTTTATTGGGCCATCTTAGTAAAGAAAATAATTATACAGAGCTGGCTTATCAGACTGTTGCAAATGAAATTGATTTAGCAGAAAATGAATATAAAGCTTCAGATTTTAATATTGGAATTGCAAGCCGTGAACAGGCTTCTGCTATAATAGAATTTTAAATAAAGAAAGAGGTATATATGAAAAAGACGATTATTACAGTTATAGGTAAGGATACAGTAGGTATCATAGCAAAGGTGTGTACATATCTTGCAGAAAATGATGTTAATATTTTGGATATTTCTCAGACTATAGTTCAGGAATATTTTAACATGATGATGATTGTTGATACAAATAATTCTAAGAAAGCATTTGCAGATATGTGTGATGAGTTAGAAGTACTTGGTGAATCTATTGGCGTAAAGATTAAATGTCAAAGAGAAGACATTTTCAATAAGATGCACAGAATTTAGCGAAAAGAGGATAATTATGATTAATATTTTTGAAGTAAATGAAACTAATGCTATGATTGAAAAGGAAAATCTGGACGTTAGAACAATTACACTTGGTATTAACCTGCTTGATTGTGCAGATTCAGATCTTGAAACAGTTAATAAAAAGATATATGAAAAGATAGTAAGAATTGCCAGCAAATTAGTAGAAACAGGAGCGGCCATTGAAAAGGAATATGGAATTCCAATTGTTAATAAGAGAATTTCTATAACACCAATTTCTTTGGTTGGTGGTGCTGCCTGTAAAACTCCAGAGGATTATGTAACTATTGCAAAGACCTTGGATAAGGCTGCAAAAGCAGTTGGTGTAAATTTTATTGGTGGCTATTCAGCGATTGTATCTAAGGGTATGACAAAAAGTGATGAGCTTTTAATACGTTCAATCCCTATGGCCATGAAATCAACAGATTTAATATGCAGCTCTGTAAATGTTGGTTCGACAAAGACTGGTATTAATATGGATGCAGTTAAACTGTTAGGTGAGATTATTAAGGAAACGGCTGAAGTTACAGCTGATAAGGATTCACTTGGCTGCGCAAAATTAGTTGTTTTGTGTAATGCTCCTGATGATAATCCATTTATGGCAGGTGCTTTTCATGGTGTATCAGAGGATGATGCAATAATAAATGTTGGTGTAAGTGGTCCTGGCGTTGTAAAGTATGCCCTTGAACAGGTTCGTGGTGAGAATTTTGAAGTCCTTTGTGAAACTATTAAAAAGACTGCATTTAAGATTACACGTGTTGGTCAGCTTGTGGCACAGGAAGCTTCAAGAAGAATGGGCATTCCATTTGGCATTATAGATTTATCATTAGCTCCAACACCGGCAGTTGGTGATTCTGTTGCAGAGATTTTAGAAGAAATAGGTCTTGAAAGAGCAGGTGCTCCTGGTACAACAGCAGCATTGGCAATGTTAAATGATCAGGTTAAGAAGGGCGGGGTTATGGCTTCTTCTTATGTAGGAGGATTAAGTGGTGCATTTATTCCTGTAAGTGAAGATCAGGGTATGATAGATGCTGTAGTTGAAGGTGCTCTTACACTGGAAAAATTAGAAGCGATGACTTGTGTATGTTCAGTAGGCCTTGATATGATTGCAATTCCGGGAGATACAAGTGCAACAACTATATCCGGAATTATTGCAGATGAAGCAGCAATCGGTATGATAAATCAAAAAACAACCGCAGTCCGAATCATACCTGTAACAGGTAAGAAGGTTGGAGATACGGTTGAATTTGGTGGATTGTTAGGATATGCACCGGTAATGCCAGTTAATAGCTTTGACTGTAGTAAATTTATCAACAGAGGCGGAAGAATACCGGCACCAATCCATAGCTTTAAGAATTAATTATTATGGGTTGAGTTGTTAATTCGTGGTAATTTTGGGCACCTAAACGTTCATATACAACTTGATTATAAACACTATTAGCAAATACATCAGTATTAAACATTTTTAAATCAATTCCGGTCAATGTAGCTTTTGCATTGGCCGGTTTTGTTATGAGTTTAATAGTGTCAAGCTTCTTGTTTTGAGATAAAAATTCCTGACCTTTTTCGTTAAAACCAAGTATGCGCACATAGTTACAATAATCATTTTTACAATATTGCTCAAAGTCATCTTTTTTAATATTTAAAATTATATGAAGCAGAGCTCTTGATATTCTTGTATGAGTTAAATCCTTTGATTTTAGGACATTAATGAAGCTTGAAATGTCTTTATACTGGTCATGTTCTTTAACTATTTTTGAGGCTAATGAATGGCTCATATCAAGATAAGAGTTTAATCTGTCTGGTTCATTAGATATAATATCAGTCAGCTTGTAATTGAAAATTGGTGAAAAATCATCTAATTCTACCGGCATGGTATGTGTAAAATTATGATATATAATATCTGTTACATTTTCAGGAAGATTAAGCTCGCTTACTGATTTCATTTCTATGATTGCTTTTCTGATTGCTGTGGCAGAACTGAAAAATGCGTCAGAGTTAGTGCTGTGATAGCCTTCGCCCACACGCTTTATTAATACTGGATTTATATTGGAATTGCGTTTGATTACGGCTTTTAAATATTCTATAGCCAAAATATTGTTAGGAGTGATAAGTTGGTAATTATTGCAACCTGTAAATTTATCAAGAGCAATATTTCTGGCATATGGAAATGAATAACCTAATCGAAGCTGTTTTTTTAATTCTTCACTGTATTCTGGTGGCTCATTAGCTAAGGTAGAGGCTATTTTAAATAAAGAGCTATAATCATCATTTTCACAACCAAAGGCCATATAATCAACATTAAGCTTATCTAAAATACTTACGCCACCCATTGCAAAAAATTCAGAGCTGGCTGTAGAAAATACTACAGGAAGTTGTAAAACTAAATCTACCCCATTTAATAAAGCCATATGTGTACGGCTGTATTTTGACATAAAAGCAGGAGTGCCACGTTGTAAATAATCGCCGCTCATAACGGCAATTACACAATCAGCACCAGTTTTTTCTTTGGCAGTATCTATTAAATATTTATGACCATTATGAAATGGATTATATTCAACTATCATTCCAAGTGTCTTCATCTCAAACCTCCAAGCTATTTTAATAATATTATAGTTGTTATTATAATGACAGGCAAGAAAATATTTTGTATTTTTTTTTGATAATAACTTGTATACAATGAACAAATCGGTTATAATTAATCCAAATGTTATTTATAACAAAGAAATATTTTTTATGGAAGGAGTCATAGAATCATGGGATTTATTGACGAGATTAAAGCAAAAGCAAAAGCTGACAAAAAAACTATCATTTTACCAGAATCAATGGATAGAAGAATTTTTGAAGCTACAGAGACAATTTTAAAGGAAGATTTTGCCAATGTTGTTATTATTGGTACAGAAGAAGAAGTTGCTAAGAACAGTGAAGGCTTAGATATTTCAAAGGCCATTATTGTTAATCCATTTACTTGCGAAAAGAAGCAGGCATATATTGATTTATTTGTAGAATTAAGAAAGTCTAAGGGCTTAACACCAGAAGAAGCAGAAAAGGCTATGTTATCTGACTATGCTACATTTGGCTGTCTTATGGTTAAGGCAGGAGATTCTGATGGTTTAGTATCAGGTGCTTGACACGCAACAGCTAACACATTAA
>JAZQMK010000020.1:0-36254 GCA_045543455.1 Lachnospiraceae bacterium
GTGCTTCTAAATCTTTATTATTTTCTCCTGCTGACATCTCCATTACAAACCAGCCACCAAAATGATCCTTATTAAGTTCATTCTGCACATTGTACATATTGTCACGAAATATTGCTGTAAATGTTACGAAAAGCATTACAAAAAATACAGTAAGACATGTATTAAACACCTGCTTACGTCGCCTTATAAAGCTTTTTAATGTTAAATTAAATACACCTATACTCATTGTTTTTTCTTCCTCCACAATTTATTTATACTCATTCTACTACACGAACCTTACAATTAGCTTACAAAATGAAAAAAAATTAAAATTTTTTTCAAAAAAGTGAATACAGCCTTAACACACAAAAAACGAGCTTTGTACTCTGCAATACAAAACTCGTTTCAATCGTTTTACACCATTTTCTCTACTGCTTTTACCCATGCATGATTTGGATCATCACATGGTGTAAGCTTTCTTCCACTGTTACCAGCCATTACCCAAAGATAATACACACTATAACCTGGAGCCGCAGCTACGGGATGATAGCCTTCTTTTATGGCAATGCTGTCACCATCTCTTACTATGTAGCTCTCTTTTAATGACATATCATCATTATACATAACCTGTATACCAAAACCTTGCTTTGGATTTACTTTAAAATGATATATCTCTTCCATATTTACTTCATAAGGCATATTGTCTGTATCGTGCTTGTGGGATGGATAACTTGACCATTGACCTGCACAACCATATGTTTCGCCAAGAACAATTTTATCTACCTTACCTTCATACTTTGTTGTAATTATATCATTAACATCTCTTTGCCAATTTAATTTTCCTCTGTGCTCTGTAATAATATCCTGTGGCAATACAACAAATGGCTCATATTTTTTATCTGCCTTTACCTTACACACAGCCACTTCTAGGACACCGCAGCCTGTATTCTTTACAGTATAGCTTGTATCGCATGGCATATATACTGTTGCTGGTTTACCATCAAATACATTTCTTCTACCACCAATATTTTCTGCTACAAATGCACCGGCACTTATAGTCGCAACACCTGACAATAGCACAAGTCCAAGCTCGAATCCCAAAGAATCTGCTGTTATCTCATCGCCCTCATTTAAGCGAATCATATCCATTCCTATAACTTCAAGACCTGCTTCCTTAGTTATCACTTCATAATAACCCATTTTATCTTCTTTTTCAAAAAATCGTTTTAAATCAGTCATTTTAATTCTCCATTCCTATTTTGTAATTACCGGTTTTCCATTTTCATCAAGAAGAACTGTTAATCCTCCTCTGTTACCAGCAAAATTAAAAAGATAGTTAACACCTGTAGCCTTATCCCTTAAAATTTCAACACCTTCTGCAAATCCCAAGCTCTGGCTATACACTTTTTCAAATCTTCCGTCTGCCATTTTTCCTCCTTTCTGAGCATAAATAAATCGACTTTGGCAACTTATCAAAGCGACAAAGTCGTATATCTCCTTTATTTTTATTTATCTCAAATCTACAAAAAGAGCATATCCAGGCAGTTTTTCACCTGCTAACTCTCTTCTTTTTGTAGCAAAGACTTCATCTATAATTTCCAATTCAAGCCTTGATTGTCCAATCATAAGTATTGTACCTGCAAGTATTCTTACCATATTGTAAAGAAATCCGTTACCTTCAAAATACAGTTTTATATATCCGTTATTTTCCTCTATATCAATGGAATACAGCTTTCTTACAGTGTCTTTTTCATCTCTTTTTTCAGATGAAAAGCCTCTAAAATCATGCTCTCCTATAAGCTTGTCTGCAGCCCTTCTCATAAGACTAATATCTGGCTTTTCAACCTCATAAACATATTTTCTAAGAAACACATCTCTGACCTCGCCGTAATGCATACAATACACATATCGTTTTCTTTTGATATCATATCTGCAGTTAAAATCAGGCGCTACATTAACAACTTTAATAATTCTTATATCCGCTGGCAATAACTCATTAATATTTTGTATAAATGTATCTTCATTCAAAGTATCACATTTAAAATTGGCCAACTGACATTTTGCATGTACACCTGCATCTGTTCTTCCCGAGGCAATAAGATGTATTTTCTGACCTATAAGTTTTTCAAGAGCCTGCTCTACTATATTTTGAATGGTATTGTCATTATCTGCAAGCCTTTGCCAGCCTTTATATGCGCCACCATCATAGCTTAAAAAAATCATATAATTCTTCATATAATACACTCTAATCATTCATAATTAATTGTCGTGTATAATCAGATGTAGGATTTTTAAATATTTTATCCCTATTTCCAATTTCTTCTATATGCCCTTCCTTCATTACCATAAGTCGGTCACACATATGATACACAACATTTATATCGTGAGAAATAAAAAGGTACGATATCTTTAATTCGTCTTGTAATGATTTCATCAAATCCATTATTTGTCGACCAATTGTTACATCCAATGCCGAAACAGGTTCATCTGCTATTATTAGCTTAGGTTTTGCCAAAAGTGCTGTAGCTATGGATATTCTTTGACGCTGACCACCACTTAACTGAGATGGCTTTCTATCATAATAATCCTCGCTAAGCCCAACCTTTTTCAACATATTCAACACTTCTTCTCTTCGTGCATCCTTATCAAGACTTGTCATATTTTTTAAAGGTTCATTTAATATCCAGCCGATAGTTCTTGCAGGATTTAAAGAACCGTAAGGGTCCTGAAATATCATCTGGCTTGCCTTATCTTTATTATCAATAGTACCTTCTACTATGTCTGCCATTCCAAGTATTGCCTTTGAAAGAGTTGATTTGCCACAACCGCTTTCCCCAACTAAGCCTAAGGTTTCGCCTTCATATATTTCAAAATTTACATCATATAAAATCTGTCTGTTTTTGGGTTTTTCTTTATAAAATACATTTAAATCTCTGACTCTTAGAATTTCATTCATTTACTACAACTCCGGTCTTTTAGGTATAGCTTCTATAAGCTTTTTAGTATATTCCTCTTTTGGATTTTCGAATATTTCTTTTGCATTACCACTTTCCACAATACGTCCTTGGGACATTACTATTAATTTATCAGAAAGTCTCCTTGCCAAATTAAGATTATGTGTGATAAATAAAATGCTTGTCTTATTCTCTTCATTAATTTTTTGCAGTAATTTTATTATCTGCTCCTGAACTGTAACATCTAAAGCCGTAGTAGGTTCATCTGCAATTAAAAGATTAGGTTTGCAAAGCATTGCCATACCTATCATAACACGTTGCCTCATACCTCCTGACAGCTGATGTGGATATTTATCATAATTATCTTTAGAAAGTCCTGTATTTTCTAAGGCTTCACATACCATCTCTTTTATCGTCAGCTTATCAAGTTTACGATGCAGTTTTAAAATCTCACCCATCTGCTTTCCTATCTTCATGGTTGGATTAAGAGATGACATTGGCTCTTGAAATATCATAGCTATCTCATCACCCTGATATGTACGCATCTCTTTTTTAGTAAGCTTTAAAAGATCTTTTCCATTATATTCTATGCTACCGTTTTTAATCTTTGCTTCTTCATTTAAAAGGCCTGCTATACTAAGAGCTGTAACGCTTTTTCCTGAGCCTGATTCTCCTACTATGGCAACTATCTCACCTTCATTAATATCAAAGCTTATATTATTAACGGCTGTATTATTATCAAATTCTACTACAAGGTTCTTTATACTAAACATTGTATTCCTTTCTTATCCCTTCTGCAAAAAGGCTGAAACCTAAAATCAACAACACAATCACTATTCCCGGATATAAAACGCACCACGGTGCACTTGAAAGTCTTGACTGATACTCTGAGAGCATCATACCAAGGCTGGCATCCGGAGGCACTACTCCAAGTCCCAGATAGCTAAGTCCTGACTCAGCTAAAACCGCATTATTAAATCCGACTGTAAATGCTCCAATAAGAGTAGGTATTATATTGGGAAATATATGTGCAAATATAATTCTTATATGGGAGGCTCCCATAAGTCTGGCGCTCTTTACATAATCTCTTTCCTTAAGTTTTATATATTCACTTCGTACAATTCTTGCAAAGCTTGGTATAAATACTACACTTAACGCCGCTATAACATTTGCTTTACCCATACCAAAGACACTAATAAATACCAGTGCCAAAAGTACGCTTGGAAAGCCGTTAATTGCATCATTAATCTTCATTACTACTTCATCAACAATGCCACCAAAATAACCTGTTAATGCACCTATTACCGTACCTATTCCGCCACCTATCACCACTACTAAGGTGCCAACAAGCGCTGTAGTCTTTAAACCCATAAGCACACGGCTAAATACATCTCTTCCAAATTTATCAGTTCCCATAAGATGCTCCATACTAGGCTCTAATAACCTCTGGTCATAATAATTTTGTACAGGGTCATAAGGTGTGTAAAATATACTTACTATTATCAAAATCAAATATATGGCTATAATTATTCCGCCACTTATAAGATAAGCATTCTTTCTTTTCACTGATTTCTCCTTATTCTCGGGTCTACAATTCTATACACTACGTCCAAAATAAAATATATTATTATAACAGCTGCTGCCATATAAAGTATAAGTATCTGTACAACTGGATAATCTCTGTTAGATATTGAGCTTATTAAAAGTCTTCCAATACCCGGAACTCCAAACACCTGCTCTACTACAATACTTCCGGCGACGGCTTCTGCAATAATCACGCCCATAAATGTAAGCACAGGTATCAACGCATTGCGAAGAACGTGTACATACATAACTCTATTTTTTGAACAGCCCTTACTATATGCTGTTCTCACATAATCCTTATTCATTTCATCAAGCATTGCGTTTCTAAGAAAACGTGCAACCATAGCAATTTTAGGAAATGCTATTGCTATTGCAGGAAATATAAGATATCCCATAAATCCTATAAAATCTTCTTCATAGCTTACATATCTGCCCGCCACGAATACATTTAAAACAATACTAAATATATATATTACCAATATTCCTATAAAAAATGAAGGTATAGACATACTAGTCTGTGTTATTACATTGCATGCCGCCTCTCCATATTTATTAGTGACTCTTGCCCACATGATTCCCAGTGGAAAAGCCACAAGAATAATCATTATTACCGATATTAGTGCCAGCATAAGAGTCACTAAAAGCTTATCCTTTATAAGCTCTGATACAGGACTTCTATATACATAGCTGGTTCCCAAATCGCCACTAAATACACCCTTTACAAAATTGAAATATCTTATAACAAGGCCGTCATTTAGTCCAAATTCTTCTCTTATCTGCGCCTCTCTTTCAGGACTTACTTCTTCTGTCCCTATAATCAAAAGTACTGGGTCTCCCGGCACTACCTGAAATAACAAAAAGGTAGCGACAGAAATGAGAAATAATGTAATTATGAGGATTACACATTTCTTTGCAAAATACTTCATATCGCTACCTTCTTTCTTTAATTCACTTTGTATACTGTTGACATATCCTGTACATAAATAGGATAAAACTTATAACCTGCGTAGTTCTTACTTAATGCTACATTAAGTGGAGCTACCTGTATAAATGTTGATGCTGCATCTTCTGATATAATCTGCTGAATCTTTTTGTATTGTTCAATCTTTACAGCATCATCTGTTGTATTATTAGCTATCTTAAAAGCTGCATCAAAGCTTGCGCTACTATAGTTGATAAAATTCTTTGAAGATGTACTTTCAAATCTTGCCACTAAATAGCTTGGCGCAAGGTTTGCTGTTACTGCGCATACAGTAGTTTCAAACTGTCTGCCTGTATATACATCGCTTAACCATGTTGCCCATTCTACCGGAACAAGTTCTACCTTAATACCGGCAGCCTTTAACTGATCAGCTATAATTGTTGCTGTATCAATATGGAACTGATAATTAGTAGGGTAAGTAAGCTTCATTGTAAATCCATTAGGATATCCTGCTTCTGTCAAAAGCTGCTTAGCCTTAGCTACATCCAATGCATATGCATTAGAATAGTCAGCATAATATCTTTCAAGTGCTGGTGTCATAGGCGCTCCTATTGCAGTACCCTTTCCACCACTTACGTATTCTACTATTGCCTTAGTATCAATAGCATAACTGATTGCCTGTCTTACTCTTATGTCATTGTATGGTTCTACTGCATTATTAATAAATAATGCCTGAACTGTATCTGACATACCTGTAAGTATCTGGTGGCTGTCCTGTAATTCAAGGACCTGATCATCAGTAAGATATGAAAACATATCTATACCACCACTTTTCAAAAACATTACTGCAGAATCTGCATTACTTACGATTCTGAATGTTACCGTATCAAGATATGGTAATCCATTTACCCAGTAGTTATCGTTTTTAGCAAGTACTACCTTCTCCTGTGGAGAATATGATTCAAATTTAAAAGGACCAGTACCAACCGGAGTCTTCGCTGTATCTACATCCTTAGGAATGATTGCTGATGTAAAATAGCATATCATCTCTGAGTTAGCAGACTTAAGTGTAACCTCCACTGTCTTCTGATCCACAATCTTAACACTCTCTATAGTTTTTAAAGATGAGTTTAATACAACTCCATCCAATAATCCACAACATCTCTCTAACGAATATTTAACATCTTCTACTGTAACTAAATTACCGTTATGGAACTTAATTCCATCTCTTAAGGTAAATGTATAGACCTTACCGTCATCAGATACCTTATAATTGCTTGCTACAGCCGGAATCAAATTACCATTCTCATCCGATTTTACTAAACCTTCGTAGATGTTAAACAGAATCTCTTTAGTTCCTGCCGATGTTGCTAAATGTGGGTCAAGACTGTCGATATCGTTCTGTACTCCTACAACGATTGAACCACCATACTGTGGTTCGTCATTACTACTAGTAGGCTTTTGATTACCCTTACCGCCTCTACATCCGTAAAGTACAGTAGTTAATCCAAATACGATAATCAATAAAGAAATTATCTTCTTCATCTCATATCACCTCTTAATAATAATATTGTTAAATTACGCATTTATTATACATAATAATAACCAAATATTCAACTAGTTTTTATTAGAAATATCTTCTCCTGAAAGTCCCATATTTTCTAGAGTTATAACCACTCTTTGAGGTTCTTCTTCTATAATTCCTTCCTCTTCTTCAGTTTCTTCCTTTGGCATAAGCTTATCAAAAATCCTTACCATTATCATAGAATTAAGATATATTGCTCCGCCTACGGCAAAAAATATCATCATCCAGTTAACCAAATACATATATACCACAAATATAACTATTGCTATCATAAGTATAGATGAAGGAAAATTCTTAATTCCAAGCATAACCGAATTTTTAAAATAATTAGGTATTGTATTATAAAATCTTGCCATAAGAGGGAAAAGATATAATATTATCATCATTACAAGTATTGCAAGTCCAACAACTGCACCAAACACTAATCTTGCATATTCAGGTGTATTATCCATACATGCCCATTGATATACTATAAACAATTCATACCCTAAAAAGCCTGCTATAGCCCCTAATATAAGAGTAGCTATAACACCTTGCTTAAAATTAGCCTTAAATGATTTAAAAAAGCTCTTAAGTATGTAGCCTTCTTCATCTCTTACTTCCTTTAATGCCACATAATAACCTGCGGTTAATGCAGGTCCTATTGTAATTACAGGAATTGAACAAATAATCACTAATATATTTATAATCATCATATCTGCAAACTTAATCATAAAACGCATAAATTTGCTATCCATATTAAATATACCCATATCTAATCTCCTTTTTATATGTATTTCTTACCATACAAACATTAAGTATATAACAATTCCTTAATTCTTACAATACGATTTCACAGTTTTTTAATATATTTTTCTAGGGTTTTTGTCTAAATTATGTTATAATGTTTTCATTGTAACAAAGGAAGGTATAAATATGAGTATAAAAGAAAAGCTTAATTTAAAAATGAATGAGTCAAAGGAAAAATTTAAAGATATGACCTTTAAAGAAAAAATGGGCTACTTCTGGGATTATTATAAATTACCCTTTATAGTAACCCTAGTAGTTATAATTTCCCTTATAGCTTTAATTCATTCTATTGTATCTAACTCATACAACAGAGTAATGTATATTTCCATATATAATTCGCCCTTGGCAAATGCTGAAGATATCGCCACTTCATTTGGCAATCATTTAGGTATAGACAATGACAAGGACCGTGTAGAGGTTACTATCGGTTCTCTTGGAACTAATTTAAATGATGAATACTATTCATCTGCCCTTGAAAATCTTGCCATGAAGATAACTGCCAAAGAAAATGATGTTGTTATCGCAACTGACGAAGCTTCAAAGATATTCTTATCTTTAAATTGTGCTACAGACCTTACCGAGGTTTTACCAAAGGATGTATTAAATGCTTTAGAAGGCAGGCTTTTTTATGCCAACAAGGTAGCCTATGATGACGACGGTAATCCTATCACTCACAGCTATCCTTGTGGCATTTATATTGAAGATACTCAATTTGCAAAAGATTCTAAACTGTATTTAGAAAGACAGAATATTCTTTTCGTAGTTTCTAATACACCTAGAAAAGATAAGGTAATAACATTTATAAAATATATTTTCAATCTGCAATAAGCTTAAAATTAAACTTCTTATTTAACTTTATGGATGGAAGATTATCCGGATGTATTTTTGCACGGAGATCTTCCATTTGTAATTCTTCCCTTGCATACTTAATTATGGCAGCTACACATTCGCTTCCATAACCTTTATTACGTTCATTTTTCTTTATCATATATTGAAGTTCGTCACCATTTTCAATGCCTGCTCTTCCAATGATGCTTCCATCTTCTTTTCTTACAACTGTCCAAAGACCATAATCATACAAAGGATATACTGTATTTATGTATGCCTTTAATGCATCTTTTTCTTCTAAGGGCGGATTGTATTTTCTTACATCTTCATCATCATATATTTCTATAAATGTCTGATAATCCTCCAACTTAGTTTCTCTTAAAATAAGTCTTTTAGTAACAATAATCTCATTATCATAGCCATAATATCTGTTATAAATACGTTTTATGTAATTATAATCAATATCTGTTGCAGATTCTATGGCATACTTTGTAAGCATTTCCCCACATCCTGCCCAAACCACTGGAATATTGTATAAATCAGCCATTTCCACAGCATACTTATTATTGGTTATTATAAGGACATTTCGCTCTTTGTATGTAGTAAATTCAGCTTCATTAAATTCATCACTTAAAAGGTATACAATTTCTTTTAACATCTTTTTCCTCTTTGCTTTGACTTTTTCTACATTATACTTTAAAATATACTAAACATCAAACACAGAAAGGAATTTTTTATTATGTCACAAAATCCAATAGTTACTTTTGAAATGGAAAACGGAGGTAAAATGGTTGCAGAATTATATCCTGAAATAGCACCTAATACTGTTAATAACTTTATCAGTCTTATTAACAAGGGCTATTATAACGGACTTTGCTTCCACAGAATTATTAAAGGCTTTATGATTCAGGGTGGCTGCCCTGACGGTACAGGAATGGGAGGTCCTGGCTATACAATACCTGGTGAATTTGCCATGAATGGTTTTGCCAATGATTTAAAGCATACAACAGGTGTTTTATCAATGGCTAGAGCTCAGCATCCTGATTCAGCAGGTTCACAATTCTTTATTATGGATGAAGCAGCTCCACATTTAGACGGAGCATATGCTGCATTTGGAAAATTAACAGAGGGTGTAGAAACTTTAAAAGAACTCAGTTCAACTGCAACTGATTTTAGAGACAGACCTTTAGAGGCTCAGATTATGAAATCTGTAACTGTAGATACCTTTGGCGTAGAATATGCAGAGCCTGAAAAAATGTAGGTGTTCATAAATTGTTCATATTTACTTAAATAAAGGTTTACATTATAAACATTGTTTTTTCACTTATTCACAATATAATGTGATTATAAGATAGATAAAAGCGAAGCATACTCGTTTATAAATACAATTATTTTTTTCATAAAAAGGCGAACAACCAAAGTTGTTCGCCTCCTCCCGTTTTATGGGGTATTTTACATATACACAAAATAATCTAAAATATGAGATATAAGTATCATTATTATACCTGCCACTATCATTATAGTTGAATTTTTCTTATCTTTTTGAAGTTTCTCTGCACCAGGGTCTTCAAGGGTCTGATTCCTCATATCGAAAAATATATGCCACTCTCTTTTATTGGCGCTTTTCTTGATTATCCCTAAAAAAAGTGCAATTATTCCCACTATACAAAATATAAATGTTAAAAAAGCTATAAATACATTACCCTTGTCAGGCTCTGCCATATTGGTTAAAAATACCATTGCACTTAGCATAAATGCCTCCTTTTTTATTTGCAAAACACAAGTTCACAAGATTTTTATATTATACTACTAACTTTAAGTATTTTCAACTTTCATTTTTTTATATTATTTGGTATAATTATAAAAATAGTTTTTTTACGGAGGTAATATAATGTTAGTATCAGCAAAAGATATGTTAGAAAAAGCTCGTGAAGGGAAATACGCAGTAGGTCAGTTTAACATTAATAATCTCGAATGGGCTAAGTCAATTCTTTTAACAGCTCAGGAGTGTAACTCTCCTGTTATCCTTGGTGTTTCTGAGGGTGCTGGAAAATATATGTGTGGTTACAAGACAATCGTAGGTATGATTAATGGTATGCTTGAAGAACTTAAGATTACAGTTCCTGTAGCACTTCACTTAGACCATGGCTCATACGAAGCATGCTACAAATGTATCGATGCCGGATTTTCTTCAATTATGTTTGATGGTTCACACTACCCAATAGAAGAAAATGTTGAAAAGACAACAGAACTTGTTAAGGTATGTGCTGAAAAAGGAATGTCTTTAGAAGCTGAAGTAGGTTCTATCGGTGGCGAAGAAGACGGTGTAATCGGTGCAGGTGAATGTGCAGATCCTAATGAATGTAAGATGATTGCAGATTTAGGCGTAACTATGTTAGCTGCCGGAATCGGTAATATACACGGCAAATATCCTGCTAACTGGGCTGGTTTAAGCTTTGACACTTTAGCAGCAGTTAAGGAAAAGGTTGGCGATATGCCATTAGTTCTTCACGGTGGCACAGGTATTCCTGAAGATATGATTAAAAAAGCTATATCTCTTGGCGTAGCTAAGATTAATGTTAACACAGAATGTCAGTTAAGCTTTGCTGCAGCAACAAGAAAATATGTTGAAGAAGGCAAAGACCTTGTAGGCAAGGGATTTGATCCAAGAAAGCTTCTTGCTCCTGGCTGTGAAGCAATCAAGAACACTGTTAAAGAAAAGATGGAATTATTTGGTTCTATTAACAAGGCTTAATTTCAACGGAGGATTCTATGGAAAAAGATTTAGAACAGGTTACTAATGATATTCCAGCAGAAGATACTGATAATAAAGAAATCATTATTGATGAGTCTGCCCCTAAAAAGGGCAGTCTCATTTTCAAGATTGTACGATATTCAGTAATCGGTATTGCCACTGTTGTATTATGTATTTCCTTATTTAATCTTTTAAAAATTTCACACGAATATAAAGAGGGTGAAAAAGAGTACGAAAAGGTTATGGATGATGTATTCACATCAGATTCAGTTCCAAATTTTATCATAAGTGATAGTTCAGGAACTTCAAATGGTTCCGTTGATTCTGACAATGGATACAAATTTTTAAATTATAACCACAAGGCCTTACTTGCAAAAAATGAAGATGCCTTAGGTTATATCAGTCTTCCTGCCATATCAACTAACCTTCCTATCGTTCATACAGATAATAACAGCTTTTATCTTGACCATACAATCACAGGCACCAAAAATGCTGCCGGATGTTTGTTTTCCGATTATCGCAACTCTCACAGTTTTGATGATGCCAACACACTTATATATGGTCACAGTATGAAAAACGGAACAATGTTTGGTATGCTTAACCGCTATATGAAGGAAGATTTTTACAAGACAAAGGAAAATCGTTATTACTACCTTTATACTGAACAGGGCATTTACAAATACGAGATTTTTGCTGCATGTGTAATTCCTGCCAACAGTATGATTTATACAACCAGCTATGATGATGAAACCTTTGCTTCAATTCAGGCTCAGATTAAAAATAAACAATTATATGACACAGGCGTTTCATATACAAAGGATGATACTATAATGACTTTATCCACCTGTATAGGAGATGATGCAAAACGACTTGTCGTTTTGGCAAAACGTTTAAAATAATTTATTGCGTTTAAGCAAAAATAGATTAATATTAATATAACAGAAGGGATTTATTTTATGAGTGAAACAGTTAATATAGCAAATATATTTGCTGAAAATGTCTTTGATGATGCCGTTATGAAAGAACGCCTTCCAAAAGACATCTATACAAAATTGAGAAACACCATAGACTTAGGTGTAGAACTTGATCCGGCAGTTGCAAATGTCATTGCAAATGTTATGAAAGACTGGGCTTTACAAAAGGGTGCAACCCACTATACACACTGGTTCCAGCCTTTGACAGGTATAACAGCAGAAAAGCATGATTCTTTTATCTCTGCTCCTAAAGAAGACGGTAGTGTTCTTATGGAATTTTCAGGAAAAGAATTAATAAAAGGTGAACCTGATGCATCTTCATTTCCATCAGGTGGTCTTCGTGCAACATTTGAAGCCCGTGGTTACACAACATGGGATTGTACCTCCCCTGCATTTATAAAAGAAAATGCGGCTGGAGCAACTTTATGTATCCCAACTGCATTTTGCTCATATACTGGCGAAGCCTTAGATGCTAAAACTCCGCTTCTTCGTTCAATGGAAGCTATTAACACTCAGGCTCTTCGTATCTTAAGACTCTTTGGTAATACAACCTCCAAAAGAGTAACCCCTTCAGTTGGCGCTGAACAGGAATATTTCCTCATTGACAAAGAAAAATATTTACAAAGAAAAGATTTAATATTTACAGGTCGCACTCTCTTTGGTGCAATGCCTCCAAAGGGCCAGGAGCTTGAAGATCACTATTTTGGAAGCATCAGAGAACGTGTTGCATTATTTATGCGTGATGTTAATATCGAGCTTTGGAAATTAGGTGTTTCAGCAAAAACTCAGCATAATGAAGCTGCTCCTGCACAGCACGAATTAGCTCCAATTTATGCTCAGGTTAACATAGCAGTTGACCACAATCAGTTAGTTATGGAGACCTTAAAAAAGGTTGCCGGTCACCATAGTCTTACTTGTCTTTTACACGAAAAACCATTTAACGGTGTTAACGGTTCCGGTAAGCACAACAACTGGTCACTTACTACAGACGATGGCATAAACTTGCTTGCGCCTGGTAAAAAGCCACATGAAAACACTCAATTTTTACTTGTATTAGCAGCTATTATCAAAGCTGTTGATGTTCATGCTGATTTACTTCGTGAATCTGCTGCAAATGTAGGTAATGACCTTCGTTTAGGTGCTGATGAAGCTCCTCCTGCAATAATTTCCATTTTCCTTGGAACTCAGCTTGAGGATTTATTAAATCAGATTGCGACAACAGGTTCAGTAACCAACATTATAGAACGTGAACGCCTTAATACCGGTGTTTCTACACTTCCCGAAGTTAAAAAAGATGCTTCTGACCGTAACAGAACTTCTCCATTTGCCTTTACTGGCAACAAATTTGAATTTAGAATGGTAGGCTCTTCTGCCTCTATTTCAAGTCCAAATGTTGTTCTTAATACAATCGTTGCAGAAGCTTTCTGTGAAATAGCTGACAAATTAGAAAAGAGTACTAATTTTGAAGAAGATGTTATGAGTACAATACAAGAAATTCTCCAAAAACATCAGCGTATCATCTTCAATGGTAACGGCTACTCTAAAGAATGGGTAGAAGAAGCTGCACGTCGTGGCCTTCCAAACCTTGCAACTATGGTTGATTCAATTCCTGCTTTAGTTACAGATAAGGCAATTGATTTATTTGAAAAATTTGGCGTATTTAATAAGACTGAGCTTGAATCTAGAGCAGAAATTCAATACGAGGCTTACACTAAGGCAATTAATATTGAAGCCCGTGCAATGGTTGAAATTGCAAGCAAATACATAATACCTGCCGTAATCAAATATACCACTGTTTTAGCTGACTCAGTTAATTCAGTAACTGCTGCAGGCTGTGATGCCTCTACACAAAAAGAAACCTTAGACAGTGTAAGTATTTACCTACGCAATGCAAAAGAAGCTTTATCTAAGCTTATTTCTAATTTAGAATATGCAAAATCTGTTACAGATGCTAAGGACAAAGCTATTTATTACAAAGACAATGTAACCACTGCTATGGTAGAGCTCCGTAAACCTTGCGATGAGCTTGAAATGCTTGTTGATAAGTCATTATGGCCATTCCCATCTTATGGTGATTTGATATTTGAAGTGTAATATTATGAAAAAGAATTATATATATGCTTTCGCCACAATATTTATATGGTCCACAATGGCCGCTGTAGTTAAAAAGCTATTATTTGACATTCCTAATTTAGAGGCATTATCCATTAGTAGCTATTTCGCATTTTTGTTTTTACTCCTTATAAATGTAAAAAATGGAAAGCTTAAGGAAATGAAAACCTATTCCTTAAAAGACTACAGTATTATGGCACTACTTGGCTTTATTGGTCTGTTTTTGTATTCTACAGCTTATTATTACGGATTAGCACAGTTAAGTTCTCAGGAAGCCTGTATACTTAATTATTTGTGGCCAATTATGATTGTTATTTTTTCTTGTATAATTTTAAAAGAAAAATTGACTGCAATTAAAATTCTGGCTATGCTTTGTTCCTTTATAGGTATTATTGTACTTTCCTTAGGAACACAGACTAACCCACAGGGCAACACAAAGCTTGGAATTATAAGTTGTATTGTAGCAGCTATATGCTATGGTCTATTTTCAGTCCTTAATAAAAAATTTGACTTCAATCAAAATATTTCTATGATGATTATTTGGTTAACAGTAGCTGTCTGTTCTACATTTTTAGGCATTGCTACAGAAGTCTGGGTTCCTATTAAAGGCTTTCAGTGGGTAGGCATATTGTGGCTTGGAATTGTAATTAATGCTATTGCATATTTACTTTGGGCACTGGCATTACAGAACGCTAAAAATACAGCTATTATAGCAAATATGGCATATTTAATACCATTTTTATCATTAGTTATATCCGCAATCTTTTTAAAAGAACCGATTAAAATAAATGCAGTTATTGCATTAATTTTAATCATAGGCGGTATACTTTTGCAGAATTTATATGAGCTTAAACATAAAAAGAACTGATTTCCGTCTGAGAAATCAGTTCTTCTATTATCTTATAATATCTCTCTATATTTCTTCGCATATAACTTTGCTTCCATAAGGTTATTATCCAAATAATTACCACATTCAACTGCCGTAGCTCCCGGTATATCACCATCAAAAGCAATAATAAAATCTAACATATCCTTTATAAGCTGTACTATATCAGAGCTTTCTTTATCACCCTTTAATATAAGGTAAAAGCCTGTTCTACAACCCATAGGTCCAAAGTAAACAACTTCTGACTTAATATCATCTCTATTACGAAGATATGTGGCACCTAAATGTTCAATTGTATGAATGCCTGCTGTTGTCATACTTAATTCAAAATTAGGACGTATGAAACGAAGATCAAATGTAGTTACTATAGTATTGCCCACTTCATCCTTTCTAGATACATATATTCCTGGAAGAAGTTCTAAATGATTAACACAAAAGCTTTCTATTCTCTTTAATTCCATTAATATCTTACCTCTCTTGAACAGGCTACTGCTAATGCCCCCGGTCCAATATGACATGATACACTAAGTGACAATGGATCACAATATGTGGCTCTTAGCTTTGGATATTTTTCCTTTAACTCATTAAAAAGTGCTTCTGCCTCTTCATAATTCTGTGTATGTGCAACCATTATTGTCATATTACCATTCTCGTAATCTTCTTTAAATCTCTCTTTTAAATCCTTATCAAGAGCATCTATCATTACCTTTTTAGCCTGTGCAAAGCCTCTTACCTTAGCAAAGGCATCTAACTTACCACCCTGAATCTGAAGAACAGGCTTTAAATTAAGAATTGTACCAATAGCGGCCGCTGCTGGTGTAAGTCTTCCACCTTTCTTTAAATACTTCAAGGTTGCCAAAGTAATATATATACTTGATTCAAAGCTCTCTCTTTCTAGTATCTCTTTAATCTGTGCAGCCGATTTACCTTCATTAGCCAGCTTTAAAGCATCTTCTACTGCAACTCTTTGAGTTACTGAAATTCTCTTATTGTCTACTACAACTACCTTACCATCATAATCACTTGCAAGGCTTGTCGCTGTATCACAAGAACTACTAAGTCCGCTAGACATTGGTATATGAACAATCTCATCATATTCCTCTAAAAGCTTGTCCCACAAATCCATAACTGAACCTGGTGAAGGCTGTGATGTTGAAACATCCACATCCTCCTCAATCATCTTGTAAAATTGGTCCTGTTTTAGAGTTATATCCTCTAAATATTGTTCTTCCTTTATAAAAAATGGCATTGGAATTACATATATACCCATCTCTTTTCCTACCGACTGGGTAATTCCACTATTACTGTCTGTTACAACTGCTATCTTAGCCATAATATCCTCCATAATATGAATTTTCGACATTAATTAATAATATCACAAAATATATGTAAAGGCAAGAGTTTCCCCTTGCCTGGCAATTATTTTATTATTGGTTGTATTTGCTTGCCGTCTAATGCCATTTCCAAGGTTGGAACTATATCCTTTACATATGCGACCATGGATTTAGGCTTTCCAAGACAATTATCCTGACCAAAAGGCACAAAATATATGTCCTTTACAGCCATCAAAGCTCCTACATTTTTCAAATTTAAGCCCAATGCATCATTAGTTGATAATGATATTACTAATGGCTTTGAATTTCTTATATGACTTTTTGCTGCCATTAAAACCGGTGTATCCGTTATACCATTATAAAATTTTGCTAAGGAATTTCCCGTACATGGTGCTATTATCATTATATCCGTCATATTTTTAGGCCCAACCGGCTCAACCTCTTCAATCTTTAAAAGCGCCTTATTACCAGTTATTTCTTCAATTTCCTTTACATATTCCTTGGCATTTCCAAAACGAGTATCTATGCTTTGGGCATTAAATGAGAATATTGGTATTACATTAGCCTTTTCCCTCACCAGTGCCTTTATTGCTTCCTTTATTGATGCAAATGTACAAAATGAGCCAGTTATGGCAAAACCTATATTTTTCCCCTCTAATTTCATAACTCCTCCTTATTAATTTCATTTAACATAGCCTTATTTAATATTCTTGCGGAAGTTAATGGTGCATATTTTCCTGGTATTGATAAACAATGTCTTACACAAATCTTATATTTTTCGCAGGCTAAAAAATCCACCCCTCCAGGATTTGATGCTATATCAATAACTACAGCTGTCTTTTTTACATTTTTTATATGTTCAGCCTTAAATACTTTTGCAGGAATAGTGTTAAATATAAAATCATAGTGTGCTATTCTGCTTTCTAACTGATTCAAGGAAAATGTATCTATACCAAAGGTATCAGCCTGAGCCAATGCGTCCTCACTTCTTGCCGTTACTGTTACAAATGCATCCAAGCCCTTTAATTTATTTGCAAGAGTTTTTCCGCATTTTCCATATCCAGCCACCAGACATCGACTGTGATGTATATTAATTGGCGACTCCATCATTGCATTTAATATTGCCCCCTCTGCTGTTGCAATACTGTTAAAGGTTGCAATCCCTTCATCCCCCATAAAATCATATAACTGTATGGACTTTTCTTCCATACAGTTATAAAAATCTTTCGTATACATACCACCAAATATCTTTGTATTCTTTGATACATTATTACAAAAATCTGTAAGTGACATTGCTTTGTTACTAAGCAGAGTATTAATATGAACTCCATCCTTACTTACTGGGATTGGAAGTACATATATATCTGCCTTTTCCATACTTTTTAAAATATCATCCTTTTCTTCTTCAAAGAGCCCATAGGAGCTTAGCTCGTAACCGTTTTTTTCTAACTCCTTATACATATAGCGTTGTCTTAAGTCACCGCCTATAAAACAAATACTTTTCACATTGCACCCTAAAATTTTAATATAGTATATTCTATGGCGAATTGACCTTTTGGTTACTATTTATATTCAGCTCTTTCTCCACCTATATATTTCGGTCTTACTTTAGCTGCAGTTATATTGGCCTCACCTATTTTATCAAGACTTAGCCTTACAGGAACTGCCACCCTTTTTAAATGCATGCCTATTAGCGTTGCACCTATATCAAGACCTGCATCTGCTCTTACTTCTTCTATAAGCACAGGATTATCAAAGCCCTTATACGCCGCTGTTGCAAATGAACCTCCTGCCTTAGGCTTTGGCACTGCACATACAATCTCATATCCCTTTGCAGCTTCCTTTTCCACTACTAAGGCTCTATTAAGATGCTCGCAGCATTGAGCTGCAAGAAATATTTTCTTAGGCTTTAATACTTCCATTATGCTTTCAAACACATTTTCACCTATAAGTGGCATTGAGTCTGTGCCTAATTTATGACCTTTAATCTCACTGGATGAACAACCAACCACTAATATATCCCCTTGCTTTAAATTAGCTTCTATAACCAACTCCTCCACAAGCTTTTTGGTTTGTTCCTTTATATTATCGTAGCTATTCATTTTGCCTCCTAATTTATTTGATTGATAAGAACCATTTTGCTGTCGCCGACAAATCATCCATTGTAAATCCCGATGTTTTCTGGCACCATGAATTGAAAAATGCAGATGTTTCACCTTTATTTGAAAGATTCCACATAACATATCCTATTTTATTTTGCTTAATCATATCAATCCACTTTTGTGCTTCATTATAATTAATTGCTCCATTTCCTGATGCATCACATATACTAAACTCTGATATAATTACAGGAATTCCATTATTTAAAGCTGTTTGAAGCTTATTTCTAATCCAGTCTGTATGTGTTGCCGCATAGAAATGTAGGGCATATACAACATTTGGATCATTAATTCTGTTATTAACTACCTGATCTACATCCTGAGACCATGTTGGAGTACCTACTATAATAATTGCATCAGGGTCATTAGCTCTTATTACAGGTATTACTTCTTGCGCGTAAGACTTTACATCCCACCATGAAGTACCACCATTAGGCTCATTGCAAATCTCATAAATTACGTTTGTATGATTTTTGTACTTAGCTGACATTTCACCAAAGAATTTCTTAGATTCTTCCTTATATGTATGAGGATTACTGTCATTTAAAATATGCCAGTCAATAATTACATACATTCCAAGCTCTGTAGCATAATTAACACCATTATCAATAAGATTCTTTAAGTTCTGCTTGTTATTAGCATCACCTGTACAATATCCGTTATATTCCGCTGTATACATTGCAAGTCGCATAATATTACAGCCCCATTCATTCTTAAACTGAGTAAAGGCTTCTTTATTAACATATCCAGGGAACCATGAAAGTCCGTGAGTACTTACACCTCGTAGCTGAACAACATTGCCATCGTAATCAGTTATCTTTGTTCCACTAACCTTAAGCGGTTTTATACCATTGCTTCCGCCTTGATTACCACCCTGACTGCCACTTGTTGCTTCCTCTCCTTGGTTTCCGCCCTGACTGCCACTTGTTGCTTCCTCGCCCTGGTTACCACCCTGACTTGCGCTTGTTGCTTCCTCTCCTTGGTTTCCACCTTGATTTCCACTTGTTGCTTCCTCTCCTTGGTTGCCACCTTGATTTCCACTGGTTGCTTCTTCACCTTGGTTGCCACTGGTTGGTTGTTCATTTTTACCACTTGTTGGCTTTTGGCTGTTATTACCCTTATCTGCGTCTGTTGTTTTATCTGTATTCTGTACCGATGGATACATAATTCCTTCTACTGCACTTTTTTTGTTACAGCCGGCTAATAAAAGAGCCATTATGCATGTTACAATTAAAATATGTCTTATCTTTCTCATATTGCCTCCAAATTATCATTTACAAAGAAATCATTTAATAGCTTCATATTGACCTCTCTTGCAAATGAGGTATCACCTTTTTCTTTAATCTCATTAGATTTATCTTTAACATAATAATGCCATTTCAACACGAATTCTTCATATTCTTTTATGTTATCAATACCAATCCATTTTTCAATTTTAACTTTAGTTCGCTTATCTTTTTTGCACTGATTAGTCTGCAAAATATACTTAAATTTGCCATCTTCATAATATCTTCCAAGTGGAAACAGCCTGCACACGCCTGGTCTGCTACTATGAATACTACATCTTCCCATCTCATTTAAAAATGGACATTTACCATCACCCATACGTATGTTAGGAAGTATAACACCTTCAACAATATTTAGTTCAAGATATTCTTTAAGTAATTCTTCAAAAGACATATTAAGTGCCTTTTTAAGTTCTCTTACATCCCACGGGTCAAGCAAAACCGTATTACCCATACCTTTACAACAAGCGCTACAGTCCTTACAATCATCGCAACCTAATTTTGCCATATCATTAAGTTCATATAGTCTGCCATCGGATATTTCTTCTAAGCTTCCTTCTCGATACACTGTTCTTCCTCACATTCTTTCTGCTTAGTAAAAATCAAAATAATTATTACAACAAGCTGTACAATAGTTGTCAAAATACCACCTTCAATGCCAAATGAACCACCATTAATAAATGACATATTTTCATTGATATTTGCAACAAATACTGACGAATCAATAGTAAGTCCACTTACTTTTATTCCGTAGAAATTACCCTGTATAAAGTTCCACATGCTATGATAAGCTGCGATACCCCAGATATTACCGCGTTTAATAAAATATATACCTGCAAGAATACCAAACAAAGTCAAATTAACCAACGATAAAAGTGTAATTCCCGGATTGCCAAGATGCAATGCCGCAAACATCACCGCTCCAATTATAATACCAAGCCATATTTTATTATTCTTTCTTGCAAATGAAATAATAAAATATCCTCTGCAAAGTACTTCTTCTGACATGCCCTGTATCATAAAGCCAATAAAATATACTACCAGCATACCAATCATAACGCCTGTTACTTTTCTCAATTCAAGACTTGCTGCACCTGTCAATACACAAATTCCCATTATTACAGAAAATACTACTGCACCTACTACAAGTCCAATTAAATATTCTTTAAGAGCATTTTTCTTTCTAAAACCTAAGGTTGCCATCTTTCTTTTTTGTAAAAGTCTGCAAAAAAGACATACAACAATTATCATAAATATTGTAATAAATAACTGTGCTATCATCATTGGTTCTGAATATGACAATTCCATGGAAAGTTCCGTTACATCTTCACCATTTCTAACTGCATCCATAAATTCCTTAGATGTAAACATCACAATAACCGAAAACACCGAAAGTGGTATTACTTCCACAAATGTAGCTATATAAAACACTGCTACAAATATTAATATCTCCAATATTGCAATAAATCCGCTCTGCTTTGCCTGTGCCTCCGCTAACATAAGAGGCTTTTTAAATTTTAAATTCATTTTATATCAACATCCTTTCCAAACTTTCTACATCATCTGCAATCTTAACGCCAAAGCTCTCTAAAAGACTTCTTTCTCTAAAGCCCCAGCTTACACCTATAAAATCAATACCTGTATTCTTTGCAGTTGCTATATCTACCTCAGAATCACCTACATACACAGCCTTATCAACTGTAGTTTTTAAATAATCTAAGGCTTTAAACACATTATCTGGCGCCGGTTTTAAAGGTGTGGTTTTGTCATCTCCTATTATAACATCTATAAGCCCCTCAAAATATTTGTTACACACATCTTCTGCAGAGCCTTGCACCTTATTGGTTACAACCGCAATCTTTTTACCTTTAGCCTTTAAATTATTTAATAATCGTACCACGCCTTCATATGGTCCTGTCTTTATCTGCGAGTGTGCTTTATAATAAACTAACATTTCTTCGTAACATTTTTCAAAAAGCTCATTAGAACAATCCTTAGACACGGATAATTCAATCAGCCTTTTTATGCCATTACCTACGAAGCTTCTTATTTCTTCATAAGTTCTGGTTGGCATGCCATTAGAAGATAGTACATAATTCATTGAATCCTGTAAATCATCTAAAGTATTGAGCAATGTACCATCTAAATCAAATACTATAAACTCCATATATTTCCTCCACTTTTTCCAATTTGTATATATTTTACAATAGCCTTGTTGACAAGTCAACTTTTAATTGCTATCATAATTGTTGATAAATCAACATCTAAGAAATGAGGATTTTTATGGTTGACAGATTTGAACTTTTTACAACAACGATAACAAAGATATATCGCTGTCTGCAAAAGATTAAAACGGAGGAAATGCGTGAATTTAATCTAAAAGGCAGCCATGTTATGTATCTCTATTATTTGAATTGCTACAGCGAAGGTCTGACTCTTACTGCACTTAGTAACATGTGTGTAGAAGACAAAGCTGCTACCTCCCGTAATATTACGGAACTTATTCAAAGAAAGCTTGTGACAGTAGACCCAGTCAAAAAATATCGTGCTCCCATTATGCTCACCGTTGAAGGTAAGATAATAGCAGATAAGACCAAAGATCTTATCAACAAAGCCGTTGAATTTGGAAGTAACGGTATTGATGATGAAGAACGGCTTACTATGTATAGGCTTTTATCTCTTATATCAGAGAACTTAACTATTTATTTGAAAGAGGAATTTACAGATGAACAAATTTAAAAAGATTTATTGCAGAACTTTCCAAACGATATTTAGAATTGCCATTCCATTTTTACCTTATAGAAAGCCAAAGAAATTAGACAGCATTAATGACTTACCTCAGCTTTTTATGGAAAAAGATATTACCTGTGTAATGCTTGTTACAGATAAAAGCATACGCTCATTTAATATAACAAAGCCTTTAGAAGAGACTTTAGCAGAACACAATATAACTTGTATCGTTTATGATGAAACTGTACCAAACCCTACTACTACCAACGTAGAAGAAGCAAGAGCATTGTATCTTGATAACAATTGCCAGGCTTTAATCGGATTTGGCGGAGGTTCATCTATTGACTGTGCAAAGGCAATCGGAGCTAGAATTGCCAAACCAAAGCAAACCTTAGATAAGATGGAGGGTATTTTAAAAATCAACAAGAAATTACCTCCCCTTATTGCAATTCCAACAACTGCAGGTACAGGTAGTGAAACTACTCTTGCAGCAGTAATTACCGATGCAGAGACTCGTCATAAATATCCAATTAATGACTTCCCATTAATTCCACATTATGCAGTTCTTGATCCTGATGTTACAAAAACCTTACCAAAATCAATCACTGCCACAACCGGGATGGATGCCCTTACCCATGCGATAGAAGCTTATATTGGACGTTCTACAACTTATCAGACAAGAAAAGATTCCTTAAAAGCAGTTAAACTTATATTTAAATACCTTCCAGAAGCCTATGAAAACGGTTCTAATATGAAGGCCAGAAAACAAATGCTTTATGCCGCATATCTTGCAGGAAGTGCATTTACAAAATCCTATGTGGGCTATGTTCACGCAGTTGCACACTCTCTTGGTGGTAAATACAACACACCTCATGGTCTTGCAAATGCAGTACTTCTTCCTTATGTTTTAGAGGCTTATGGCTCAAGTGTATATAAGAAATTATATCGCCTTGCATTAGAAGCCGGCTTAGCAACAAAAGAGCATACCTATGAAGAAGGTGCCCTACTCTTTATCAATGCCATTAAAGCAATGCAGATTCAGCTTAATATAGGCACTAAAATTGAAGGAATTAAAGAAGAAGATATTAGTGAATTAGCAAAATATGCTGACAAAGAGGGCAATCCACTGTATCCGGTACCTGTACTTATGGATGCAAAAGAACTTGAACAATTTTATTATTGCGTAATGTAATAACAAGTCATATGGCTCGTTAAGGAGGACATATGACTTTGGTGTCCTGGTGAGACACCAAAGTCAATTTGAAATTTGCTTTCGCAAATTTTTTATCCGACAACCGAAATCGCATCTCATATAACTTGCTAACGCAAGTTAATTAGGAATTTGTGAAACAAATTCTCGCGACTTTCGATTGCGGTAACTCGCCAACGACTTTAAGATAAGTCGTTTGGGCTCGTTAAGGAGGACATATATGAAAAATATTTTAAAAAAACAACAGGATTTTTTTGCAAGTGGACACACTCTTGCAGTTTCTAACAGAATAAATGCATTAAAGAAATTAAAGGCAGCTATTTTAGATAACCAGGATGATATTTTAAAAGCTTTAAAAACAGATCTTGGAAAGAGTGAATTTGAAGCCTATATGTGCGAAGTAGGTATGGTTCTTAGCGAACTTAGCTATATGATTAAACACACTAAAAAATTTGCAAAGGAAAGAAGAGTTCCTTCGCCTTTGGCTCAATTTGCTTCAAGAAGCTTTACCAAGCCATCTCCATATGGAAATGTACTCATTATGAGTCCATGGAATTATCCATTTATGCTTACAATCGACCCCCTAATTGATGCTATTGCAGCAGGTAACACTGCTATTATCAAGCCTAGTGCATATTCCCCTGCAACCAGCGAGGTAATTAAAAAGCTTATATCAAAATGTTTTAAAGAAGAATATGTAGCTGTTGTTACAGGTGGACGAAAAGAAAATCAGGCACTTTTAGATATGGACTTTGATTACATTTTCTTTACAGGAAGCTATGCCGTAGGTAAAGAAGTTATGGCTCATGCAAGTAGCCGTCTTACACCTATAACCTTAGAGCTTGGTGGAAAAAGCCCTTGCATAGTAGATTCTACTGCCAAATTAAAGCTTGCAGCTAAAAGAATTGTATTTGGTAAATATCTAAACTGTGGTCAGACCTGTGTTGCACCTGACTATGTTTTATGTGACGAAAAGATTGCCAATAATCTTATTGCTGAAATCAAAACAGAAATTATACTTCAGTATGGCAAAAAGCCTTTAGAAAATCAGGATTACGGTAAGATAATTAACCAAAAGCAATATGACAGAATAAGTTCACTTATTATGCCCGAAAAAGTTATTCACGGTGGAAACCTTGACCCTAAGGCACTTCGTATTGAACCTACAGTTATGTCAAATGTAAGCTTTGATGATCCTGTAATGCAGGAAGAAATCTTTGGTCCAATTATGCCAATTATAACTTACCGAAATATAAATGATGCAGTGTCTTATATTAACTCACGACCAAAACCACTTGCTCTTTATATTTTTTCCGAAAATAAAAAAACACAGGATATGTTCTTATCCCGCTGTAACTTTGGTGGTGGTTGTATAAATGATACAATTATCCATCTTGCCACATCCAATATGGGCTTTGGTGGTGTAGGTCAAAGTGGTATGGGTTCGTACCATGGCAAGCAAGGTTTCTTAACCTTCTCTCACACTAAGAGCATTGTTGACAAGAAAACCTTTATGGATTTACCAATGCGCTATCAACCATACAAAAAATTCAACAACAAATTAATTCATATGTTTTTGAAATAAGTTAAAGGCAAGTATCAAATGATACTTGCCCTATTATTATACTGCCGCTAAAACCTTTCCCATTTCTACACAAGCACTGATTGCATCATCATCTGGCATTTCCTGGCAAATAAGACCTGCACCGTTTAAAACTGTCGCTCCTGCATTTGACATTCTTACCACCCAATCTCTCATCCATTCACCATCGCCCCAGCCATATGAGCCAAATAAAGCAATAGTTTTTCCACTAACATTTTTTTCAAGTTCAGCTACAAAAGGTTCCATTTCTGACTCTTCTAAAACTTCAGCTCCCATTGCTGGACAACCAAGTGCAAATACATTTGCTTCATCTAAATCCGACACTTTTACATCTGAAACCGCACAAAGCTTTACTTTCTTTCCAGCAGCTTCAACTCCATTAGCAACAGCCTTTGCCATCTCCTCTGTATTACCTGTCTGCGACCAATAAATTACATAAATATTCTCCATAACTTTTCCTCCTTAAATTGTATTATCTCGTTAATTCTAATACCTTTAGAAATAAGATGAATCATGGCTTCTCGAACCATTTCATACTTTGTAAAAATCTTCTTTTTTTCTTTTACATTTTCATATACTTTCCAGTAACCAGAGTATAAAAAGTTCTCGCCATTATTATCAATGAAGCCTACTACATCTTCTATGGGATAGCCAAGTATCACACCCATTTCATGGGGGAAATTTTTCTTAGTGAGCATATATGTTGAATATCTTATTTTAAATTCCTTTAAAATATCTTCCAATTCAAAACTACTATATGAAAGTTTTTGCAGAAATGCTTTTATTTCAGGGTGGGCTATATATGCCTTAAGTTCCTCCTCGTTATATAACAGAATATATATACGACGGTCTGTTCCAGTTAAATAATAAGCACAGATATCAGTATCCTCTATAATTCTTTCTAATTCCTCCATTTTATCTGACTGTAGTGAAAGAAGATTTGAAAATTTTAATCCAGAAATTAACGGAGCACATTGCATAACCAACTGCGTTGTCAAATCCCTAAAATCTAAAGTTTTCAAAATTTCAATAGCTTCCGTTCCCATATTGGCTCCTTTCCGTTAGTCTTAACTAACTTAAGTTTATAATACCTAATCATTTGAAATAAGTCAATAGTTTTTTTCAAAAAATTTATGTTTAAATTTTACTAATTCTATGGTATACTAAACGAGATAATAAAAATTAGGACATTTCAATTAGTAGGAGGATTAGGATGAATTTAGGTGAATCTGCAGAAAATTATTTAGAGACTATACTTGTTTTAAGCAAGAGTCTTCCAGTAGTGCGCTCCGTTGATGTCGCCAATGAACTCGGTTTTAAAAAATCCAGTGTCAGTATTGCGATGAAGAATCTTCGTGAACAAAATCACATCACTGTTACAGATGCCGGATATATTTATCTTACTGAATCCGGAAGAACTATTGCTGATATGATATATGAACGCCATGAGCTTTTATCATCATGGCTTGTAGGATTAGGTGTTCCAGCAGACATCGCCAGTGAAGATGCCTGCAAGATAGAACATTTCCTAAGTAAAGAAAGCTTTGAAGCTATTAAGAACAAGGTAATTCAAAAGTAAATATTTCATTATAAGGATTGGTTTTTGCCAATCCTATTTTTGTTATTTTACCCTCAAATACGCCAAAACAATTCTGCATCACACCAAAGGCCTTAAGCATCTGTTCTTTAGTAAGATTTTTGCCTATGGTGGCGTGAGGCAGCCAGTTATATGGTCTATATTTATCTCTTACAACAGTATCTTCCATCTCCTTTAATACATCATATATTTTCTGTGATAAATCAAATAAATATTCATTTAAAACCGGTGTAATATATAGTATTGAAGGTAAAAATGTGCCAACTGATGCAAATGTTATCTTGCCAACTTTAGAGTTTATTACACTAAAATCAAAAATTTTTCTAGCAGATTCTTCATTTCTTGTATCGAAAGCTGCCACTGTAATATGAGGTGGAACAGGCGGCAAAAGCATAGTGTCATTCCCCGTGCTTTTACCTACCAATCTTTTATATTCCTCTATTCGTTTATTGGTTTCATCGTCAAAGTACAAAGATATTAAATACATTTTATCTCCTTATGATTCTCACAATTTGAACAATAAATGTAGGAATGAAAGCCAGTAAAACTATAAATAATATTTGAACACCTGTAAGTGGTACTATTATAAATAATTTTGCTAGTGGTGGCACAAATAATACTACTGCTAGTAAAACTACGCCAGTTAAAAATGCCGCCACACTCCATTTATTGCTAAAAATACCAATTTTACATAATGGTTTGTCACTTCTTAAATTAAAGCCGTGGAACAATCTTGCAAGGGTAAGTGTTGCAAATGCCATTGTACTTGCAGTCTTTCCATCCACTTCATATCCAATATAATAAGCTATCATACTTACAATTGCAATCATTATACCATAAGCTGCCAATTTAATTGTAAAACGTTTATTCAATATGCCTTCTTTTACATTTCTTGGCTTATCTTTTAAAAGCCCTTTATCAGCTGGCTCCATGCCTATAGCTAAAGCCGGAAGCGAGTCTGTAAGCAGATTAATAAACAACAAATGTACTGGCTCAAATGGTGTTGTAAGCGCCATAATCGAGCAATACAAAACTGCCAAAATCGCAGCCATATTGCCTGATAAAAGGAATTGAATTGCATTTATAATATTTCTATAAACATTTCTTCCATTTAAAACAGCTTTTATAATTGTTGCAAAATTATCATCTGACAAAATCATAGCCGATGCATCCTTTGATACTTCTGTACCGGTTATGCCCATAGCCACGCCAATATCTGCCTTTTTTAATGCTGGTGCATCATTTACACCATCTCCAGTCATTGCAACAACTTTTCCTTTAGCCTGCCATGCACTTACAATACGAATTTTATTTTCCGGTGAAACTCTTGCATATACCGATACTTTTTCGAGGATATCCATAAGTTCATCTTCACTTAAAGCATCCAACTCCTGACCAGTTAAAGCCATATCGCCATCTCTATATATTCCAATCTCCTTAGCAATCGCAGTTGCAGTCACCTTGTGATCACCGGTAATCATAACAGTTCTAATACCGGCACTTGTAGCATCCGCTACAGCCGCCATAGACTCTGGTCTTGGTGGGTCAACTATTGAAACCATACCAATAAATGTGTAACCATACTCATCACCCATATCCAAATCATCATCTTCTGCAACTTCTCTATATGCAAATGCTAATACTCTTAAACCTCTTTTTGAAAATATTTCATTTTGTTTTAAAATAGCTTCAACATCTTCTTTAGTAATAGGTCTTACACCTTCATTTGTTGCAATATTTTCACTTCTTTGTAGAAGCATATCCACTGCACCCTTGGTTAAAATTGTAGGGACACCATGAAGTCTGTATTTAGTACTCATTAACTTTCTGTCAGAATCAAAAGGTATTTCTTCCATACGTGGCATCATTTCTCTAATATCATTTTCAGTAAGACCTATTTTGCTAAGGCCTGCCTTACTTACCATTTCTAACAGACATGCTTCTGTTGGGTCACCAATAATTCTTCCGTCATCAATTACTGAATCATTATTTAAAATAGCCATATACATAAAATATCTGTGTAGCTGCTTTCTAATATCAACTTCTTCCGGCAACATACACTTGCCTTCAATGTATACGTCTTTAATAGTCATTTTATTTTGTGTAAGAGTTCCTGTCTTATCTGAACATATAACCGATACGCAGCCTAAACTTTCTACTGCCTTAAGCTCCTTTATAATAGCATTATCTCTTGCCATATTTCTAGTTCCCATTGCCTGAACTATTGTAACAATAGAACTTAAAGCTTCCGGAATTGCCGCAACTGCCAACGCAACTGCAAACATAAGAGAATCAATTAATGGTTCTTTTTGCCATATTCTTATAGCAAATACAAATACACTTATTATCATTACAATAACTGCAAGTTTTTTACTAAAGCCATCTAAGCTTTCTTGTAATGGCGTTTTCTTTTCCTTAGTTGCATTCATAAGGCCTGCGATTTTACCCATCTGAGTATCCATTCCAGTATCAGTTACCAAAACCTTTGCTCTTCCGTAGGTTACCAAGCTACCTGAGTATACCATATTAACTCTATCACCTAGAGCACATTCATTTTCAATATCTATATCTTTTTTATCAACATTTGTAGATTCCCCAGTAAGAGAACTTTCATTAACCTGCAAAGAAAAATTTTCAATAATTCTTCCATCTGCAACAATCATATCTCCGGCTTCTAAAAGAATGATATCCCCTTTTACAACATCCTTTGAAGCTATCTCTTTTTTTACACCAGCTCTTAAAACCTTCGTATGTGGCGATGACAACTGCTTTAAAGAATCAAGTGACTTTTGCGCCTTCACATACTGAACAGTTCCTAATATTGCATTTAAAATTATTACCGCAAATATAACTATAGTGCTTTCTGCATTTTTAGATATCATTGATATAACTGCTGCCACAATCAAAATAATTACAAGCAAATCTGCAAACTGGCTTAAAAATACTTGCAATACACTTTTTTTCTTTTCCTCCCTTAAAACATTTTCTCCATCTCTTAACAATCTTTCTTTAGCTTCTTCAAAAGATAAACCATTTACAATGTCATTACCTTTAACAAGCTCTTCCTTGGGCATAAGATACTTTTCTTTCATCTAGCCAAACTCCTTTCTTAATTATGTGCACAAGAACTTTTTATAAACAAAAAAGACCTTTTGCGCACACTATATAATGTGTCACAAAAAGTCTTGTTCAATCCGTAATTGCCTAACTTCCGACCTATAAGGTGTCCTGACGAAAGCTAAGACATGTAGTTCTACATGCAACTACTCCCTTTTCGTATATTCTCTTATATCATATATTTTTTGATTTGTAAATATACTTTTTTCAAAAATCATTCCAAAAAGATTATAAATTCGCTTGTATCACCGGTAGTAGGCTTACTCTTATCATTTGGCTGTATGTAAGAGGTTGTCTCACAAATTATTGCTGTTTTTCCATTTCTTAGCTTTATGAGATATTGTAATTCTTTAGCTCGCCAGTCAATAGTGTATGTATCCTTTATCTCACTGTATATACCATTTAATCTTTCGTCTACCATCTTATCAATAGTTTCTTTGTCATATGTGTCCGGTAGAGTTAGGTCGTCCATCATATCAAGGTATTCGGATTCGAATCTAATTTTGTTAGTCACTTTGCTTACTCTTATCATAAAATTGGAAGCTGTGTAAACATTATCTATCTTACCTCTCCACTTGAAATCATATACTTTATAGGCACCATCACCATCATCTTCATACACTAGTTCATATTTGTCTAAATCAATACCCAAATCATGATTATTAATAAAATCTATCGCCTCTTGTAAACACGCCTCTTTATCTCGTTCAGGTACTTCTTCTTCTTTCTGAGTACTGTGAAAGCTTACAAGATTTCCTGTTTTTCTATTTATATCAAAACTAACATCATAAGTACAATAAGTATGATATGCATAATCCACTTTAGAATTTACTTCTGTCCAGTGATATTCCCCCGTATATTCCTTACCATTAATCGTTATTGTTAATTCTTCGTTCTTTTTTAAAATGTTTTTGTAACTCATACTACTTGTATTGTATTCTGATTTATGATTTAATGGTGTATCATCATGTTCACACTGTGTTCTATGAATTTCTTTTATAGTAAGTTCTTTTTTATTACAAGCTGTAAGAATGAGTAACATAAATAATAATATTATTATTTTTAATCTTTTCATATATTCTACCAATCTCCTAATGTATTTTAATCAATAACTTGAACACTTTTAATACTATCATCAAACAAACCTTCTGATTTATCTTCTTCTAACACAGGATATATAATCATTGCCATTTTTGCGGCAGCTTCTGCCGATTCTCGTACATCATATTCTCCAGAAAAATAATATTTCCAAAAATATTCTGTCCAAATATTCGCCTGAGTACAATCTATTTTTTCCTTAAATCCTATCGCATATGTTGCTCCTGCATTAACCGCTGCATGTAATAAGCATCATTCACTATTATTAGCTGTTTCACAACCTACAAATTTGCTATTTTAAGTAGTAGTGCATATTCATTATTCTCTGAATACGCACTATCTACTTGTAAAATATCTTACTCTAAAAATATTATAAATTCACTTTCGTCACTAGAATCAAGTATAAACTTATCCTTTTCCTCTATGTATGAGGTTGTCTCGCAAATTAAGGCCATTTTGCCATTCTTTAACTTTATAAGATATTGCAACTCTTTTGCACGCCATTTTATGGTGTATGTATCCTTAATTTCACTGTATATATCGTTTAATCTTTCGTCTATCATCCTATCGATAGTTTCTTTGTCATATGAGTCTGGCAAAGTTATATCTTCCATCATATCAAGGTATTCGGATTCGAAGCTTACTTTATCAGAAACCTTACTTACCCGTATTTTAAAGTTTGCAGCTGTATACACATTCTCTATTTTTCCACGCCATTCAAAATCGTACACATTATATAAACCATCACCATCATTGGCATATACAAGCTCGTATTGTTCTAAATTAATACCCAAATTATGATTGTTAATAAAATCTATTGCTGCTTGTAAACAGGCATCTTTATCTCTTTGATAAAGTTTCTCGCTAGGATTATTATCATAAAAACTTATTATGGTTCCAGTCCTTTTATTTATCTCAATGCATACGTTATCAGCATAATACTTATGATATGCATAATCAACTTTAAAATACCTTGTACTTCCGTCGTATACCACTGTATATTCTTTACCATTAATCGTTATTGTTAATTCTTCATTCGTCTTGAATATGTTCTTATAGGGTATAAAGCTAATATTATATTCTGATTTATGATTTAAAGGTCTATCATCATGTTCACACTGTGCTCCGCTCATTTCTTTTATAGTAAGTTCAGTTTTATTACAGGCAGTAAGACCTAATAAACTAATTAGCAATACTAATATTTTTAACTTTTTCATTGTTGGTCACCTCGTAATATTTCATCTCTCGATATCACTCTAACACTTTTTATACTATTATCCAATAATCCTTCTTCCATAATATTATTATGCCTTACAGGATATATTAACATTGCCATTTCTGCCGCCTTTTCAGCCGCATCTTTCACATCCCCTTTTTCATAATAATACTTCCAAAAATATTCTGTCCAGATATCAGCTTGAGTACAATCTATTGATTCTTCAAATCCTATAGCCCATGTAGCTCCTGCTAAAACTGCTGCGTGCAATAAACTTCTATTCTCATGATTAGCTGTTTGACAGCCTACGAATATTGCTATTTCAACATTAGACAAATCACAATTTCTATGTTGAGCATCAAAATCATATATATCCTGCGAACGCAGTATCTCGCCAGTACTATCAAATAATTGTATTGATGTCCCTACTTCATCCGAACCTCCATGTGAATTTGTGACAAATATCCTTGATTTCTCCATAAACTCAATACAGTCATCTACTGTAATACTGTTTGTACTTAATATATCAAAACTATTTATTCCATTTTCTTTCATTATCTTCATCGAGTCAACATGCGATGATGTATGATAATGTCCACGACTATTATCTCTTACTCCAAGCAAGAACACGTCTTCTCCAACCTTCATAAGTTCCCATTCATCTTTATAGTAGTTATCATCTGCATATACTCTTTGCTGAAGAATATCGCCGTTATCATTACCTGTATCTAAATCTTCCAATGCCAAAACTCTACCATTAGTAATACCAGTTCTTGCGGTTATCTTCAATGCTCCACTACTTGTTCGTTCAACTCGCCACTTCATACCATTGGTTATGTTACCACTTTTTAGTACTTTCAAGCAGTAGTGCATATCCATTATTCTCTGCATATGCACTACCTACTTAAAATATCTTACTCCAAAAATATTATAAATTCACTTTCGTCACTAAAAGTAGGTCTACTCTTATCGTTTGGCTGTATATAAGAGGTTGTCTCACAAATTATTGCTGTCTTTCCATTTCTTAGCTTTATGAGATATTGTAATTCTTTCGCTCGCCAGTCAATGGTGTATGTATCCTTTATCTCACTGTATATACCATTTAATCTTTCATCTACCATCTTATCAATAGTTTCTTTGTCATATGTGTCTGGTAGTGTAAGGTCATCCATCATATCCAGGTATTCGGATTCGAACCGTATATTGTCACAATATTTTTCTACCTCAACCGTAAATGTAGCATATGTATATATTCCGTCAACTTTTCCTCTCCATTCAAAAATTGCTCTAGATTCAGAATTTCTATTATCATTTATAAGCTCATATTTACTTAAATCAATCCCCAGACTATTATTATTTATAAAATCTAATGCAAGCTGATAACATTCATCTCCACTTTTAGGTTGTTCATTTTTCTTATTATCTTCTAACAATTGCTCATACTTAATTCTATTGGTAAATCCATTAAAGTACACTATTTTTTCTGTATCTTTATTTATAGCAAAACGGCAATTATCACCTTCATATCTTTCATACGAATATCCATTATTAATTTCTGTCCTTGTATAATCATATACTCCTTCATACTCTTTGCCATTAACCATTATTGTTAGCTTATTATTTTTCTTTAAAATATTTTTATATGTAAATCCACTCATCCAATATTCCTTTTTATGTCTAATAGCTACTTCATCATATTTGCATTGATTTATATATATTTCTTTTATTTTTACTTCCTTTTTATTACAAGCTGTAAGATACATCAACAAAATAAAAATAAACAATATTACTACTTTCTTATTTTTCATAATCATTATCCTCCAATTAACTAATCCCTTGATACAACACGAACACTTAATATTGTATTATCATCAAACAAGATATCTGTCCAATTCGCAGCTGCATTAGCAGCTTCTTCAACAGTATATTCTCCTGAAAAATAATACTTCCAAAAATATTCTGTCCATCTATCAGCCTGTGAACAAAATATAGATTTTTCAAATCCTATCGCATATTTTGCTCCAGCCATAACCGCCGCATGTAAAAGACTTCTATCTGAATGATTAGCTGTTTCACAACCTACGAATATAACAACTTCAACACCCTCAAAATTACATTTCACTCTTTCTTCCACATTTTCATTATCGAAATCATATATATCCTGTGTTCGTAATAATACATTTGAATTATTATCCGACAAAAGCATATGTGTTCCCGCGGCATCTGAACCTCCATGCGAATTAACAACAACAAATCTTGCATCTGCCATAGTATTTTTACAAGCACTCACATCAATTTCATTCGTACTTCGTATATTAAAACTATCTATTCCATTTTCTTGCATCGTTCTCATAACATCAATATATGATGATGTATGATAATGTCCAACACTATTATCCCTTATTCCAAGTAAATATACATCATTACCCAACTTCATAAGTTCCCATTCGTCTTTATAATTGGTATCATCAACATAATCTCTTTGTTGAATAGTAACACCATTATAATTTGCTATGCCTAAAGTTCCTACTTCTAATGATAGTACTCTGTTATTTCTAGCACCTGTTTTTGGCGTCAGTTTCAATGCTCCACTGCTCGTTTTCTCAATTCTCCATTTCATTCCATCAGTAATATTTCCACTTTTTAATACTACCGCCACATCATTTGCAGTAGAGTTACCACTAACTGATAAATAATAGCCTACACTATTTTTAGATGCCGATTTAATAGTATAATAACCATCTCCGACATATGTAAATTGCCATTTTTGAGTTGCTCCACCGTGTGCTTCCCACTGATGTATAACTGTTCCATCCGCCATTATCTGGTCATATATATCCACAAATTTATCCGATTCTTTATTTAACATATAATAAAATCCATCTTCAATAGGCGAAACTTTTACCGTATAACTTATCGTATAATACGTTGTTCCAAGTCGTATACTACCTTGTATTGTTGCAGTTCCTCCATTTACTCCTGTAATAGTTCCTGTACTACTATCTACTTTAGCTATATTTGCATTAGTTGAACTCCAATAAAAGTTCTGTGCTGTAGTAACTCCTGAATATGCCACAGGTAACAAGCCATTATCTTCTAATCTTCTAGTTTCATTAATTGCAACATATTCTGTATGTCCAACCACAAGTTCCTGTGAACCTATATCATACAACAAAACACCTGCTGGTGGACTTGATACTTTTTACAATGTCCATCTTGCTTCTGCTTTTGTTGAATAATCTGTTGCTACTACATATGAACTGTCATATGATGAGTTTCCTAACTGTAAAACATATGTTGATGAATATGCGTTTGTAAAGTAATATCCACTATTGTTGTATTCTATTTTCCACTTCCTATAACTTTCAATACTCAGACTATCTTTAAGTGGTATCTGATGTATATCTACCATATAATTTGTTACATTAAGACCCATTCTTACATTGTGAAGTGGTCGGATACTATAGTAACCATTACCTAAATAATATATTTTCCACATTTGACTTAATCTTGCAGGATCTTGAGTTAGTTTGGAC
>JAZQMK010000021.1:0-33571 GCA_045543455.1 Lachnospiraceae bacterium
CCAGACGGCAGAGCAATGAATCAGATTAGAAAATTAGCTGCTGAAGTTGATATTATCCCTAGAGTACATGGTTCGGCTATGTTTACACGTGGACAAACACAGATTTGTAACGTATGTACATTAGCACCTTTATCAGAGGCTCAAAGATTAGATGGTTTAGATGAAGCTGAAACTTCAAAGAGATATATGCATCACTACAATTTCCCAGCTTACTCAGTAGGTGAAACAAAGCCTTCAAGAGGACCTGGACGTCGTGAAATCGGTCACGGTGCTTTAGCTGAAAGAGCACTTATTCCAGTGCTTCCTTCAGAAGAAGAGTTCCCATATGCAATTAGAACAGTTTCAGAAACATTTGAATCAAATGGTTCAACATCAATGGCTTCAACATGTGCATCTTGTATGTCACTTATGGCTGCAGGTGTTCCAATTAAGAAGATGGTTGCAGGTATTTCAACTGGTCTTGTAACAGGTGATACAGATGATCAATTCGTATTACTTACAGATATCCAGGGCTTAGAAGATTTCTTCGGCGATATGGACTTTAAGGTTACAGGTACTAAGGATGGTATCACAGCTATTCAGATGGATATTAAGATTCACGGTCTTACAAGAGAAATTGTTGAAGGCGCTATTATGAACTGCCGTGCTGCAAGATTAGTTATTATGGATGAATGTATGAGCAAGGCAATTGCAGAGCCAAGACCAGAAGTTGGTCCATATGCTCCAAAGATTATGCAGATTCAGATTGATCCTGCTAAGATTGGTGATGTTGTTGGACAAAGAGGTAAGACAATCAATGCTATTATTGAACAGACAGGCGTAAAGATTGATATTACTGATGATGGTTTCGTATCAGTATGCGGCGTAGAAGCAGAAGGTATGGAAAAGGCAATTAAGTATATTAAGACTATTGTAACAGATTATGAAGAAGGCCAGATTTTTGAAGGTGTTGTAACAAGCATTAAGGAATTTGGTGCATTTGTTGAATTTGCTCCTGGTAAGGAAGGTATGGTTCACATTTCTAAGATTTGTAAGGAAAGAATCAACCGTGTAGAAGATGTTCTTACACTTGGTGACAAGGTTAAGGTTGTATGTTTAGGTAAGGACAAGCAGGGCAGAATGAGCTTTAGTATTAAAGACGTACAGTAGAAATGGAGATTACTATGATAGATAATAATTGTGCATACTGCATGGAAGGTGAATTAGTTGCAAAATTTGGTATCAAGATTTGCGAACTTGAAACTTCTAAGGTATATTTATTTAAAGAACAAAGTCATATGGGAAGATGTATCGTTGCTCATAAGAAGCATGTAGGTGATATGAATGAGCTTTCTAAGGAAGAAAGATCAGCTTATTTTGAGGATGTAGCTTTAGTTGCAAGAGCAATTATGGCAGCGTTTAACCCTAATAAGGTTAATTACGGTGCATATGGCGATACAGGAAGACATTTACATTTCCATTTAGTACCTAAGTATTCAAATGATGAATTTGAATGGGGCGGAACATTTGCAATGAATCCGGACCGCAAATATTTATCTGATGCTGAATACGAAGAGGTAATTGCTAAAATTAAAGCAGGATTACAATAAAAAGGATGGTAAGATAAGATGTCAGGACATTCAAAATTTGCTAATATTAAGCATAAAAAAGAAAAAAATGATGCCGCTAAGGGACGTATTTTTACTAAGATTGGTAAGGAAATCGTTGTTGCCGTTAAGGAAGGTGGCGCAGATCCTAATAATAACAGTAAGTTAAGAGATATTATTGCAAAGGCAAAGTCAAACAATATGCCTAATGATACTATTGATAGAGCTATCAAAAAGGCTGCCGGCGATGCTAATGCTGTTAACTATGAAACAGTTGTATATGAAGGCTATGGCCCAAGTGGTACAGCAATTATAGTTGAAGCTCTTACAGATAACAGAAACAGAGCTGCATCTAACATTCGTAATGCCTTTACAAAGGGTGGCGGAAATGTTGGTACACCAGGCTGTGTATCTTATATGTTTGATAAAAAAGGTCAGATTATTATTGATAAAGAAGAATGCTCTATGGATGCAGATGAACTTATGATGATTGCACTTGATGCAGGAGCAGAGGATTTTGCAGAAGAAGAGGACAGCTTTGAAGTATTAACTGCACCAGATGATATATCTGCAGTAAGAGAAGCCTTAGAAGCAGCTAAGATACCTATGGTTTCTGCTGAGGTTACAATGATACCTCAAAACTGGGTAGAATTAACAGATGAAAATGATATTAAGAAAATGAACAAAATCATTGACCTTTTAGAAGAAGATGATGATGTTCAGGAAGTATATCATAATTGGGATGAGTAATTAAAAATGTACACATTTGCAGAAGAGACGTTTGCACTCCGTTGTCGCTCGTAACGGACACGTAAGCTGCCAGTTCGGTTAACACCGGCTGCCAGCTAAGTGCCGACGGCGACAAAGGCTCTTCTTGGCAAATGTGTAATTTTTTGCGTTTTTTGAATAAGTTACGCTAAGTTTATACCTGAAGGTATGTATAAGTAAAGTGCTTCGCACTTACACTTAGCTGTGTAGTGGATTGTTGTATCTGATTCGATATGGGTTGTAAGAAAAAAGTGCAGTATATGATATACTTTTAAAAAAGAAGATTTGAAAGAAATTGATGTAATATGTAGCCTGCTATCTTTGGTTTCACTTATAGTAGGAGTAATGTTTTTTGCTGGAAGTTTTTTAATGGGATATTGGTGATTATAATTGTAAAGTTTCGGTAATATGATGTTTTTAAGAAATACTTGTTGTACATACTTTATAAAAATAATAATATCTTACTATTTTTTTATGTAAATTTAACTAAGAAAACAAAAAAAAATGTATACATATTGTTGGAAATTTGGTAAAATATATTCAGTGGGATTGCTATGCCTATTTGTGCTAAAGTATAGCGGTATCATAAAATATATCTAGGAGGAAAACAAATTTATGAAAAAGAGATTTGGTAAAAGAATAGTAGCATTTCTTTTAGCTTTATTCATGATGATGGGTACTATGCCAGCAGGACTTTTTCCAGTAGAAGAAGTTAAGGCTGCTTCAACAACTCACATTATTGATCCAAGTAAAGATGAAGCTATTAAACCAGGTGGTGCAGTACCTATAACAGAAGGTCCTATCGGCGATGGTTTCTTCAAGGTTTTTGGTACAGTAACTAAAAAAGGTAACAGCTCTAGTGGTGCTGTTTATGCTTACGATATTGATAAGCAGGAAAAAGCTGGTATTGAATTTACTGTAACAGGTACAGCTAAGGTTACTATTAAGGTTTCAAGTACAGGTGGTTCTAACTACTCAGTATTTGGTATTAAAGATGCTAATGGTAACTTTATAAACAATAAGGAATTTGCAACATTGCATCACGGTTCTACAGATTCAGCTCAGACAATTCACTATGATTTAAATGCTGGTACATATAAGTTTATGACAGTTTTCGGTAAGGAAATGAATCCTGACTCTCCAGAACAGGATCTTGCTGATAAGAGAGGTTGTAGACTTGTTTATATGGAAGTTGTTCATACAACAAGCGGTGGAGAAGCAGTTAGAAAAGATTGGTCACAGGTAGCTGCTCCAACACTTGGAACACCTTCAGTATCAGGTGCTAAGATTAAGGTTCCATTTACAATGGATATCGGATTTGATGGTGCTGATAGCGTTGAAGTTTATATGAAGGACTCAACAGGTGCTGTTGTAGATAAAAAGGCATATGCTCAGACATCAAAAAGCGGTTCGGTAGAATTCACACCTACAAAATCAGGTAGTTATACATTTGAAATTACTGCAAAGAGGGCTAATTCAGCTGACAAGAAGGGTAGTGCAAGCGCAGCACAAAGCTTTACTTTACCTTTAGGTAAGCCAAATATCAGCTCTGTAACAAGTGCAGGTGGCGGTAAGATAGTAGTAGCATGGTCATTAGTTGATGAAGCAACAGCTTATGATGTTTACTATAAGCCAGCATCAGCAGCAGACTCTGCTTATAAGAAGGGTGCTACAGCAAATGCAACAACTGCATCAGCAACAATTTCAGGTCTTACAGTTGGTACAGAATATACAATTAAAGTAACAGCAGTAAGAGGCGCTGAAAACACATTTGCAACACAGAATGTAGTAGCAACAGCAGATGCTAAGAGAACATGGGCTTTTGCAGCATTTGGTAATGGTGCAACAGAAGATAAGAACTCATTCACAGGAGATCTTAACAAAGATGGAAAGGTAACACTTTCTTCAACAGGTAATGGTGGTAAGTTAGTTCCAAAGTCAACAGATGGTCTTGCTTTCTACTACACAAAGTTATCTGATAAGGATAATTTCGTATTTGAAGCAACTGTTAAGGTTAACAGCTGGACATATACAAATGGTCAGGATGGTTTTGGTATTATGGTATGTGACGCTGTAGGCGCACATGGTGATACAAATGCATTCTGGAATAACTCAATTATGAATACAGCAACTAAGGTTGAATATTATTGGGATGATGAAAACAATAAGATTTCAACTAAGGGTGCTAAGATTTCAATGAAGCTTGGTGTTGGTGCTCAGTCTAAGACTGGTGTTCCAAAGGGTTGGACAGACGCAGCAGTTCCAGATAAGTTTAAGTCAGTAATGAATACACTTGAAAAATCAGGTGTTGGTGTAAATGGCGGTACATATAATATTATTGGTAACTATACTAATACAGAATTATCATTTACAGAAACATGTACATCAAATATTACAGAACTTAGATTAAAGATTATTAGAAATAATACAGGTTATACATGTATTTATGAATCTGCTAACGGTACAGAAGTAGGCAGATATACATACTATGATCAGGATAGAAATGATTTAAATCAGATCGATTCAGAATATGTTTATGTTGGTTTCTTTACAGCAAGAAGTGCTAATGTTACATTCTCAGATGTAGTTTTAACAACATCTGATTCAGCAACAGATGCTCCAGCAGAAGAAACACCAGTAACATTAATTGATCCAGTATACACAACAAGTGAAACAACTGAAATTGGTGTTGAAGATTACGAATTCACATTCGTTTCAAATGCAGAAGGTAACTTAAAGGTTACAGATTCAACAGGAAAAGAAGTTATTAACGCTGATTTAAAGACAAAAATTGACGAAAGATCAAAGACACCTATTATTGAATTTTCTCAGATGGTTAAGTTAGTATTAGGCGAAAACAAGTTTAATATTACATTTACACCAGACAAGGCATATCAGCCAGAAGAATTTGTAAAGATGTCTGATTATGAACCAAGAAGCTGGAGTTACACAGTAACATACAAGAAATTAGGTGAACCAGGTCAGTCAATTTATGTAGGTCCAAGTGGCTGGGATAAAGGTAAAGGAACAAAGGATGATCCACTTTCATTCAGAGAGGCAATCAAGTATGTTCAACCTGGACAGACAATCGTACTTTTAGAAGGTACATACAATGTAACAAATGCTCTTACAGTTAGAAGAGGTGTTGATGGTACTGCTGAGAATATGATTTATTTAGTAGCAGATCCAGACGCTAAGTCAAGACCAGTATTTGATTTTGGTTTAACTACAACAGGTCTTGTATTTGCAGGTAACTACTGGTACTTAAAGGGATTTGATGTAACACATTCTAAGAATGGTCAGAAGGGTCTTCAGATTTCAGGAAGTAACTGTGTAGTTGAACAGGTTAATGCATATGAAAATGGTAACACAGGTATCCAGATTTCAAGATATTTAGTAACAGACCTTTGGGATAAGTGGCCTTCAAACAACTTAATCCTTAACTGTACATCATATCTTAACCTTGATTCAGGTTATGAAGATGCAGATGGTTTCGCAGCTAAGTTAACAATCGCAGATGGTAACGTATTTAGAGGTTGTGTAGCTTACAATAATGCGGATGATGGTTGGGATTTATTCGCTAAGGTAGAAACAGGTCCAATCGGTAAGGTTGTAATTGACAACTGTATCGCATATAACAATGGTTACTTATTAGATGGTGGTTTAGCAGGTAATGGTAACGGATTCAAGATGGGTGGCGAAAGTATTTCAGGTAAGCATGAGATTACTAACTCACTTGCATTTGGTAACAGAGCTAAGGGTCTTGACTCTAACAGCTGTCCAGATATCGTAATCAAGAATTGTACATCATTCAATAACAAAAGCTATAATGTAGCTCTTTATACAAATAATGCAGCTAACACAGATTTCGAAGCAAATGGTATTATTTCATACAAGAATGATGCAGTAGGTCTTAATGAAAAAGGCGAAGATGCTAAGGCTATCTATGAGCAGCTTAAGTTAAAGGGAACACAGGATGCAAGCAAGGTTAATAATGATACTAACTACTTCCATAACGCTGATTCAACAGTTAAGGAAGATTGGTTCGTAAGTACAGATGTAACAAAGCTTAACATCACAAGAGATGCTGATGGTAGTATCAATACAAATGGTTTCCTTCAGTTAACAGATAAGGCTCCAGCTAATGCAGGTGCTAGAATGACAGCTACTCCTTCAGGTGTAACTATAGTAATTCCACCATCAATCACAGGCGGAATTCAGGAAGCAACTCCAAATGTTCCAGCAACAACTACACCAGAAAAGAAATCAAGCAAGGTTGGTCTCTATGTAGCAATTGGTGTATTAGCAGCAGTTATCGTTGGTGGTGCAGCAGCAATCGTTGTAATGAAGAAGAAAGAAAAAGCTGGCGTAGCTAATTCAGACTCAAACAACAACGACCTTAACTAATAAAATTAAACACTTATAAGTGTTACAATAATAAAAAGGGCTTTTAGCAATGCTAAAAGCTCTTTTTTAGTGTCCGTTACGAGTGAAAAGTAAGAGAAATGATTTTAGTTTTATGTGTTACTTTAGAAGGGATAATAACACAAAAAAAGAACACATAAACCACAAAGAGTATTTGTCGCCGTCGGCACTTAAAGGCATAGTGGTCAAAATGACCGCTATGGCTTTTTAGTGTCCGTTACGAGCGACAACTAAGTGAAAACGTCTCTTTGTGTTTATGTGTCACTTATTTTTTTATAAATTAAATCCAAAATATCTTACTGCGTTGTTATATGAAATATCAGAAACAATCTGGCCTAAAGCGTTGATGTCATTTGGATATTCTCCATTTTCAACCCAGTTACCAAGTAATTCGCAAAGAATTCTTCTGAAATATTCATGTCTTGTGTATGATAAGAAACTTCTTGAGTCTGTTAACATACCAATGAAGTTACCAAGTAAGCTTAAGTTAGCAAGAGATGTCATTTGGTCAGTCATACCAACCTTGTGATCATTGAACCACCAAGCAGAACCCTGTTGAACCTTACCTGCAACTGTTGAATCCTGGAAACAACCAAGTACTGTACCGATAGCTGCATTGTCAGCTGGGTTAAGAGAGTAGATGATTGTCTTTGGTAATTCATCTGTTGAGTTAAGAGCATTTAAGAAAAATGCCATTTCAGCTGATGAGCTGTATGTGTTGATGCAGTCAAAGCCTGTATCTGGTCCTAACTGGTTGTAACGGAATACATTGTTATCTCTCTTTGTGCCATAGTGTAACTGCATAGCCCAACCTAATTTGTTGTATTCCTTACCAACGAATAACATAAATGCTGTCTTGAATTGTAACTGTTCTAAATCAGTTAATTCTTCACCATTTAATCTTTTAGCAAAGATTGCTTCGATTTGTTCATCTGTAGCTGGCTTGTACATTACATATTCTAAAGCGTGGTCAGATGCCTTACAGCCGTATGAGTTGAAGAAATCCATTCTAATCTTTAAAGCTTCCTTTAAGTCAGCAAATGTCTTGATTGAAACACCGCTTACATTAGATAATGTATTTAAGTAATCAAGATATTCTGGCTTTTCAATGTTCATTGCCTTGTCAGGTCTCCAAGCTGGTAAAACCTGTACATCAAATGTATCATCTTCAGCAATAATCTTGTGGTATTCTAATGAATCAACTGGGTCGTCAGTTGTACAAATTAATGTTACTCCTGACTGCTTGATTAAACCACGAACAGTCATAGAATCTTCCTGTAATTTAGCATTGCAGATGTTCCATACTTCTTCAGCAGTATCAGCATTTAAAACACCGTTATAACCGAAATATCTCTGTAATTCTAAGTGGCTCCAGTGGAAGAGAGGATTACCGATTGCTTTTGTAAGAGTTTCAGCCCATTTTTGGAACTTTTCTCTATCAGGAGCATCTCCTGTGATGTAGTATTCATCAATGCCATTTGTACGCATTTGACGCCATTTGTAATGGTCACCACCAAGCCAAACCTGAGTGATGTTTTCGAACTTTCTGTTTTCTGCAATTTCCTTTGGATTAATATGACAGTGGTAGTCAAGAACAGGCATTTTTGCAGCATAATTGTGATAAAGAGTCTTAGCAGTTTCAGTTGAAAGTAAGAAATCTTTGTCCATAAATTGTTTCATGTGTTCGTCCTCCTAAAAATTTGTTGTATTTCTTTTTACTATATCGGCTGAAATGTTAATTCTGTCAGGAACATCAGAGCCGTTAAATATCCCCATAAGGGTATTTATCGTGGTTGTACAAAGAACTTCCGATTTGGTATCTATCGATGTAAGTTCAGGGGCGGTGCAGTTAGATAAAATAGAGTTGTTGTAACCGACAATATTTAGTTCGTCAGGAACGGATACACCTTTGTCATAAGCAAATTTAAGAGCGCCTACGGCAAGGGTATCGTCAGAAGTTACAACAGCATCAAACTGTTCACCTTTTTCATATAATGAGTTTAAAAACTCGCGTGAATTGGCAATGTTTTTACCACACAAATGAATGTGTTCAGGATTAAGTGGTATATTGTGAAGAAAATGTGCCTTTCTATAGCCTTCAAGTTTTCTTAAACCACTGTAAGATGTGCTGGTATAAAGGTAAACAATATTTTTTCGACCAGCTTTAATAAGCGCATCAGTAACAGAAAATACAGCTGTTTCATCATCGCATAAAACAGAGTAAATGTTCTCGCCTTCAAGGTAGCCGTTAACCAGCATAATTGGCAATTTTTGAGCTGCATCTAATATATAATTATTTTCTGATGGTATAGTGCTTAAAAATTTGGAACCGACCAATATGATTGCATCAACTCTTTTAGACATAAGTAATTCGAAATATTTTTTCTTAGTCTCAGAGTTAGTTCCTGTACAGCACAAAATAGAATCATAACCGTTAGCACGAAGTTCACGCTCAAGAAAATAAACAGCATTTGCAAGATATAGGTCAGAAGAATCAGTGCACATAATACCAATAGTACTCATAGTATTAAGTCCTAAGCCTCTTGCGAAAACATTTGGTGTATAACCAATTTCTTTCATAACATCTATAACCTTATTACGCGTTTTTTCGCTTACGTTAGTACTACCGTTAATAACACGGGAAACAGTAGCAATGGATACTCCGGCACGCTCGGAAACGTCATAAATATTCATTTGCCTGACACCTTTCTGCACAATTTGATATAAGACTTTTTGTAAGCGCTTACATCACTTTTTATTATATAGTGAATAATTATAAAAATCAAGATAAAAAATGGGTTGACTTATTTATAATTTACTTGTAAAATTATTGTATGTAAGCGCTTACACGCGTAATACATTTTTACAAGTATTTTCTAATTAAAGGAGACAAGTTAAATGGAAAGATTGAACAAGAAAATTTCAAAAGCAGTAGACAGACCAGTAAAGGTTCTTCAGTTTGGTGAAGGTAACTTTCTTAGAGCATTTGTTGACTATATGTTTGATGTAACAAATGAGAAGACAGATTTTAATGGTGGTATTGTTATTGTTAAACCTATCGAATTTGGAAGCCTTGACAGATTCCATGAACAGGAGTGTCAGTATACACTTCAGTTAAGAGGTTATGAAAATGGAGAAGCTAAGAAGGATACACGTATTATCACTTCTATCGTTGATGCTGTTGCAGCTATCGAAGATTACGAGAAGTATGCAGCATATGCAAAGATGGATTCGGTAAGATTTGTTGTTTCTAATACAACAGAAGCAGGTATTGTTTTTGATGAAACAGATGATTTCAATGCTTGCCCTCCTAAGACATATCCAGGTAAATTAACAAAGTTATTATTTGAAAGATTTGAGCATTTTAACGGTGCTATGGACAAGGGTCTTGTATTAATTCCTTGTGAACTTATTGCAGACAATGGTCTTAACTTAAAGAAGTGCATTTTCCAATTTATTGATTTATGGAACTTAGGTGATGCATTTAAGAACTGGGTAGAAGAGGCATGTTCTTTCTGCTCAACATTAGTAGATAGAATCGTTCCAGGTTATCCAAGAGACGAGGCTGCTGCTATGTGTGAAGAATTTGGTTATGAAGATCAATTAATCGATACAGCTGAATTATTCGGTTTATGGGTAATTGAAAGTGATAAGGATTTAGATGCTCTTAAGGCAGAACTTCCATTTGAAAAGGCAGGTGTTCCTGTAGTATTTACAAAGGATCATCACCCATACAAGGAAAGAAAGGTTAGAATCTTAAATGGTTCACATACATCATTTGTTCTTGCTTCTTACCTTGCAGGCAACGATTTAGTTAAGGAATCAATGGATGATGCAGTTATCCGTAAATATATGGAAGAAACATTATTTGACGAAGTTATTCCTACATTATCATTACCAGAAGAAGAATGTAGAGAATTTGCTAACGCAGTAATCGAAAGATTCTTAAACCCATTTATTAAGCACAAATTATTAGATATTTCATTAAACTCAGTATCTAAGTGGGAAGCACGTTGTATGCCTTCATTCTTAGGATATGTTAATAAGTTTAACAAACTTCCTAAGTACTTAACATTCTCTATGGCAGCATTAATGAGCTTCTATTCAACACAAAAAGATGGTGAAGTTAATGGTGGTTACTGCTTAATCGGTGAGAGAAATGGTGAAGATTATAACATCCGTGATGACAGATTTGTTCTTGATTTCTTCAAGGAGAACTCATCTAAGGATGCTAAGGAATTTGCACAGGCTTACTTAAGCAATACAAAGTTCTTCGGTGGCGAAGATTTATCTAAGATTGATGGTTTAGTAGATACAATCGCAGCTTATATCGCTGATATCAGAACACGTGGTATGAGAGCTGTTGTTGAAGATTTAGTAAAATAATTCAGGAGATTATCATGCAGGATATTATTAAAATTAATGTGAATGATAACGTTGCTGTTGCCCTTAAGCCTATAGCTAAGGGCACAACAGTAAATGTTGCAAATAATATGGTGACAACAATTGAGGATATTCCTCAGGGTCATAAATTTGCCATTGCACCTATTAAAAATGGTGATGCTGTTATTAAGTATGGTTTTAAGATTGGTAATGCACAGGCTGATGTAGAAGTGGGTGCATGGATTCATACTCATAACTTAAAGACAGGTCTTGGCGAATTACTTGAGTACACATACAATCCAACAGGTGTTGATGTGGAAAAATCAGAAGAAGATGCTTATTTTGATGGCTATATGAGAGAAAACGGTAAAGTTGGTGTTAGAAATGAAGTATGGATTATTCCAACAGTTGGCTGTGTTAACTCTATAGCTAAAGCAATTGAGGCAACAGCGAAAGCTAATAAGCCAGAAGGCGTTGATGAAGTAGTAGCATTCCCACATCCATATGGTTGCTCGCAGACAACAGAAGATCAGGAAAATACAAGAATTATATTAGCAGATTTAATTAATCATCCTAACGCAGGTGCTGTATTAGTACTTGGTCTTGGTTGCGAAAACTCAAGAATCGAAGTTCTTAAAAACTATATTGGCGAAGTTAATGAAGACAGAGTTAAGTTCTTACAGGTTCAGGATGTAGCTGATGAGCAGGAAGTAGCAGCAAAGATGATGGAAGAACTTATGGCTTATGCTAATACATTTAAGAGAGAAAAGATAAATGCTAAGGAACTTATTATTGGTATGAAATGTGGTGGCTCTGATGGTTTATCAGGTATTACAGCTAACCCAACAGTAGGTATGTTCTCGGATATGTTAGTATCTAAGGGTGGTACAACAATTTTAACAGAAGTTCCTGAAATGTTTGGTGCAGAAACACTTCTTATGGACAGATGTGCTAATGAGCAGTTATTTGATAAGACAGTACATTTAATCAATGACTTTAAAGAATATTTCATTAAGAATGGTCAGGAGATTTATGAAAATCCATCTCCAGGTAATAAGGATGGTGGTATCACAACTCTTGAAGATAAGTCACTTGGTTGTACACAAAAATCAGGTAGTGCATTAGTAAGAGGCGTACTAGCATATGGTGAACAGGTAGAAACAAAAGGTCTTAACCTTTTAAGTGCACCAGGTAACGACCTTGTTGCATCTACAGCTTTAGCAGCTTCAGGTGCACATATTGTATTATTTACAACAGGTAGAGGTACACCATTTGCATCACCAGTTCCAACAGTTAAGATTTCTACTAATTCAAGACTTGCTAATAACAAGGCTAACTGGATTGATTTTAACTGTGGAAGATTAGTTGAAGATATGACTATGGAAGAGATTTCAAAGGAATTATTTGACTATGTATTAGCAGTTGCTTCAGGTAAGAAAGTTAAAGCTGAAGAAGCTGGTTTCCATGATTTGGCAATATTTAAACAAGGTGTTACATTATAATCTTGTGGTTGACAAAAAGTTCATAAAACATTAAAATATATATGTATTTTAGTGTTTAAAAATAACACAATAAAATTAAAGGAGATTTTTACAATGGCTAAAGTAATTACTATGGGAGAGATTATGTTAAGATTATCTACTCCAAACAATGAAAAGTTCATCCAAGCAGATGAATTCGATGTATGCTACGGTGGTGGCGAAGCTAACGTTGCTGTTTCATTAGCAAACTACGGACATGATGCTGAATTCGTAACAGCAGTTCCAAACAACGAGATCGGTGAATGTGCAGTTGCTGCTCTTAGAAAGTACAATGTTAAGACAGATAACATTGCTAAGTGTGGTGAAAGACTTGGTATCTACTTCTTAGAAACAGGTGCTTCTATGAGACCTTCTAAGGTTGTATATGATAGAGCTCACTCATCAATCTCTACAGCTACAGCTGCTGATTTTGATTTTGATAAGATTTTTGAAGGTGCTGACTGGTTCCACTTTACAGGTATTACACCAGCTGTTTCAGATGCTGCTGCTGTATTAACAGAAGAAGCTTTAAAGGCTGCTAAGAAGCATGGCGTTAAGGTTTCAGTTGACCTTAACTTCCGTAAGAAATTATGGTCTTCAGAAAAGGCTCAGAAGGTTATGACAAACTTAATGCAATATGTTGACGTATGTATCGGTAACGAAGAAGATGCTGAATTAGTATTAGGCTTCAAGCCAGGTAACACAGACGTTACAAGTGGTGAACTTGAATTAGCAGGTTACAAGTCAATCTTCGAACAGATGGTAGAAAAGTTCAACTTTGAATATGCTGTAAGCTCATTAAGAGTTTCTCACTCAGCTTCAGATAACGGTTGGTCAGCTTGTATCTACTCAAGAGATACAAAGGAATTCTATCACTCAAAAGAATACAGAGTACACCCAATCGTTGACCGTGTTGGTGGTGGTGACTCATTCGCAGGTGGCGTTATCTGTGGTTTAGTTGATGGTAAGGACTTTAAGTCAGCTCTTGAATTTGGTGTAGCTGCTTCAGCTCTTAAGCACACAATTCCTGGTGACTTCAACCTTGTATCAAGAAAAGAAGTTGAAACACTTGCTGGTGGCGATGCTTCAGGTAGAGTACAGAGATAATTTTAATTCTATAGTATTTACAAAGAGAGAAGACATTTGTTTTCTCTCTTTTTTATGCTAAAATAATCTTTCAAATTTAGGCGAAATGTGTTATAATATTTACAATTAATATGGAAATTGTACTTAAGAAAAAGTAAATAATAGCCGATATATAGTATGATTTAGAAATATTGTACCTATATATAGGTTTTCGCAAATATAGAATTAAGCTTCGCTTAGATTGGAGGAACTTATGAAGAGATTAAAAAAGAAATGGAAGATAGCAATAGGAGTACTTATAGCAGTATTTTCTGTAGGTATTGGAAGTCTTGTTTATACTATAGCTAGTAACTCTATTAAAATAGTTATTGGCCGTGAAGGTGAGGTATTACAATTTGTTAATGATGAAGAGCCAATGAATGTGTATATTGGTCTGGCAGGTAAGGACGAAGACGGTAATACTGATTATACAAGAATATTTTATGCATCAACCAATGAAAGAATATTTGATGTATTAGGATATGCTAATTCAGAAGGAAGTTTGATTGAACTTATGCCTGTTTCTGCTGGTGTTGCTCAGTTAGAAGCAAAATATTGGCTTATGGGTGATTTAGATAATAATCCTACATATACAAAGCCTGTATATGCAAGTATTACTGTACCATTAGTGGTAAGAAACAGTGATGATGAGATTGTTACAGAGCCAATTATACTTGAGGCTGATAATCCTGAGGTTACAATACATACTAACGGAACAATTCATAATGCGATTACTTGGTCATATAGTAATGCAGGAGTTGTAGAAGTTAAGAGTGATACTAACACATTTGAAACAGCTACAATTAAAGTACTTGGTGCAGGTAGAACTATTGTTACAGGTACGACATTAGACGGCGTTTCAACAAGTTTTGAGGTAGTTGTTAAGCCAAAATTATTATATGATTCATTACTTGTAGATTCGAATCAAAGTAAGAGTATTAGTGATTTGACAAATGTTATTAATGCTAAGGCAGTATTTACCAAGGCGGATTTATCAGAGCTTGGTAAGGATATAATTACAGTTGAAAATGGTGTTATTAAAGGTGTTTATACAGGTGAGACAATACTTTATGTCAGCTCGGATCCTGATTTTGCACCGGATATGACAGTAATGATTAATGTTAAGGTGCCATTTATTTGGGTAGACAGAATAGTAACATTGAATGTAGGCGATACATATAAGCTTACTACATCTGCTGATCCAGCAACACTTACATGGGTTTCATCAGATACAGATGTACTTCAGCTTGAACTTGTTGATAATAAGAGTGATGGTACAGTAGTTGGTGTTAAGGAAGGTTCTTCAACAATTACTGCAATCAGAGCTATGGTAGATGAATATGGTGTTACAACTTATGAGTCTATCAGTACATTAGTAAATGTAGTAGATACTTTTGCTTTGAATAAAACAGAAGTTGTTATCAATAAAGGTGTACAATTTGATATTACAGCACTTGTATCTAATACAGATGCAACCTTAAAATGGGTAATTGCTGATGAGAAAGTTTTACAGTTTGCTGATAAAAATTCAACAAAGGATAAGCTTACAGAAAGCTTTATAGGTCTTACAAAGGGCGAGACAACAGTAGTTGTTACACAAAATGTTAATGGTACTATTAAGAGCGCTGTATGTAAGATTATTATTAGCGAACCAGTATCATCAATCAGAATTGATCCAGCAGAATTAACAATTCCAATTGGTCAGACAAGAGAAGTTAAGTTATTCTTCAATCCACTTAATGCTGATAATCAAAATGTAAGATGGACTTCAACTAATCCGGAAGTGGCAGTTGCTACAGGAGATTCTCTTGGTGCAATTATTGAAGCTAAGGGCGGCGGACATACAACAATTGCAGCTGTAACAGAAGACGGACTTCAGGTTGCATACTGTGAGGTTGATGTAGTAGTACAGGTAACAGATATTAAATTAAATATGAATCATGTAACAATTGATATGGCAACAGGCTTCTATCAGTTAACATATCAGGTATTTCCTAATGTTCCTGGTGTTAATCAGGAGGTTACATGGAGTTCTTCTAATGAAGATATAATTAAAGTAGACCAAAATGGTTTGGTAGAATTTGTTTCACCAGGTTATGCAACAATTTACTGTCAGACAATGGATAGTAACTTTGACTATGGTCAGGGTGCACCATATGATATATGTGAATTCTATATTAAAAAACCGGTAACAAAGATTACACTTAACCATACTAATGCTAATATTAAGATTGGCGATACATTAATCTTTACAGCAGCTGTATTCCCAACAGATGCAAGTAATAAGAATGTTATCTGGTCATCAAGTAATGAAAAAGTAGTACAGATTGATCAGGAAGGTAACATGGTAGCCGTAGGAAGCGGTTACGCAGCAGTTCTTTGTCAGTCAGAAGAAGATGGTATTACAGCAATTTGTAATATTTATGTAAGACAACAGGTAACAAGCGTAGTAATCAGCAATGAAGAAATGTCTGTAAAGAAGGGTCAGGATTTCTGGCTTACAGCATATGTTCTTCCAGAAAATGCTGATAACAAGGGCATTACATGGACTTCATCTAACAGTTCAGTTGCGACTGTAAGTCCTGATGGTCATGTTACAACACATGAAACTGGTACAGCTATTATTACAGCTATAAGTAATGATACTGGTGTTACGGCGGCCTGTGTGGTTCTAGTAACAGAGCCGGTTACAGGAATTACATTGAATTCAAGTGCTGAAAGACTTTTAGTGGGAAGTAAATTTACAATTATACCATATGTTGAGCCGATAGATGCTACAAATAAAAATGTTACATATACATCAAGTGATCCAAAGATTGCAACAGTAGATGCAAATGGTGTAGTAACAGCATTAAAGGGTGGCGAATGTGTTATTATAGTAAAGACGGAAGAAAGAGGTCTTATTGCAACATGTAATATTACAGTAATTGAAAAGGTTTCTTCTATTGAATTAGATAAGAGTTTCTCATATGTTAATATAAAAGAATATGTGAAACTAAACGCTACAATTTACACTGAAACAGCCAGTGATAAGCGAGTTGTCTGGGTATCAAGCAATGAAGATATTGCTACAGTTGACCAAAATGGTAATGTTTATGGTAAGGCATATGGTACAGCAGTAATTACAGTAACAGCCCTTGATGGTGGTGGCGCAAGTGCAAGCTGTATAGTACAGGTTATTGAGCCTATCAAGGATATCGAAATTGAAAAAGTTGACCCTGAGGATTATGAAAAGACAACAATATTAGTTGGAGAGACATTGTTATTAAGAGCTAAGATTACTCCAGAAAATGCTTCTGTTAAGAAACTTAAATGGGAAAGCTCAGACCCTACAATAGCAACTGTAGATGAAGATGGTGAAGTTGTTGGTGTATCACCAGGTAAAGTAAAGATTACTGTAAGTAGTACAGATGGTAATAATATAACAGCAACCTATACAGTATACGTTATAGCTGTAGTTAACACTACACAGGTAAAGATTGATGCCGGTGAGTATTGTATGTTAGCTGGTAAATATAGACAGCTTAAAGCTACAATGTATCCACTTAATACAACAGAAGAGTTGTTATGGAGAAGTTCAGATCCTTCAATTGTAACTGTTTCACCAACAGGTGAAATAAGAACAGTAGGTGTAGGTGTTGCTCAGATAATAGCATACTCAAGTGTAACAGGAACAGAAGGCGTATGTACAATTTATTCAATGGCATTAAGTAAAACAAATCTTGTGCTGGAACAATACGACAGCTTCCAGTTATATGTAGATGGAGCACCTAGTGCAGCATCATTTAGAAGCAGTAATCCAAGAGTAGCAACTGTTACAGCTAACGGTCTTGTAGTAGCGAGAGAATGGGGAGAAACAACCATTACAGCTACAGTAGATGGTAAGACAATGACATGTAAGGTTACAGTTGTAAATATTGAAAAAGATATTAATTAAATGAGATACAAAAAGAGTTTCGCGAACGTTTCGTGAAACTCTTTTTTGGTTGCATTTATAAAATTATATTTTAGTACTCCACTTAGTGCAGTCGATTACCTTGGTTGCAAGACCGTCATAGAATTCAGGTTCATGACAGATGAGAAGAATACTTCCTTTATATGCCTTTAGAGCACGTTTTAATTCTTCTTTTGCATCAACATCTAAATGATTAGTAGGTTCGTCTAATAAAAGAATATTAGTTTCAGTATTGATAAGCTTACAAAGTCTTACCTTTGCCTGCTCACCACCACTTAATACACGAACTTGACTTTCAATATGTTTAGTTGTAAGGCCACATTTTGCAAGGACACTACGAACCTCATATTGTGTATATGAAGGGAAAGTCTTCCAAATTTCTTCAATACATGTTGTATTAGTTTCAGCTTTGATTTCCTGTTCGAAATAACCTATAAAAAGATAATCGCCTAAGGTTGCAGTTCCACTAATAGGCTTGTTAAGTCCTAAAATACTTCTTAAAAGTGTTGTTTTGCCGATACCGTTAGCACCTGTAAATACAATTTTTTCGCCTCTTTCCATACTTAAATTAATAGGAGTTGAAAGGGGTTCATCATAGCCGATTACTAAATCTTTAGTTTCGAAAATATATCTTCCAGAAGCTCTGGCTTCCTTAAAATTGAATTCTGGCTTTGGCTTTTCCTTAGCTAATTCAATAACTTCCATTTTATCCAGCTTTTTCTGTCGTGACATTGCCATATTTCTTGTTGAAACTCTGGCTTTATTACGGGCAACAAAGTCTTCTAAGTCTTTGATTTCCTGTTGCTGACGGTTGTAAGCAGCAGTAAGCTGAGCTTTTTTCATCTCGTATACTTCCATAAATTTATCATAATCGCCAACATAACGGTTGAGCTCCTGATTTTCCATATGATAAATAAGGTTAACTACACTATTTAAAAATGGTATATCATGTGAAATGAGTATAAAAGCATTTTCATATTCTTGTAAATATCTTTTAAGCCATTCGATATGAACTGTATCAAGATAGTTAGTAGGCTCATCTAATAATAGAATATCTGGCTTTTCAAGTAACAGCTTTGCTAATAAAACTTTTGTTCTTTGACCGCCGGAAAGTTCACTTACATCCCTATCAAGACCAATGTCGCTAAGACCTAGGGCGCGACCAACTTCTTCAATTTTAGAATCGATTATATAAAAATCATGCATGGTGAGAGTGTCTTGAATATAAGCAAGTTCTTCCATCATTGTATTAAGTTCATCTTCCGAAGCTTCACCCATTTTATCGCAAATCTGATTCATATTTTCCTCTAATTCAAATAGGAAAGAGAAGGCTGTCTTAAGAACATCTCTAATAGACATTCCTTTTTCTAAAACTGTGTGCTGATCAAGATATCCTACACGAACATTTTTAGACCATTCTACCTTCCCGTCATCAGGCATAAGCTTGCCTGTAACAATGTTCATAAATGTGGATTTGCCTTCGCCGTTAGCACCGATAAGTCCGATGTGTTCGCCTTTTAAAAGTCGGAAGGATACATTATTAAAAATAGCTCTGTCGCCAAAGCCGTGAGATAAATTAACTACATTTAATATACTCATAAATAACTCCATTTCGTCTGTAAATTAATCTTTCTTATTTTACAATATTTTTTATGCATAGTAAAGGAAATTATTTGATATAATTGGAATAGTCTGTTATAATTATCAAATGGAGATGATAGCTTGAGGAATAAATTAAGGATAATTTTTAGTAGAATGCCTATAACAATATTTTTACTTATGTTACAGGTTGGATGGTTTTTTGTAGCTGTATTAAGGCTGACAAGAACTGCTGGGGTTATAAGTAATGTGATAGAATGGCTTGCATTGTTGCTGGCTATTTATATAGTAAGTCGAAGGGACAATCCTGCATATAAGCTGGCGTGGATTTTGTTAGTGTTAGGCTTGCCTGTGTTTGGTATGCTTTTATATTTGCTATTTGGACATAGTAGTGTTAACAAATATATTAAAAGGACATTTGAACAAAATGACAGACAACTGTATCATTTTTTAAAGCAGGACGGTGCAATTTTAGAGGAAATAAAAACCGAAGATAAACAATTATCCAGTATAGCAAGGTATATAAAGGATGTTGCAAAATATCCAGTGTATCGTAATGAATATTTAAGATATCATTCCGATGCAGATATTGCTTTAAATGAATTGATAGAACAATTAAAAAAAGCAGAAAAATTCATTTTTATGGAATATTTTATATTAGAGCCTTCAGGAAAGATTGGCAAGCAGATTCTTGATATTTTGGAAGAAAAAACTAAAGCGGGAGTTGATGTAAGACTGCTGTTTGACGATATTGGTTCTCTTCCATACATTGATAAAAGTGATATCAATGATTTGAAAAAAAGAGGAATTAATTATAGAAGATTCAATCCTATAATACCTGTTCTTGCAGTGTTTATGAATAATCGAGATCATAGAAAGATAACTGTTATAGATGGAGAAACAGGTTTCTTAGGTGGATATAATCTTGCAGATGAATATGCCAATATAAAACAGCCTTATGGACATTGGAAGGACAATGGAATTGTGGTTAAAGGCCAATGTGTTGAGAATCTTACAGCTATGTTTCTTGGTGTGTGGAATGCAATTGGTAAGCAGGATGTCAATTATGAAGCTTTTTTTAATAAAACTTTTAAAGCTGTAAAGTCTGACGGTTATATACAGCCTTATGCAGATACACCTTTAGATAAGGAGCAGGTGGGTAAGGATGTGTATATGAATATTATTAAAACAGCGTCAGATTATGTATATATGTATACACCATATCTTATCATAGACAATGAGCTAATGTCTCAGTTATGTCTTGCCGCTAAGTCAGGAGTTGATGTAAGAATAGTAGTACCGGGTATTCCGGATAAAAAACTTGTTTATATGACTACACGTTCTTATTATTCACAGCTTACGGAAGCAGGAGTGCGTATATATGAATATAAGCCGGGATTTTTACATGCAAAAACATTTGTAAGTGATGACACGGTAGCTAGTGTTGGCTCGATTAATATGGATTTTAGAAGCCTTTATCTTCATTTTGAATCAGGCGCCATATTATATTATACAGATGCTATTAAGGATATAAAAAATGATTTTGAAAATGTATTTGATAAATCGATTGAAATAACTTGCGAAATGTGCAAAAACCAAGGTATATTAATAAAAGCTATGCAAACTATATTAAGATTATTTGCACCGCTTATGTAGGTGCGACGGAGGTTAAAGTGAAAGTTTTATTTATATCACTAGGCTGTGATAAAAACCTTGTAGATACAGAAGAAATGATGGGTATTTTATCAAAAAACGGATATGAATTTACAGATGATGAAACTCAGGCAGATATAATAGTTGTTAATACATGCAGCTTTATACATGATGCTAAACAAGAAAGTGTTGATACGATACTTGAGATGGCTGAATATAAAAAGAGTGGAAGCTGTAAGGTACTGATAGTTACAGGATGCCTTGCTCAAAGGTATCAGGATGAGATTATGAAGGAAATTGAAGAAGTTGATGCATGCATAGGAACCAGCTCTTATAACAATATATTTAAAGCTGTAGAAGAAGTGCTTCAAGGTCAGAAAAAGCAGTATTTTGAAGATTTGAACAAGCTTGTTTTAACTGATTCAAAGAGACTTGTGACAACTGGTGGACATTTTGCATATTTAAAAATTGCAGAAGGCTGTGACAAGTGCTGTACTTACTGTATAATACCTAAAATACGAGGCAAATTTAGAAGTTATCCAATGGAAACTATTGTAGAACAGGCAAAGCAATTAGTAGAAAATGGAGCAAAGGAGCTTATTTTAGTTGCTCAGGAAACCACAGTATACGGTGTGGATATTTACGGTAAGAAATGCCTTCCAGAACTTTTAAAAGAATTATGTAAGATTAACGGATTGGTATGGATAAGACTGTTGTACTGTTATCCTGAAGAGATTACAGACGAGCTTATTGAAGTTATTAAAAACGAGAAAAAGATATGTAAATATATTGATATGCCGATTCAGCATGCTAATGATACAATTTTAAAAAGAATGGGCAGACGTACTAATAAGCAGCAGCTGATAGATACTATTAACAAATTAAGAGAAAATATTCCCGACATTGTTATTCGTACAACCCTTATTACAGGTTTCCCGGGAGAAACACAAGAACAGCATGAAGAGATAATGGAATTCGTAGATGAGATGGAATTTGAGCGACTTGGAGTGTTTACATATTCGCAGGAAGAGGATACGCCAGCAGCTGAATTTGATAATCAAGTGGATGAAGATGTTAAGAGTGACCGTCAGGCAGATATAATGGAACTTCAACAGGAAATTGTTTTCGAGAAGGCTGAAAATAATGTTGGACGAACCTTGAAAGTTATGATTGAAGGTAAGCTTGCAGATGAAAATGCATATGTTGGACGAACCTATATGGATGCACCAAATGTAGACGGATATATTTTCATAAATACAGATGAAGAGCTTGTAACCGGAGATTTTGTTTATGCTAAAGTAATACAGGCATTAGAATATGATTTGATAGGAGAAATAGATTATGAATTTACCGAATAAACTAACAATATTAAGAGCTTTGATGATACCAGTATTTTTGGTATTTATGCTTACTGATTTTATAGGCGGAGAATATAACAAATATATAGCAGTCAGCATTTTTATTATAGCAAGTTTTACTGATTTACTTGATGGTAAGATAGCTAGAAAATACAATCTTGTAACTAATTTTGGAAAATTTATGGACCCATTAGCGGATAAGCTGTTAGTTAGTGCGGCATTAATATCACTTACTTATCTTCATATCTTATCACCATGGGTAGTAATAGTTATTATAAGCCGTGAATTTATCATAAGCGGATTTAGAACAGTTGCTGCAGATAATGGTGTGGTAATTGCAGCAAGTATGTGGGGCAAATATAAAACTGTATTCCAGATGATTATGATAGTTTTACTTATTGTGAAATTAGATGTGCCATATATGAACATTGTTGAAAATGTTGTGATTTGGATTGCAGTTATACTTACTATTGTTTCATTAATTGATTATATCGTAAAAAATAAAAGTGTTATGGCAGATGGAGTTTAATTTATGTTAGAAACTAATTTAGTGAATTATTTAAAAGAGCATAATTTAACAATAAGCTTTGCAGAGTCTTGTACAGCAGGTCTTTTAAGCGCTACATTGGTAAATGTTAGCGGTGCATCTGCTGTATTTAAAGGTAGCTTTGTAACTTATTCCAATGAAATGAAAAATAAGCTTGTAAAAGTTCCTTGTAAGACGCTGAAAAAATATGGCGCAATAAGTGAAGAAACTGTTTGTGCCATGGCAGAGGGAGCTGCCCAAAAATGTAATGCTGATGTAGCTTTGGCAGTTAGTGGTAATGCAGGACCTGATGCTTTAGAAGGCAAAAAAGTAGGCATAGTATGTATGGCTGTATATTACAATGGTCAGTGTGATTCTAGAACATTTTATTTTAGAGGCGATAGAGAATTGATAAGACATTCTTGCATTGATGCAGGTTATTCATATGTTCTTGAGGTTTTAGAAGGAGCGGGAAATGATAAAGATTGAACAAAATGTTTCTAAAGAACAGTACTATGAGATACAGAAATTTTTCTTTTATAAGAAAAAGCATATGACATTTTATATTGCATTTATAACGATTTGTGGTATACTTGCGGCATATAGCGATATTGCCATACGTAAAGAAATTCCCTGGTTTGGAATGGTACTTATTTTGTTAGGTGTCATTACTGTAATTGCTACCAATATTCGCTTAAAGAAAATTGCGGAATTAATGTATGAAATGGATATTACAGAATGGATAATAACAGTAGAGCCTGAGAAATTATCTATGATGGCTAAGAATATGACGGTTCCTATGACTTTAAAGGCCAGCAGTCTTGTAAGTGCATATGAATTAAATAGCGTAATTCTTGTATATTTTGCAAGAGAGCAGTTTGTAACCATATGTAAAGACCAAATGAGTAGCGAAGAACTAAAGCAGGTTAAGGGCATATTATATGATATTCTTCATAATAAATTTAAACTAAAAAGAATAAAGAATGGTTGATATAAGCAAATGATAGTGCTATAATAATATAGTAAATCTTGTGGCGTATCAGCCATTTTTCCCATCCAACAATAAAAATAGAAAATATGTTCGATTTTTTGAAGAAAAACTATTGACAATATTTTTGAAATGTAATATTATAATAAAAAAGCGAACATTAGTTCGTAGAGAATAGGAGATATTTTATGGTAAAAGATGATAAATTACGTGCATTGGAAGCAGCGATAACTAATATTGAGAGACAGTATGGTAAAGGTTCAGTTATGAAGTTGGGAGATTCTTCAGCCAATTTTAATGTAGAGACAATTCCTACAGGTTCGTTAAGCTTAGACCTTGCTTTAGGACTTGGCGGTATACCTAAAGGCAGAATTGTAGAGATATATGGACCTGAATCAAGTGGTAAGACTACAGTTGCATTACATATGGTTGCAGAAGTTCAAAAGAGAGGCGGAATTGCCGGATTTATTGATGCAGAGCATGCGTTAGATCCAGTTTATGCTAAGAATATTGGTGTTGACATTGACAATCTTTATATTTCACAACCAGATAACGGCGAACAGGCATTAGAGATTACAGAGACTATGGTAAGATCAGGTGCCGTAGATATAGTTATAGTTGACTCTGTTGCAGCATTAGTACCTAAGGCTGAGATTGATGGAGATATGGGAGATTCACATGTAGGTCTTCAAGCCAGACTTATGTCTCAGGCTTTAAGAAAGCTTACAGCAGCTATTAGTAAGACAAGCTGTATTGTTATATTTATTAATCAGTTAAGAGAAAAGGTAGGAGTTATGTTTGGTAATCCTGAGACAACAACAGGTGGTAGAGCTCTTAAGTTCTATTCATCAATCCGCCTTGATGTAAGAAGGATTGAATCCTTAAAGCAAGGAGGAGATGTTGTTGGTAACAGAACAAGAATTAAGGTTGTTAAGAATAAGATTGCTCCACCATTTAAAGAAGCTGAATTTGACATAATGTTTGGTAAAGGCATTTCAGTAGAAGGAGATATATTAGATCTTGCTTCTAATATTGGTGTTATCAATAAGAGCGGTGCATGGTATGCATATAATGATGCGAAGATTGGTCAGGGTAGAGAGAATGCGAAGCAATATTTAAAAGAAAATCCTCAGATTCTTTTAGAAGTTGAGAATAAAGTTAGAGAACATTATCAACTTAATATTTCAGAAGTAACTGTAAGTAATGAGGATTAGTTATGGAATATCTTATAACAGATATAGCCAGATTATCTGATAAGAAATCCATATTATACATTAATTATGATTATACGATTCCCCTATATAATAGCGAGATAAGGAGATACCATTTCAACAAAGGAGAAGAGGTATCTTCTGCTATTTTAGATGAGATTAAATCAGATATTTTGGTAAAAAGGGCTAAATTAAGGTTAATGAATATACTTAAGACCACAGATAAGACAGAACATCAATTAAGACAAAAACTTAAAGAAGGATATTATGGAGATGATATAATTGATATTGCAATAGAATATATTAGACAATACAATTATATAGATGATTCTAAGATAGTTATGAGATACATAGACACCCACAGGTTTGATAAGAGCAAGCGTGCTATCAGATGGGAATTGTTAAAGAAGGGTATAGTGCTTGATGACTATTGTGAGAGATATTTAGAGGAGATAGACGAGAGAGAAACAATCAGACAAATACTAGATAAAAAGAATATAGATGTCTACAATATAGAGGTAAAAGAGAAGGAAAAATTATATTTATATTTCGCAAGAAAAGGTTTTTCTCACAATAATATAAAATCACTTTTGTCTTGACATAATTGACAAAAAAGTATACAATATTATTGTTGCGTTTTTTATGCAATTATAAAACTAAATAAGGAGGTGTACCTGTGTCTGATACAGTAAAGATTATTATTGCTATTGTTGTAACTATAATAATTGTTGCTCCTATTGCCTGGTCTTGTGCAATTGCTTATAGAAAGAAAGTTTCTGAAGCTAAGATTGGAAGTGCAGAAGCAAAGGCTACAGAGATAATAGATGAAGCTTTAAAGAAAGCCGAAACTACTAAGAGAGAAGCACTTTTAGAAGCTAAAGAAGAATCTATTAAGACAAAGAATGAGCTTGAAAGAGAGACTAAGGAACGACGAGCTGATATGCAACGTATGGAAAGACGTTTATTGACTAAGGAAGAGACTTTAGACAAGAAACTTGACAGCGTTGAGAAGCGTGAACAGAACTTATCTAAGAAAGAAGATGAGCTTAAGACACAAAAGCAAGAAATAGATACACTTGAACAAAAGAAGATACAGGAACTTGAAAGAATCTCTGGATTGACCTCCGAACAAGCAAAAGAATATCTTTTGAAAACTGTTGAAGATGAAGTTAAACATGATACTGCAATTCTTGTAAAAGAATTGGAGAGTAAGGCTAAGGAAGAATCTGGTAAACGAGCTAAGGAGATAGTTGTAAATGCTATTCAAAAGTGTGCAGTTGACCATGTGTCAGAATCTACACTTACAGTAGTACAACTTCCAAGCGATGAGATGAAAGGTAGAATCATAGGTAGAGAAGGTAGAAATATTCGTACTCTTGAGACTATGACTGGGGTAGATTTGATTATTGACGATACACCTGAAGCGGTTGTATTATCAGGATTTGATCCTATTAGAAGAGAAGTTGCCCGTATAACACTTGAGAAGCTTATTGTAGATGGAAGAATTCATCCGGCTAGAATCGAAGAGATGGTAGAAAAGGCTCAGAATGAAGTTGAATTTATGATGAGAGAAGATGGTGAAGCAGCTGCGTTAGAAGTTGGCGTTCACGGTATACATCCAGAATTGATTAGATTATTAGGTAAGATGAAGTTTAGAACAAGCTATGGCCAGAATGCTTTAAAGCATTCAGTAGAAGTTGCTCATTTGGCAGGATTACTAGCAGCAGAAGTTGGTGCTGATGTAAGAATGGCTAAGAGAGCAGGTTTATTACATGATATAGGTAAAGCTGTTGATCATGAAAAAGAAGGCTCACATATTCAATTAGGTGTTGAATTGTGTCGTAAATACAAAGAGTCTGCACTTATTATTAATGCGGTTGAATCACATCACGGTGATGTTGAACCTGAAAGCTTAATAGCTTGTTTAGTACAGGCGGCAGATGGTATTTCAGCAGCTAGACCAGGAGCTAGAAGAGAAACATTAGAGACTTACACAAACAGATTAAAGAAATTAGAAGAAATCACTAACTCATACGAGGGAGTTGATAAATCTTTTGCTATTCAAGCAGGTAGAGAGGTTCGAATAATAGTAGTTCCAGAAGCTGTTAATGATAACGAAATGGTACTCTTAGCAAGACAGATTTCTAAGCAGATTGAGGATGAGATGGATTATCCAGGTCAGATTAAAGTAAATCTTATAAGAGAATCTAGAGTAGTTGATTATGCAAAATAGTATTTAAATTAAATGAACTATATGAAGGCACTCAGATATGAGTGCCTTTCTTATGTTATATAGTAAATGGCTCTAAAGAGTCGTTTATTATATAATATAAGCGCTCCGCTAAGGATACGCATTAGCACGATTGGAATATGGTGTATTGGTGACCGTGCCCGGCGCGAGAGTCCGCATATGGTCTAATTATTATTACCAGACTTTCTTATATTAAGGTGAAACTATAAAAAACACCCTTTTATAACTTAATCTTATTAAGAAAATAAGCAAATAACTTTTATTTTGTAATTTTCACTTGCAAAAAACTTAAGTCTATATTACAATTAGTAGTAATTTGAAGAAAAAATAAGGATGGTGCAAATTAAATGGCGTTAACATTGTCAAGAAAGGCTATGGAGGTTAAGCCTTCATCAACATTAGCGATAACAGCGAAAGCTAAGGAATTAAGATCACAGGGTATTGATGTAGTTGGTTTTGGAGCAGGAGAACCAGATTTTAATACACCTGATAATATTAACCAAGCTGCTATAAATGCAATTAATGAAGGTTTTACAAAATATACACCTGCATCAGGTATTCCAGAATTAAAGGAAGCAATATGTAAGAAATTTAAAGAATTTAATAATATTGATTATAAGCCTAATCAGATTGTTATTAGCAATGGTGGTAAGCATTCATTGACTAATATATTTTCTGTAATTTTGAATCCAGGTGATGAGGTTATTATACCAGCACCTTTCTGGTTAAGTTATCCTGAGATGGTTAAATTATCAGATGGTGTGCCTGTATTTATAAGAGGCGAAAAAGAACAAGGCTACAAGATTAATGCAAAGCAGCTTCAGGAAGCAATTACAGATAAGACAAAGGCTGTAATTATTAACTCTCCTAATAATCCAACAGGTATGCTTTATACTGAAGAAGAATTAAGAGACATTGCAGATGTTGTAGTTAAGAATGATATTTATGTAGTATCAGACGAAATGTATGAGCATCTTGTATATGGCGAACAAAAGCATATTAGTATTGCTTCATTGGGTGAAGAAATCTATAAGAGAACTATTACTGTTAGTGGTGTGGCAAAGAGCTATGCTATGACAGGATGGAGAATTGGTTATACAGGCTCAAGTGCGGAGATAGCTTCATTAATGGGAAGCGTTCAGAGTCATTTAACATCAAATCCTAACTCGATTGCTCAAAAGGCAACAGTAGAAGCATTATTGGGACCACAGGATACAGTAAAAGCAATGAATGCTGCATTTGATGAGAGAAGACAATATATGTACAAGAGAGTTTGCGAATTACCTTTAGTTTCAGCATTAGAACCACAAGGTGCATTTTATGTATTTATTGATGTAAGCAAGGTACTTGAGAAGGAATATAAAGGTAAGAAGATTGAAACATCTTCAGAGTTAGCTAGAATTCTTATTGAAGAATTTAATGTAGCTGTAATTCCATGTGCAGACTTTGGCTTTGCAGATCATATCAGATTATCTTATGCAATTTCTGTAGAACAGATAGAAAAAGGTATTTCTAGAATTGAAAATTTCTTAAAGATGTTGTAATATAATAACAGATGCGAAAACTGCCGTTTTTAAATCGGCAGTTTTTACTTTATTTATATAATGGAGGATTATTATGGCTAAATTTGGTTTTATAGGAATGGGCAATATGGGAAGTGCAATGCTAAAGGGCGCATTGAAGACTTTTGATAAGGAAGATATGATATTCAGTGAAAAATGTGGTACAAAAGATATTATGGGTGTAAGACAGGTAGCTAATAATATTGAATGTATAAAGGAAGCTAAGTATATAGTTTTAGCGATTAAGCCACAATTTTATCATGATGTTTTAACTGAAATTAAGGATTATATAACAGCTGAACATATAATTATATCAATTGCACCTGGTAAGAGCATTGATTATATAAAGACATATATTAAAAATACAGATAGAATTGTTAGAGCAATGCCTAATACACCGGCATTAGTACTTGAAGGTATGACAGGCATTTGTTATGATGCTGCTGCATTTACTAAAGAAGAGTTAGAAAATGTTTTGGCATTTTTTGAAAGTTTTGGTAAAGTGGTAACAGTACCAGAAAAGCTTATGAATACAGTTGTTTGTGCATCAGGAAGTTCTCCTGCATATGTATATATGTTTATTGAAGCTATGGCTGATAGTGCCGTAAAATATGGTATGCCACGTGAAGATGCATATAAGATGGTTGCACAGACTGTTTTAGGTTCAGCAAAGATGGTATTAGAGACAGGCGAACATCCAGGTGTATTAAAGGATAGAGTATGTTCACCGGGAGGAACAACAATTGCTGGTGTGGCGGCACTTGAAGAATATGGCTTTAGAAATTCTTTAATTAAGGCAACTGATAAATGCTACGAGAAGTGCGAAAATATCTAAAGAGGTAGATGCTATGGAAAAGATAGAAAGATTAAAAAGAGAGTTAGTATACAAGGGTGCTATTATAGATGTATACAAGGATTATGTAAAGATTCCTAATGGTAATATAGCAGAATGGGACTACATAGGACATAAGGGCGCGGCGGCAGTTCTTCCGGTTACAGATGACGGCAAAATTGTAATGGTAAGACAATACAGAAATGCGCTTAATAGAGAAACTTTAGAGATTCCGGCAGGCGGTCTTAATGGCGCAAATGAGCCTACAAAGGATGCGGCAGCAAGAGAATTAGAAGAAGAAACAGGATATAAGAGTGATAATTTAACATATCTTTTGTCAGTAGTAACTACAGTGGCATTTTGTGATGAGAAAATAGATATTTATCTTGCAAAGGATTTGATACCATCTAAGCAAAATTTAGATGAAGATGAATTTGTAGAAGTTGAAATATATGAATTAGATGAATTGTGTGATATGATATTTGCGGGAAAGATAGTAGATTCTAAGACTGTTTCAGCACTTTTAGCATATAAAGCACTTACAATGAAAAAAGATTAGTATAATTAAATAGGACATACATATAATGTATAAGTGGTTTAAAGGAGGATTTATGAAAATTAATCTGACGAAGAAAAATGACTTATGCATTATATTTTTTATAGGAATTGTAGCAGGAACAATAGCAGCTAATTTCTTAATTGATAAATATCAGGCCTGCAATAATATTTTTGGAAATGAAACAGTAGATAGATATTTTAGTGTGCAATTTAAAGAGGGGGAGCTGATAAAGTATGTTGTAACTAGCCGGTTAAGAGAGATAGCCGTAATTATAGGACTGTATCTTGTACCATATAGTAGAAAGCTGTTTAGGTGGTATCTTGGATATATTGGATTTTTGTTTGCATTTGTTGAGTCGGTTATTGTTATGCAGTATTCTTATGGTGGTTGCATATTATTCGTTGCAAGTATATTTCCTCAATATATATTTTATATACTGGCAATATTGTTGCTTATAAAAGGTCTGGACATACAGCTTAGAAAAGAAAATGCAAGAAATATAATTATTATGTGTATAATCTGTATTCTTTTGTATATATGTGGGGCGATATCAGAAAGTACCATAAACTACGAGCTTATTAAAAAAGTATTGCTAAACATTTAAAATTATTTTATAATTAATTTGTAGCGTTAAACGAACAATCTTAGATTGGGGGATTGCATGCAGGAAGGTATTGGGAAATTTATCTATTATTTAAAAGAAGAAAAGAAGGTGTCAGCTAACACTTTAGAGGCATATAAAAGAGATTTGTATAAGTTTGGTGAATATCTTTTGAGTATGGGGATTACAGATGCGACAAAGGTTACAGGAACTAATATTAATTCTTATGTAATATTTATGGAAAAGAATAAGAGTGCCAGTTCAAGTATTTCAAGAACTATGGTATCCATCAAATCATTTTTTACATATTTGCATCGCATACGACGAATCGAGGATATTCCGGGTGAGAATATAAAGCCTCCTAAGGTGGAAAAGAAGGTTCCGAAGGTGTTGACAGTAGCTCAGATAAATTCATTATTAGAACAACCAAAGAGTGATTCGGACCTTGGAATCAGGGATAAGGCAATGTTAGAATTGCTTTATGCAACTGGAATGAGAGTTTCTGAATTGATTAATTTAAAACTTGAGGATGTTAATCTGGATTTGGGATATGTAGCATGTGGAAATAGAATAGTGCCATTTGGCAGTAAAGCTAAAAACTCATTAAAAGAATATATTAATAATGTGAGAGATAATAGTACTGATATGCTCTTTTCAAATTGTCATGGTGGTAAGATGAGCAGGCAGGGCTTTTGGAAGATTATTAAAAAATATGCTAATAGTGCAAAGATAGATGTGGAGATTACACCACATACATTGAGACACTCATTTGCTGTACATATGGTTTCTAATGGTGCGGATTTACGTGCATTACAGGAAATGCTAGGACATTCAGATATAGCCACAACACAGATGTATTCGTCATTTGGTAATCAGAAAATTAAAGATGTTTATGATAAAACACATCCAAGAAAATAAGAGAGGTTCATTTGAACCTCCCTTTTTATTTTAAAGCAAATTATCAGCAATATCATATAATAATTTTTCTGTATCGTTCCAGCCAAGACATGGGTCAGTAATTGATTTGCCATAGATGCATTCATTAACCTTTTGGTTTCCTTCTTCGATGTAGCTTTCTATCATGACACCCTTTACAAGTGTGTTAAGGTCTGGACTGTGACGACGGCTGTGAAGAACTTCCTTTACAATACGAATCTGCTCTTTGTACTGTTTGTTAGAATTGCTATGGTTAGCATCGACTATACATGCAGGGTTAGCAAGGTTCTTTTGCATATACATATCGTATAGACGGATAAGGTCTTCGTAGTGGTAGTTAGGAATTGCCTGACCGTGTTTGTTAGTTGCACCTCTTAAGATAGTGTGAGTGAGCGGATTGCCGTCAGTAGTTACTTCCCATCCTCTATATATAAATGAGTGAGATGCCTGTGCTGCAACTACAGAATTAAGCATAACAGTATAGTCACCACTAGTAGGATTCTTCATACCAGCAGGGATGTTCATACCACTTACAGTAAGACGGTGTTGTTGGTCTTCAACTGAACGGGCACCTACGGCAACATAAGATAAAATGTCTGCAAGGTACCAGTAGTTTTCAGGATATAACATTTCATCAGAGGTTGTAAGACCTGTTGAATTAATAATATCCATATGCAATTTTCTAATTGCAATAACGCCATTTAACAAATCGGATTCCTTAGTAGGGTCTGGTTGATGAAGCATACCTTTGTAACCTTCACCTGTAGTACGTGGCTTGTTAGTATATATTCTTGGCACAATAAGCACCTTATCAGCAATTTTTTCTTGAACCTTTGCAAGACGAAGAGTATAGTCCATAACAGAATCTTCATTATCTGCTGAACAAGGTCCCACAATAACTAAAAACTTATCAGATTCACCTGTAATAATCTTTTTTAATTCTTCATCTCTTTTTTCTTTAATCTTAATGCTTTCTGCACTTAAAGGGTATAATTCTTTAATCTCTTTTGGCACAGGAAGTTTTCTTATAAAATTGAAACTCATAATATTCCTCCATTCTTCTGCACAAAATAATTTAGCGCTTTAAAGTATTATAATACAAATAAATTAATTTGTCTACATAATATTTAAAAAAACTTGAATGATAATTGTGGAAAATGTATAATATAATCAGAAGGAGTTGATATAATGAAACAATTTAACAGAGTTATTTTAATAGTTTTAGATAGTGTAGGTATGGGCGCAATGCCTGACTCACACAAATTTGGTGATTATGGTGTCAATACAATAGCTAATGTGGCTAAAAAGCTTGGTGGTCTTAATATACCTAACATGGTATCTTTAGGACTTGGCAATATAGAAGGTATGAAAGAGATAGAAAAGGTATCAAAGCCTAAAGGTTCATTTGCAAGATTATCAGAGGTATCTGCTGGAAAGGATACAACTATAGGACATTGGGAGATGACTGGTATAGTTACAAAGACACCATTTCCTACATATCCTAATGGGTTTCCTAAGGAAGTGATGGATGAATTTCTTGAAAAGACAGGCGAAAAAGGCTATTTAGGCAATTGTACAGCCTCTGGCACTACAATTATAGCAGAGCTTGGCAAAGAACATATGGATACTGGATATCCGATAATATATACTTCTGCAGACAGCGTATTTCAGATAGCTGCTCATGAAGAGGTAATTCCTGTAGACAGACTTTATGAAGTCGGATCGTAGCCATG
>JAZQMK010000022.1:0-15137 GCA_045543455.1 Lachnospiraceae bacterium
GAAATTCGCATAAGCAATTTCGGTTGTCACATCTCAAGAATATGTGGCTCCGACACATATTCCTAATTGACTTTGGCTTCAGACAAGACAAAGTCATATGTCCTCCTTAACGAAGCAATTCATTGCGTAGTTGTGCGTAAGAAAATCCGTAGAATTTCTTACGTCAGATAGTAAGTATATTATACTATTTTTATCCAATTAAAACAAGGCAATTCTACATTACCGCAGAATTGCCCATAATTTATTTTTTCTTAATTATATTCTTTTCATCCTTATAGATTGAATCAGCCGGAATAACACCTCTTACCCTTGAAAGTGGATAAATATTAGTATTTTTTCCAACCACTGTTCCGGGATTAAGCACAGAGTTGCAACCCACTTCAACATAATCTCCTAACATTGCGCCAAACTTTTTAAGTCCTGTTGCAATTTCTTCCTTTGTGTCATATGCATCCTTTGCCACAACCAAAGTCTTATCCGATTTTACATTTGAAGTTATGGAACCAGCACCCATATGTGACTTATAACCTAAAATTGAATCACCTACATAATTGTAATGTGGAACCTGAACATTGTTAAATATAATAACATTTTTAAGTTCTGTAGAATTACCAACTACTGAAGATTTACCAACAATTGCACTTCCTCTTACAAATGCGCAATGTCTAATCTCTGCATCTTCATCTACAATAAGCGGTCCATTTAAATATGCCGAAGGTGCAACCTTAGCGCTTTTTGCCACCCAGATATTCTCGCCTCTTTGCTCATATACCTGCGAATCAAGCTTTGGACCTAATTCCTTTATAAAATCGCTTATTCCCTTAAGAGCTTCCCATGGATATGTAAATTTCTTAAGATATTCACTTGCTATTGTTTCATCCAAAGTGTATAAATTGCAAATTTTTGCATTTTCCATTAAATTACTCCTTTTTCTACACAAAGACTAAGTGCATCTTCATCAGCGATTACTACGCAATCAGGATGCATCTGAAGAATTGATGCCGGTACCTGTGGTTTTACAGGACCAAAGCAAGTATCATATACGGCCTGTGCCTTTGCCTTACCATTAGCAAGTAAAAGCACCTTCTTAGCTGACATAATATTTTGAATACCCATTGTATAAGCTTGAGTAGGAACCTCATCAATTGAAGCAAAAAATCTTGCATTTGCCTGTCTTGTATCCTCTTCAAGTGTAACTAAATGTGTGCCCTTAACAAACTCGTCACATGGCTCATTAAATCCAATGTGTGCGTTACCGCCGATTCCAAGAAGCTGTAAATCAATGCCTCCTAAATCTTCAATAAGCTTATTATATCTTTCACATTCAGCCTCGCCGTCTTCTTCAACACCACTTGGTACGTTAGTATTAGCCTTATCAATGTTAACATGATCAAATAAGTTAGTATTCATAAAATATCTGTAGCTCTGGTCATGGTCTCCTGTAAGTCCCTTATATTCATCAAGATTAACTGACTTAACCTGTGAAAAATCAAGTTCGCCTTCTTCGTAAGCCTTTATAAGTCCTTTATATGCGCCTACTGGAGTAGAGCCTGTAGCAAGACCTAATACACAATCAGGCTTTAAAATCACCTGAGCCCCTATAATATCTGCTGCTTTTTTGCTTAATTCATCATAATTCTTAGTCTTAATAATAATCATTCTTTTATCCTCCTAAACTGTATGACCCTGTGCTTTAATAACATCAATCACTTCGTCAACATAAGTTTCACATAATTCTTTAGTAGATGCCTCTACCATAACCCTGATAACAGGTTCCGTACCACTTTCACGAACAAGAATTCTTCCATCAGCACCCAACTTAGCTGCAACCGCATCTACTGCTGCGCTAACCTTTTCATCAGCTCTTGCATCCGCTTTATTCTTAACCTTCACGTTTTTAAGAACCTGAGGGAATACCTTAAACGGTTCACAAAGCTGCGATAATGTCATCTTCTTAGCAAGCATAACCTCCATAAGCTTAAGAGAAGTCATAATACCATCACCAGTTGTAGCATATTTGCTGAATATAATATGACCTGACTGCTCGCCACCAATACGGTGTCCATTAGCTACCATATTTTCATATACATACTTGTCGCCTACCGCCGTCTTTTCATAGTTAATACCTATCTCATCAAAGGCTTTATAAAGTCCAAAATTAGACATAACTGTTGTAACTACGGTATTGTTAAGCAGCTTACCTCTTTCCTTCATATATGTTCCGTAAATGTACAGAATCATATCTCCATCGATAATCTTACCATCGCCACAAACTGCAAGACATCTGTCAGCATCGCCATCGTAAGCAAAGCCTACATCAAGTCCATTATCTACAACATATTTTTGCAAAACTTCAATATGTGTAGAACCACAGTTAGTATTAATATTAAAACCATCTGGCTTTGCATTAATCACATATGTCTGAGCACCTAAAGCATCAAAAACATTTTTAGCTATCTGCCATGCACTACCATTAGAACAGTCAAGACCAACCTTAACACCTCTAAATGAATATACTGCAAGCGAAATAAGATATCCTACATATCTGTTACGCCCTGCCACATAGTCAACTGTACATCCAATTTCTTCCTTTGTAGCAACCGGAACCTCTAATTTACCATCAAGATAATCTTCAATCTTTAAAATAGTCTCTTCATCCATCTTCTCTCCATTAGAATTAATCAACTTAATTCCATTATCATAGTATGGATTGTGACTTGCTGAAATCATAATTCCGCAATCAAACTCATCTGTTCTTGCGGCATATGAAACACTTGGCGTTGTAGTAACATGCATAAGATAAGCATCGGCTCCTGATGCTGTAAGGCCTGCCACCAAGGCATATTCAAACATATAAGACGAACGTCTTGTATCCTTGCCAATTACAACCTTACACTTTTTATTCATATTTTTTCCATAATACCAACCTAAAAATCTAGCGATTTTAACTGCATGTTCATAATTTAAATCAATATTAGCTTCTCCTCGGAAACCATCTGTGCCAAAATATTTCCCCATATATTAGCCTCCTTATAAAAAATTTCGCATAAATAATTATAATCTGTATATACTTACTTTATTCTGTACCTGTACTTTCGGAGTTGTTTTACTTAAAAATACACCACTATTACTTTCAATATAATCAATAAGCTTCATCTTTGCAGTATTTGCTGTAAGACCTCTGTTTACATATGCCACTGCTCCAATAAAAATATCTGCCAGTTGAAGTAACTGATGTTGTTGTGCATCTACAAGCTGCACATTTTTAACAATATCTTCATAAAAGTATCCCGCTGCAGTATGTACAATATTATTCATTCTTGTCAACTGTTTTTCATCATTAACATCCTGTGCATCCATCATAATTCTATACACATTATTAACATCAAGCATATCTCTAAATGTCATATAAAATGTTCTCTTATACCAATTCTTAGGCTCCTTTTTCAAAGCAACTACGGCTCTAAAAGATAAGAAGGCATTATCAAAAAATAATGCAGCCAACTCCTCATACATCTCATATTTAGATTCAGAAACTTTAGTCCATTTAAGTTCTGCAGTCGACTGGAGCCCGTGCTTTACTTTTATCTCGTAAATACACTGATTAATATAATCTAACTTATCCTTTGGACACGATATAGCCCCTGCAATCATTGCAAATGTGTTATCATCCTGTAAATTTATGCTCTCATTACAAAAAATATTAATGTCCATTTTCTTACCTCGCTTTTGTATTGCCTATAGCATTGATTATACTATATTGTAGTCTTTTTGTATAGAAATTTTTTCAAAAAATTTGAAGCACCCCATTGAGAGATGCTTTGATTTCTTACCACTATTTCCCTTATTAATACATCTTTTTTCCCTTATTAATTATCTTCTTCCCTCTCTTGTTCATAGAATATCATTAAACAAATATATATTCAAGAAATTTCAATCGTAAAATTGTGACAGGAATCGACACAACTCACATCGAACCATCTCTTTTTAACACTACCAAAACAGTCTTAAGAAGTATCTTTATATCCTGACCTAAGCTCCATTCTGATATATACTGTCTGTCAAGCTTTACAACTTCTTCAAAATCAGTAATATTACTTCTTCCACTAACCTGCCAAAGTCCTGTAATACCTGGCTTTATTGCAAGTCTGGCTCTATGATGCAATTCGTATTTTTTCCATTCATCTACCGTAGGTGGTCTTGTCCCAACAAGACTCATATCACCCTTGAGAACATTAAGAAATTGTGGAAATTCATCAATTGATGTATTTCTTATAAAATTACCAATGCCCTTACCGTCACAATTATCATTGCCAATTATTCTAGGATCTTGATCCATTTTAAACATAAGACCACCAGCAATCTTATTCTTCTCCATAAGTTCTTTTTTGCGTTCTTCCGCATCAAGATACATACTTCTGAACTTATAAATCTTAAATTTCTTACCATTCTTACCTACACGTATCTGTGAGAAAAATATAGGTCCTGGAGATTTGATATATATAGCTGGTCCAACAAACAAAATAAGTATTCCTGTAAATATACATCCTACAAGACCACCCATTATATCCATAATTCGCTTTAAAGTAGCTTCGAGTACACTAATAGTTCTTATACTTGATGTAAGAACCGTATATCCCGCCAATTTTTCTATATAGTTTCTATTAGCTTCAAACTCTTCATGGGACATCAAAAGTAAATGTGTTGTAACGCCCATTTCTACAAACTGATTAATTAAATTATCACATATAGGATTATCAGATGGTACATTTATAAATACTTCATCAATCCATGCCTTACATACACATTCTGCGACATCAGATACATTTGCCACAACCTCAATGTCGCCTATTTTTTCACCAGCCATATCTTTGTCAATAACAGTAATACCAGCTATTTCAAACTGTTCTAGCATATTCTTGCTTATCTTATCTACAACTGTCTGAGCACCATCATAAGTAGTAACAACATAAACTCTTCTGGCAAAACTTCTGCTTTCATGCATAATCTTAAGAAGAATCTGCTTATATGTGATTCTAAGAAGGTATGTTATCATCATATACAACACACATGTATATATCAAAACTTTTCTTGAATATAGCTCACCTGTCTTTGTAAAAAAGAAATAGAAAGATGCTATAGCCAATACCGAACATCCCTGCTTTAATACTATTAAAGCTTCTTTATAAAAGCCTCTCTTTAATACTCTTTTGAAAACAGAAAATATAAATATGGTTATAACGCTTGTTGCAAGCATAATAAATACCATATTCTGATATAATCTGTCTGTATAATCAAAGTTTCCATATCTTATAAAGCAACCCATAATTAAAGCCAGCTCTATTGATAATATATCTATAAGTATAAAATCTAAGTGTTTTACCCAACTTTTTATCGAACGTTTATACATAATAATCTCCATTCATATTATTCAATTTCAATTTTACATCTTTTAATATATTAAGTCAATAGTTTTGCCTATAGTATAAAATCAAACTCAACTCCCACTTTATATGCCACAATTTTTTTACAGAGTTTATGGCTCTATAATTAACGCTTAGCAAAATTTTCCTTTATAATTAATAACAAGAGGTGACGCAATGAAATACAACGAAAGAATACGAGAAGTAAGAGAAGCACATTCATTAACGCAACAGACCGTTGCCAGTATAATACATGTAGGACAACGAACATACTCCGACTACGAAAGTGGTAAGACAAGAATTCCTATTGATACCCTTTTAATTCTTGCCAGATATTACAATCTGTCTCTTGACTATATGACAGGAGCAAGTAATGTTAAAAAACCTTATCCAACAGCATAATATTATTAATTATTAATGCAAAACAAAAATATACACATTATCAGAAATCATTAACAATCATAAAACACACCCCAAATATCGGTTATTTACCTATATTCGGGGTGTGCTTGCTTATACAAAATTACAATCCAACCAAAACCTTAAAACAATTTTTTAACAAGTGGAATTTTACGAATTATATATGTTGTCACAAAAGAAGCACTCAAAACAACTAATAACAATATACTTAATTTTATATATGTGCCAGATGATAAGACATTCACTTTAAGGACTTTTATTATTATATTTATATACAGTGGATGAATTAAGTATATTCCCCATGTACATTGTGAAAAACATAAAAGAAACTTTTGTGGTTTAATATCCAGTCTGACAACAATTAAAAAAATGCTTGTTGCCACAGCACAAACTGCCAAATGTGCATAGCCAAATGTTTGATGTTCAATACCCAAACAAACCCATACAATCGAGGCTAACCCTAGCAAATAAGTTATAAAACGACACTTTTTATCTATTTCATATTCTGCTATAACACCACCGAAACATACATAAAACAAATATCCTCCAAAAGGGAACATTACACCTATTGATATAACTTCCTCAAAAGTTGGAATTAATATATTAAATGCGAACAATAGTGTTGTCAGTATTAATGCATTATGTTTATCTTTCTTTAAAAAAAGATGAATAACCGGCATCACTAAATAAATTCCGATAGTTGCATACACATACCACATATGATCCCACAGATTACCGCTAACAACATTTAACAATGATTGTGTAAAAGTCGAAAATTTTATACTACGTGTACTGAACACTTCTTCTAAAAGTGCATAAAAAAAGCCTACCGTAAACAGAACACCGACAAATTTACAAACTTGTTTAAAACAATACTCATATGTTACTTCACGCTTCTTAAGCATACAGTAACCGGTTATCATAAAGAAAATAGGAACAGACCACTTCATAAATGTATGTATTAATTTTAAACATTTAATCAATTCTATATTAGCTTCAGCTGTATTATTAGTAATTGGTGCTGAAACAATATGTATAATAACAACCGCCACCGCACTAATAACTCGTAACACATCTATACTATACTTTCTTTCCATACATTTTCTCCTCACATAAGATTATGGGCACAAAATATCCTTTCGCCCCCATAATCCCATTAATAAATCATAATAAACTTATCCTGCTATATATCTTACATCTTTTTCTTAATAACATTCCACATATCCTTAAAAATCATAACACACATTACTAGTCCTAAGCCTATGCAGATTACATATTTATAATCAACATTCATAGTCATTACAAACATTCCCGCCAACAACAAGGCTATTAATATAATATTTTTAATAGTTATTATGCTAAGTGGCACATATTTATTTACTATATACCAGCGTATTAAAAATACAATAACAAAGCTTATTAAGGTTGCATACGCAGCTCCAATTATTCCCATTTCAAGAATAAACAGATAATTAAGTATAATATTTATCAAAGCTCCAATGCCTGTAGATATAAATAATACATTTGTTTTCATAATTGTTCTTGATATAGTTGCAAGATATGCTGCAAGGCTGGAAAATACTGATGCCACTACAAGCACTGGTACATATGTCCAAGCTTCGAAATATTCTTTTGCAAACAATATCTTTCCCATTATCTCTGAGCCAAACACCAAACCAAAAGCCAATATAATACACACTTCTACATAATATTTTGATGTGTTGGTGTAAAAATTACTAGTCTTATTGTCCCCGTCGTAATCGCTTACGGAAGATAACAAAAATGCCTGATTAAAAATATCTGCTATAGTGTTTAATGCCGACGGAATCTTGTGTGCAACACTATACATACCACTAGCACCAATACTTATCAATGCAATAATAACATATTTATCAGCTGAAGTATTAATCCACCACGCAATCATAGACGGCATCATCGGCAAGGTATATTTTATCATTTCTTTGAAAAGCTGCCTATCAAACTTACTTATTCTTATTTCTTTATATATACCTATAGCAAAGAAAATATATACTATTACGATATAATACGAAACGATAGTTGCAAATAAGTAACCTTTCATGCCCCATTTAAACACTAGCAAAAATAATAAATTTAATCCCAGCGTTAATCCGGTATGCATTATACCCTGTATTGCAAAAATTTTTACATTATCTTTGCCCTTACAATAATATGAAAAAATATTATGAAAACCATATCCCATAAAAAGCATAATAAATGCAAACCAGTATTGTGATATGTCGCCCATAAAATGCATACATATTGGAGATAGTAAAGTTATAAATGCTCCTGCTGCCAACATAACAAATACAGAAATCGATATTACTTTACTTTGATCCTTCTCTTTATTTAATGCAAATCTTAATGTACCTTCTGCAATGGATATAGTAACTATTGGATATATTATATTAGTAAGATTTATCAATAAATCTACAATACCATATTCTTCCGTACTTAAAACCCTTGTATACAAAGGTAATAATACAAATATTAATATTTTAGAAGCAAAACTGCTTAAGGCAAATAATGTAGTATCCTTTGCCAATTTTTTATAGATAGACATACTTTCCTCTTTTACTATATTATTGTTAAAGTCTCATCAACAGACTTTCTTTGTGCACATATACATTTTGTTTCATCTTTATAATATCCATAACCAACAACAGCAATAATCGCCTCTGAAGAAGATATTCCAAAATATTTTTTCAATTCCTTTTCAGTCTTATAGAATGCGAACCACTGCATTATACAGCTTCCAATACCAAGTGAATGTAATGATAATACAAAGTAAGAAAGATAAATTCCACCATTTATATACCATTGATTGTATTCTGCGCCTGAAAAATATGATCTGTCACAGGTGATAATAGCAACATTAGGAATTGTTCCCTTAAATCCGCTAGTTCCCGTAATTATATTATCTATATGCCTTACTTGTTCGCTATTAGATGTTGTATACACCTTAACTGGCTGTCTGTTACATGCAGAAGGTGCTTTATTAGCAAGTCTAACTGCCTCAGCTATCTTATCCTTAGATACTATGTCTTCCTTATAATCTCTTATACTGCGTCTTTGCGAAATAAATTTATCAAAATCCATATCACAACCATCTAACTGTTTCGCATTTACAAGGTCATAGCCTGCCATACATCCTTCAATCGAAGTTTTTGTTACCACATCAACATTAGCACATAAACTTTCATATCTTGATTTAACCTGACTTATATCAAAGCCATCCGCTTCATGAAATGCTATATATACCTTTAACACTTTTACCGCCTCGATAAAGGTATATGTATTAGTGGAAGCTGCCTTTTTTTTGTAGTTTTCTAAATAATTCAATAAGTTATTAGCCTTCTTTACGCCATATCCCTTTTTAACAACCTTACATCCCATACCTTTTTCCAAGGAATGTGCTGCTACTAAAATTCTTGATTCCAATAACTTATTTTTGTTTGCGCCTTTAATCTTATTTGCGGCAACCGCTTCTAAAAATATAACTTTAATTTCTTTAAGAGTTTCTAATCCACCACGGATAAATTCTTTCAACTTATATTTAATCATTTTTAGCCCTTCCTAAGTTCCTCTATTCTGTCAAACAATATGTCATAGTAATTTTCTTCAAAATAAATATTATTTATGCCTGTTCTCTCAGATTCTAACAAGTCCTTTGCAACCTGTGGAACTTCTTCTAAATTCTGAGCTGTTGTTATATAATTTGGATATACATCCTTAAACCAATTTGCGCCTGTGAACACTTTGTGGTCATTAGTCTTAAGCACAATAACTGGTGTTTTTGCTGCAAGTGCAAAGATTGTTCCATGATATCTGTCTGTAATTATCAACTTGTACTTTGAAAATTCTTCTATAGTATTATCTATATATTTTTCATCAATACTTAAACCGCTTGATACTGTTGTATCACTTAAATGTGTTCTACACTCCATTGCTTCTGCAACATTTTTCATAGTTTTCTTTACATCACGGTCATTGTAAAAGGTTTCGCCATCATTTCTCATACAGAAAAGTACATCTTTTCTCTTATATGAAAAATCAAACTTACCAATCTTTGTAGTAACTATATCCGGATATAATAACACATTATCCATAGAGTTAAACATACCTTTTGCAGTATCATAAGAAACTTCATCTCTTGCCAAAAACAATAGTTTCTTGTGTGCATTATATAAGTCTGCACTTTCCTTCTTTTGTGAGTCTTCTCTAAAATTAATTGTCTGTGGCATAATCAAAACTGCATTATTCTTTAAATGCTTCATTATTCCCCTATGAACATATTCATCAACACCATGAATATCAGTAGTTGTATATCCAGATTGAACAACAACTAAATCTTCATCTTTAATCACTTTACTAATGGCTTTAAATAATTTTTCACCATAGGAATACATAGCACGAGAGTTAAGTTCGCAAACCTTGCTATTAGGATAATGCTTCTTTATCCAGCTTCTAATACAGTATGCCTGTGCCTGGTCACCCAAATTATTATGAACTGGTACGCAAAAATACCAAACATTTTCATTAGAGCTGTCCATAGCTTCTACTCTTTGAAGATTTGTCTTATACTCCTTCTTATCCGAATATTTGTTTTTTATGCCTTTCAATATTGAATTAAGCTTCTTAGCTATATTCATTAAAAAAGGATACTGTCTTAAAACTCTTTTAATCTTTGCAATCATATATAACCTCTCTACTTACTAAATATTGAACTGTATGGTATTACTCCATACCATTCACTTTTTAATGTTCCGATAAAAATAAAATATATATAAATCATTACAATTATGCCAATTTTAAGCCCATTTTTCAAGCCTCTGTCTTGTATTTTTTGCAGAGCAACCGGGATCCATAAGAACATAATCACTTCAAAATATAATCCCATTCTGTTAAAAATATTAGACTTAATAGTTAGTGCACTAAATAAAAATGCTATACTGATGATATTAGCATATAAATTTCTTTTTACACAAAGCTTTGTATTTTCTTCTGCATTATTATCAATTCTGTTATATATTGAAAATACACCAACTAAAAATAGGAGAAGTACCTTTATACTTTCCAGCATACTACCAAAATAATTAGTAAAATCATATTCCGAATTTAAATAAACACTATATCCACTAATAGCAAATATTCTGTCTATAATAAATTCAGAACCTATAAACAGTACCATCGTAGTAGCTAAATATATTCCCAAACGCTTCATCGAATAATTTTTATAGATAAATATTAATGCCAGCAAAACTATGGCCGAGCTGTGAAATTGAGCTGCTACACATATCATCAATGCATATTTTACATATTTTTTTTGCCTCAACATTCTAAATGCCAATAATGCAATAGCAATGGCAATACCCTGTCTGAAAAGATTAAAACAAGCAAAATAATAATTCAAACCGATAAATATAAAATTACTAAATACAATGTCTGTTGATTCTTTATATATAACATATTCAATACAGCCATATACAAATATACTTACAACCACAAATAAAAATGTAGGATTAGGAGTAATCGTATAGCATAATTTATTAAATAAGAAATATCCCAGCTCATATCTTGATAAAGCCGATTCGCCCCATCCTAAGCTTCCTGATATATGATACTGACGCCAATACTGAGATGTATCAACGCCGACAGTATCCGCTCTAAAGCCAGATAAAGCAATAAGAATAAGTGCCATTATTATAACATAGGCCTTTTTATTTAAATCACCTTTGTCAATACGTAGAATATATCCTCCCAGCAGGGTAAATGTTAATAAAGTTAAAAATAATAACATATTATTTCCTCATAACCTCTTCATATTTTTCTTGCATTAATTTTGCATTTGTATTGATATCATATCCAGATTTTCTAAATGTTTCTGCTACATTCTTTCTCTTTTCAATACTTGCCTTAACATCAATTTTCTTAATTGCATCAACCCATACCTGTTCTGATTCAATCGGCAAAAATTCAGTAGTATCCAATATCTTCAATTCTTTTGTAATTGTATCTGCAACCAACGAAGGCACTCCGGAGCACTGAGCCTCAATTCCAACTACAGGAAGACCTTCAAATAAGGACGGCAGAATAAATATATCCATTGCTTGGTATAACAAATTTACATCTGTTCTATGTTGCAATATCTGTATATAATCTCCTAATTGCCACTTTTCAATAAGTGCATCAATCTGATCCTGCATATGTCCATTACCTATATATAAAAACTTAAAATCCACTTTTTCTTCTACTAATCTCTTAATAATCTTTAAGATGAAAATAGGATTCTTTTGTTCTGACATTCGTCCCACTGTACCCACTACCAGCTTGTCCCCAAGACCTAATAGTTCTCTCTGTCTATGATATTCTTCCTCGGTAAATAAATATTTGTCCGCTACTATAGCATTTCTGATTACACAAAAATCCTTTTTACCAAACACAGCTTCACCGGCTTTTTGAGAGCATGCAAAGAAATCTGTAGCATAAGAATTACTTATTGGTTGCATAATGTCATTTCTAACTCTATTCACAAATTTATCAGAAGATGTAGTGGCATGAGCATGTATAATTCTTACCTTAATGCCATACTTTTTAGCAGCACTAAGATAGAATATTGCTGTATTTGCTACATGACAATGAACTATATCATAATCATTATGTTTTTTAAAAAACTGTTTTACTTCCTTCATAAATTTAGGCAAGGTTTTATATTTTATCTGAGATAGCTTATATACATGATTACCATCACGACGAATTTCATCTATATATGTGGTATTCTCTGTAGGAACTGTGTACAAAAAGTCAATCTTACAATTTTCTTTTAATATTCGGTAATAATTCATAGCATAGCTTACCATACCATTACAAAGTTCCATATCACTTAGTACTACTAATATCTTCACTTTAATCTCCTTTATTTGTCTGACTCTTTATAACTTCTCTTCCATACCGCTAATATAGCATATCTTACAAAACAGTAACAACTAAAGAAAAATGGAAGTTTTTCTCGCTTGCGGTATAATTCCCATATACTCTTTGCGCCTTCACCTTTGTTCCCTGACAAGGAACCACCGGCTCTTCTGTATTGGGCTAATATCTCTTTTATGCCATAACAGTCATTACCTGTTTTTAACACAGAAAGCCATGCTGTTGTATCCTCTGTTCTACTTATTGGTGGCATTTTTAGGCGTTCTCTCGGCACCTTTGTAATATCTACCATTATACCTACTGTCTGTAAAAGGTTGTTCATCAGATAGCCCTTGTAACTTAGCTTGTCCTTCATATATACCTTTTTACCACATTTTTCGCTATTTTCATCAATTACCTCATATGAAACACACGAAAATGCATAGTTGTTATCATTCATAAATGCAACCTGTTTTTCAAGTTTGTCCGGATACCATAAATCATCAGCATCAAGATATGCAATAAAATCACCTGTTGCCTGTTTTACGCCTTCATTTCTGGCATTGGCAACGCCCCCGTTTTTTTCTAAACTAATAAGCTTTATTCTATCATCATCACCTTTAGCCTGGATTACTATATCTCTGGTATTATCTGTAGATTTATCATCAATAATTAACATTTCCCAGTTAGTGTAAGTCTGATTTTGTACACTCTTCATAGTTTCTTCTATGTACTTTTTACCATTATATACCGGTGTTATTATTGATACTTTTCTCGTAGAATCTATATTTTTCATACTATACCTTTCTGTACATTAATTATTTACTTTAAATTTTGTCATAGCACTTCTTACAACTGTTCCATTTGCATCCTTTACATCAACATAGAACTGTCTGTCTCCAGTTCCCGATACAGTCCAACTAAGTGTATTAACTGATTTAAAATCACTAAATCTATGCCAGTTACCACTTGCTTCATTATACATTAAAAAGCTATATGTATAGCCGCCCGCACCACCTGTGGCACTTGCTGTAAGTGTAATTTTTGAACCTACTGTAGCCTGTGTTTTGTCAGATGTAATATTAACTGCCAATGTACTGCTTGTCAATACTTTTATAGTTATTCCTTCACTTCTTACAACGGTTCCATCGCTATCCTTAACTTCCACATAGAACTGTCTTGTATCAGTTGTTCCAGCTATCCAACTTAATTTATTAGTCTCAGCAAAGCTTGAGAATCTATACCACATTTTTGTTCCTTCGTTATACACAATGAAACTATATGTATAATCGCCACTTCCACCTGTAGCTAAAGCTGTTAATCCCACATTAGAACCTTTTATAACACTTTGTGCATTAGCACTTAATGTTACCTTTAATTCATTTTGTTTGATGCTTATCTTGATGCCAGAGCTTCTTACAACATTACCAGTACTATCCTTTACCTCTACATAAATAACTCTGTCTCCATTAGCTGTCCAATTCATTGTATTAGCTTCAGCAAAGCTTGCAAATCTATACCATGTTCCGGCACTTTCATTATACATTAAAAAACTATATGTATAATCGCCACTTCCACCACTTGCAGTTGCAGTAAACTTAATATTTTGTCCTTTTGTTACGCTTGTCGCACTTGCTGTCAAATTTACAGCTAATTGATTAGCAAGTGTTACTTTTACAGCTTCACTTCTAACTACTGTTCCTTCACTGTCTTTCACTTCAACATAAAATACTCTGTTACCACCTGCATTAGCTTTCCAAGTTTGTGTACTTGCTTGAGCAAAGCTTGAAAATCTATACCATGTACCAGCAGTTTCATTATACATTAAGAAGCTGTATGTGTATGAACCACTACCACCGCTTGCATTAGCAGTAAGCTTTATTGTATCGCCAACCTTCATACTTGTAGTTGAAGTATTAAGTGTTACTTTTAAATCTTCCTGCTGTTTAGCTGTTACAGTAACGTTACACTTAACAATACTGCCTTCAACAGCTGCACATATTGTTGTAGTTCCTTCTTTTATACCAGTTATTTTACCATATTTGTCAACAGTTGCGACATCTGGATTAACACTTACCCACGCAATATCTTTTGCTGTAATACCTGATGTAACATACGAAACAGTAGCACTCTTGCCTTCTTCAACTGTTACAGAAGACTTATCAAGTGATATTGTTCCTGGCGCATCCGGCTCCAAATCAATTGTAATGCTCGATGTAGAACTATCAATCTTTAAAGCCTTTTGCTTAATTGTAAATTCTGTTATCTTGTAACCCATATCAGTGTCCAGTATATTAAATATTACTGTATCTGTACCAGTTGCCATATCAACCTTATGTACCTTAAGAGTTGTTGCAATATAAAATG
>JAZQMK010000023.1:0-4065 GCA_045543455.1 Lachnospiraceae bacterium
TCATTAATTTTATCAAGAACCATTATTATTCCCTCTATTTATCTCTATTTATCAGACTTTCAAATATGCTCTTTAGATTATCAAATGCAACTTTATTGTTGTCTTTAGCTAAATCCTCTAATTCTGCTATTGCAAGATTAGAAAGCTCTGCTACTTTATTTTTAGCACTATCAATTCCAACTAAAGAAACATATGTTGTCTTATTATTCTTTTCATCACTTAAAACAGGCTTTCCTATAACCTTAGCATCACCTATAATATCTAAGATATCATCTTGTATCTGAAATGCAAGACCAACCTTATATGCTATAGCTTCCGCATTTTTAACCTGTGTTTCATTAGCACCTGCTAAAATTGCTCCTACCATCATAGAAGCTTCCAACAAAGCGCAGGTTTTTAAATTATATATAAAATTAATAGTTGTCATATCAATAGGTTTACCATCATTAGCAACATCAACTGTCTGTCCGCCTATCATTCCAAATACGCCAGCTTTTCCAGCCATAATCTTCATAGCTGCTATTACTCTTCTATGATTATCTGTCATATCAAATGCCTTTAGCATAGTCTCAAAAGCATAATTAAGAAGTGCATCACCTGTTAAGGTTCCAATTGCATGGCCATATTTGTACCAGGTAGTTTCATTACCTCTGCGCATTGTATCATTATCCATCTCCGGTAAATCATCATGTACCAAAGAATATGTATGTATCATCTCCATTGCTGCCATAAATGGTTCTATAATCTTATCATCTCCACCAAACAGCTTATATGTTTCATACATAATTATAGGGCGAATTCTCTTACCGCCTGCTAACATACTATAATTCATAGCTTCTAATACGATCTGTTGTTGTCCGTTCTCGCCCGGAAGATATTTTTTTATAATCTGTTCTGCACTATTCTTATTCATTTTCAATATCCTCATTTAAAATAATTATATCCTTTTCAACGCCTTGTAACTGCTCATTACAAAATTTTACCAGTTTGACACCTTCGCTATATAATGAAAATGCTTTTTCTAGCGATAAATCACTGTCTTCTAACTGCACTGTTAAATCATTTAATTTATTCATTGCTTCTTCAAGGCTTAATTTATCATTCATAATTATCTCCATATTCTATAAAATGTAAACTGTTATCTACATTTGTTATATTAGCATTTAAAATACCGTCTTTTAAGTAAATATTAATATTCTGTCCTATCTTTACATCATTTACAGTCTTTACTGATTTACAATTGTCATCTTCTACATATGCATATCCGCTTGAAAGCTTAGTAAGTGGTGATAATCCATTAAGCTTTTCTGCTAAAATGGCAAGCTTTTGCTTATCTCTTGTTAAAATATTATGAATATTGCGTTCCAATCTTATATTAATATTAGTTAACGCATTTTTCTTTAACTGTATTCTGTTAAGCGGACTAAGATATTTTAATCTGGTATTATAGGTCTGTATCTTATGATTTAATGTATTAATCTTATTCATCATAATACCGTCAAGATTATCTTTTTTAACGGCCACATCGGCAATAACAGCATTAATGTCATATACTGCAAGCTCTGCCGCAGCTGAAGGTGTCGGTGCTCTTAAATCTGAAACAAAATCAATAATTGTATAGTCGGTTTCATGGCCTACTGCTGATATAATAGGTACACTACAGTCAAAAACAGCCTCAGCAACAATACGCTCATTAAATGCCCATAAATCCTCAATGCTTCCGCCACCACGACCTACAATCATTAGATCAACACCATATTCTTCAAGTTTTTTAATACCTTTTACTATGGAAGGGGCAGCATTTTCTCCTTGGACCAAGGATGGATACAAAACAATATTAATGTAGGGATTACGTCTCTTACTAATATTGATAATATCCTGAATTGCAGCTCCCGTGCTTGCTGTAACAACACCTAAAGTCTTAACATATTTTGGTATAGGCTTCTTATAAAGAGGCGAAAACATTCCCATATCTTCAAGCTCATTTTTAAGTTGCTCGTACTGTTTAAATAAATCTCCTGCACCATCTAATACAATCTTAGATGCATAGAGCTGATACTTGCCATCTCTTTCGTAAACTGTAACTTTACCTGTTGCAACTATCTGCTGACCATCACTCAACTTAAAATCAAGGCCACCTCTATTACCTGCAAACATAACGGCAGACATACTGCCTATGTCATCTTTAATAGTAAAATAAATGTGACCTTTGCCATGATATTTACAATTTGAAACTTCACCTTTTATATTTACATTATTAAGCAAAAAATCTTCATTAAACATATGCTTAATATATGTATTAATTTGCCCTACGGAATATATATTATTGCTCATCTCTCGCTACATTTCCTAAAATACCATTAATAAATGCTGTTGCATCTTCTGCACCATATTTCTTAGTTAAAACGACTGCTTCATTAATTGCAACTGAAACAGGTACATTATCATCAAATAACATTTCAAATACTGCAAGTCTTAATATTGTAAGTTCGACCTTGCCTATTCTTTCAATGTCCCAATCTGTTGACTTACTATCGATTATGGCATCGATTTTATCAAGATTAAGCTTAATAAGATTAAGCTTGTCCTCTATTTCTTTTTTCTCCTCACTAGTAATATCAAGCTCTGCTACAACATCACCATTTGTAGATGCATTTTCGAAGTATAACTGATACTGTTCCTGTAATTCGGCAGCATCATGAAACTCTACACGAAACAACATCTTAAATAAATGTTCTCTAAGCATTCTTCTTGTCATGATTATTCTCCATTCAAATCAATATATTCTAAAAGGGATGTCTGCATTTAAAGACATCCCAATTTATAACTAATTGTTATTAGAAATGTTCACACTTGCTATTCTAACATTAACTGCAGTAACTTCTAAACTTGTCATAGTCTCGATAGCAGATTTAACTCTCTCTTGTACATTTTCTGTTACTTCTACTATAGAAAAGCCATATTCAAGATTAAGAGCAAGATTTACAATCACATGATTATCTGCGATTTCAATCTTAACACCTTTAGAAAGATTCTTCATACCAAGCTTGCTAACAAGTTCGTTAGTAATATTACCCGCCATACAAGCAACACCCTTTACTTCTGTAGCAGCTAAACCTGCAATAATTGCAACTACTTCGTCAGCGATCTTAACTTCACCAATTCCATATTCCTGATTAATAGCATACACGCTTCTATTAGTATCTTTTTCCATACAATGTACCTCCTAATTATCCTAAAGATTAACTATGTATATTATAACAAACTTCCTTGAATTTGCAAATACTTATTTTGTCTCACTTACAGGTGTAATTACAACTTTTTCAACCGGAACTTCTGTTTTCCTTACAATAATGTCTACAATCTGCGCTCTATCGGCATCTGAAATAGTTTGTGCATCAATTATTACATCAACACCTTCTGAATTTAAAGATACAATTGCATTAGAAAATCCCTTTGCTTCTAATAAAATTTCAGCTGCAATTTCTTTTTCTGCTATGTTTGACAATTCGATCACCTTATTAATTGCATCCTTCTTATTTGCTTCAGCTATTTGTGTATTATCAATTATTTCAAATAATGTTTCTTTACTTTTTGCTCTTGTCTGCTCTCTTTCTAATTTTACCTTTGCAACCATACTTTCAATTGTAGTGGATGATGTAAGTACAGTATCCCCTGGTTCAATAATTTCATCCCCTAAGTCATTAGAAACTATTTCATCTGTATTTGATTCTGGTTTTTTAGGTGTGTTCTTCACACTACTTAAGTAATTGATATAACCTGTTATGGCAAGTAAGATTGCCAATACTGTTATAATCATTTGATTTTTTTTGATTTTCTTTTTCATTTATACCTCCTACATTTAGATGTTATTTCATCTTAATTACTTTTATTTTATGAGCCGGAATGTCAAATAATGACTGTATGGCCTCAGAAATTTTGGTAGCTACTACACTTGAATCTGCTCCTTTTGCAATTACAACCACGCCTTCAACCTCTGGCTCTAATTCTTTAACAACATATGGCACACCATCCTGATATATAACCGTTTCTTGATATACTCTT
>JAZQMK010000024.1:0-12818 GCA_045543455.1 Lachnospiraceae bacterium
TGTTCCATTTTCTGTAAAGTTATGTGTTACTGCACTTGCTGATACAGAGCCTGAACCACCACTATTTGATGTTGTTGTCTGTTCTTCACCTGATGATGAAGATGTTGTCTGCTGTTGTTGTGATGTTGTCTGTTGCTGTGAAGATGATGTTGGTTGTTGTACTCCGCCTTCACTTCCATCTGGAGCTTGAATTATTGAGTTACCACCAATTGAAACGATTGATGACTTATAACCTGTTAATGCACTCTTTAAATCACTAAGAACATCATAATTTCTATCCATATCTGAACCAGAGAAATCATAATCAAAATCTCCACCCTGTACACGACCTGCATATTTTTCTACAGTTACTTTAGCATCAGCTGCTGACTGTACTGTATATGAATAGAAACCACTTGCTGTATCAAAGTTACTATATGTGTTTCCACCCTTAACTGTCTTGTAAGAGCTTGGTACTGTTTCATTTCTGCTTGATGCTTCATAGCAGTCAAAGCTTGTTGAATTATCTTTATGTGTAATTGGTTTTACTGTATTACCAGCATATACATTACCATATGATTTAATCATCCCGCCTGCATCTGATGCAATTGGATCTCCATCAGCTGTATCTGTACCCTGTTGTGATATTAAAATTGGATCATTCGCATCTAAGAAATAGTTAGCTTCTGCAAAAATAGAAGCACCTAATCTACAAATCATACCATACTTAGCAACACCATCATATAAGTTGTTATAACAGTGTACTGCCTTTGAACATCTTACAAGTGGATGACGTGAGTCTGAATGGTCATACCAGTTATGATGATATGTAATATAATTTAATGTTGTATCGCCGTTACCATTTAAGTGTGTCTTTCCTGAATCCCAGAAATGGTTATATGAATGTGTTACATATTGAGATTTCTTTGTATCAAGAGCACCATCACCCTTAGCCTGGTCAGCATCACTACCTGCATCGCCATAGAAGAAATCACAGTTGTGAACCCAAACGTGATCATTATCCTGTTGTAAACCTACTGCATCGCCTTCTGAACTATCACAATTCATAAGACCAATATTTCTAATTTCTACATTGCTTGAGCCTTTTACTCTAATACCCCAGCCATTAGCAACTGCATCAAATCCGACACCTTCAACAGTGATACCACAAGTAACTTCACTAATTAAAAGATCACCCTTGTCCAATGTTGATGGATCTGTTACATTACCAATAATTCTTACACAAAGAGGTGTTGATAAATCTTGATGTGCATCGATAATATTTTGTACACCCTTTGCACCTGATGCAGATACGCTATCTTTTGTATCTGGTGTAACATAAATAACTACAGCATTTGACTTTAATGTACCATCAGCATTATATGCACCTGATGAAGAACCATTAACAAATGCGAAACCTGTTCTTTCATGAGCCTTAACTGTAAGTGTAGTTGTAATTGAATTAGCAACCTGGCTGCCATTCTTTAAAGCAACTACCTTCATAATATAGTTACCTGCTCTTAAACCTAATGCATCCGCTCTCCAATAGCCTGAATACTGACGAATTAATTCAGTATCAAGTTGTACATAAGCTGAATCTGATGCATTTGCCTCCTTAACATAAACGTTGTATCCTGAAGCTCCCGATACTGGACTCCATTCTACATAAGCTGTCTCTAACCAGCCACCAGAGTTAGTGATTGTAACACTATCTGCTGCATAAGTAGGTACTGTACTTAATATTGCTGGTAACATCATTGCTACCACAAGCAACATACTTACGACCTTCTTAATCATTTTTTTCATTTTTTGTTTCCTCCTTCTCCTTTTATAAAGGCTATTTATGTACCTTAATGATAGCACTAAAGTACTAGATATGCAATAGATTTTCCTTTATATTTATGTATTATTTGTGTATTTTTACAGTTTTTTTAAGTTTTTCTTCTTTGCTAACAAAAAAGACCGTAGCATTTCTCATACTACGGAATTTTTTATTATATAAATATTATTTGCCACTAGTTTTTTCTTCTTTTTTGGCATCTATGTTTTTATAGTTTCCGTACTGACCATATTGACCATACTTGCCATATCCATAATTGCCATATCCGTATTTCTTTTTGCCTCTTGGCACTTTGTTAAGTACTACACCTAAAAGTTTAATATCATTTCTTTCAAACTGTGTTTTGATCTTATTTGCAAACTTTCTGCTTGTAGAATTAGCTGCAACAACAAGCATTACACTGTCACATTCTCTTGCTACAATCATACTGTCTACTACACTTCCTAAAGGTGGAGTATCTATAATTACATAATCATAATTTTCTCTTAACTGTTGAACAAGAGATTTGAAATATTTGTTGCCCAATAATTCTGCTGGATTAGGTGGGATTGGACCTGAAAATACAACATGTAACTTTTCAATATTAGTTGCTGCAACTACCATATCAAATCCCGCCATACCTGAAAGGAAATGAGAAAACCCATAAGCTTGTTTAGCCAATTTATAACGACCTACAAGTACTGACTTTCTAAGGTCGGCATCAATAAATATAACTCTCTTTCCCGCCTCTGCTAAAGATATTGCAAGATTAAACGAAACTGTCGACTTACCATCGTTAGGAGTACAACTTGTAATAGCGATAACTTTATTATCACTACCTGAAAACTGGATATTAGTTCTTAAAGTCTTAAATGCTTCATCACTTGCATAATCTGATTTTTTCAATTTATCAATATTTACTTTTTGCATCTACTTCTTCAGTCCTTTCAATCCTTTTTTCTTCTTTTTACTACCTACGCTATCATCCAATTCATCTGAAAATGGAATAGCTGCAAGCATCGGAATTCCAACATATCTTTCAACATCTTCTTCTGATTTAATACTATCATCTAAAATATTCATCACAATTATTGTTCCAGCCGACAAGACAAATCCTAACAGTGCTCCGATTACAGCATTTTTCATTGTGTTAGGTGATGATGGACTTGTAGGTATATCGCCTTCATAAATTATATTAACTTCATCCATACCAAGCTTATCACAAATTTCTTTACTTGTTACCTCAGCAATCTTATCCACTATCTTCTTTGCAATAAATGGATCTTCATTCTCTACTGCAATCTTTAACATTCTGGTATTATTAGGTGTAACCACCGTAAGATTGTCAAGTAATTCGCCATATGTCATATCAAGACCTAAATTTTCAATAACAGTAACTAAAGTACTTCTTGATTTAACAATTTCAATATAGTCCTGTGTAAGCTGTGTAGATGCCTGTAAGTCACTATAAGAAATGTTACCATTGTTAGACTGGTTACTTACCACATATAACTGTGTATCCGATGTATACATAGGTGTAATAAATACCTTAGTAATAAGTATTGAAATAAGACCAAAAATTGCTGTAGCAGCCACGATAAACCAAAGCTTGTCTATCAACTCATAAAAAATCTCTTTCAGATCAATCTCGTATTCTGCATTTTCTCTTGTTTCCATGCTTTACGTCCCTTCTTATTAAACTTCTTCATTGTTAACTACTTTTATTCCATTGTGACACATTATGGCATCTGCATATTCCTTAGAAAACTTCTTGCAAATGTACTCATAACATTCTACCATTCTAGGTGAACGAATTCCGTCACTATGAGCATCTGTACCTATGAAATGTACTAATTCATTTTTTAAAAGCTTCTTCACAAATTTCTTCACATATCTGCCACCCTTACCGGTAACACTCATTGAATTAATTTGAATATAAGCACCGCTTTGGGCCAACTCATAAATTCGGTCAACATCTCCACATAGCGCATCATATCTTTCTACATGAGCCAAAATAACCCTCTTACCAAGTGCCTGTATGTCTCTTACTGCCGATTTTAAGTAATTATAATCACATTCAAATCTAAACTCTACAAGAACATAATCACTATCAGAAATGCTTATAGCTCTGCCATCTTCTATGGCATCTGGTAAATCGTGGGTATACAAAAGCTCCGAACCTAAATAAAAATCCATCTCCAAGCCATTGTCTAAGGCCTGCTTTTTAAGTTCTTCCATAACCGACTTCCAGGTATCCACATCCTGATTACCCTTTGCCGGATGAAAATGCGGTGTAAATACCACAGTCTTTATACCTTCACTATTGGCAATCTTAAGCATAGACAGCGCCTGTTCCATATCATTGGCACCATCATCAATTCCAGGAAGAGTATGACAATGAATATCTGTAAAATTCATATAAAACTCCATTTCTACTACTTATGCATCTAAAAAAAGATACACATACACCGTTAATCATATACCTAATTCGCCAAAAAATCAATACATTTTTATCATCAATGATGATAATCTTTCATTTTTATTGTGTAACTAGTAAGTTTTTGGTAATATTTTTCATAATTTTTTCCAGAAAGTTCACCAGAAAGTGACATCCTGTCAATCGCTTTTTCCAGCTCATTTCTCGCATCTATAGCCAAATCCTTATAATTGTTTCCCAGATTCATATCCAGTCTTTCAATTATATCATCCAGTTCCTTGAATTTCTTATTACCAAACAAACCCATGGTCATCACTCTCCATTACTCCATTATAGCCTTATGGAATGTCTTCTTACCTTTTCTTATCTTTACGCCGTCTGTTAAAGCTGGCTTTTCAACTGCAAAGTCAATAGACTCAACCTTAACTTCATCTACGAACACGCCACCCTGTGCAATAAGTCTTCTTGCTTCACTCTTTGAAGGAGCTAAAGAGCACTTCACAAGCAAATCCATAATACCAATCTTTCCATCTGCTAAATCAGCGTCTGTAAGGTTAGTTGTTGGCATATTTGAATCATCGCTTCCGCCTGCAAAAAGTGCAAGTGATGCTGTTTTTGCCTTATCGGCTTCTTCTTCGCCGTGAACTAACTTTGTAAGCTCGTACGCAAGAATTTCCTTAGCCTGGTTAAGCTGTGCGCCTTCCCAAGCATCCATCTTATCAATCTCTTCAAGTGGAATAAATGTTAACATTCTTATGCACTTAAGTACATCATTGTCTCCTACATTTCTCCAGTATTGATAAAATTCAAATGGCGAAGTCTTATTAGGATCAAGCCATACTGCGCCATTAGCTGTCTTACCCATTTTCTTACCCTCTGAGTTAAGTAAAAGAGTAATTGTCATAGCATGTGCATCTTTACCTAATTTCTTTCTGATAAGTTCTGTACCACCAAGCATATTTGACCACTGATCATCGCCACCAAACTGCATATTACAGCCGTAGTTTTTAAATAAGTGATAGAAGTCGTAAGACTGCATAATCATGTAGTTAAATTCAAGGAAAGATAAACCCTTTTCCATTCTTTGCTTGTAGCACTCTGCTCTAAGCATATTGTTAACTGAAAAGCATGCGCCAACCTCTCTTAAAAGTTCAACATAGTTAAGCTTTAAAAGCCATTCTGCATTGTTAACGGCAATTGCACCATTTTCACCAAAATCAATAAATCTCTCCATCTGCTTTTTGAAACATTCGCAGTTATGCTCGATTGTCTCTGGTGTCATCATACTTCTCATATCTGTTCTTCCTGATGGGTCACCAATATAACCTGTACCACCACCAAGTAATACTACAGGCTTGTTACCTGCCATCTGAAGTCTCTTCATAAGGCATAATGCCATAAAGTGTCCTACATGAAGAGAATCCGCTGTTGGGTCAAAGCCAATGTAAAATGTAGCCTTACCTGCATTAAGCATTTCCTTAATCTCTTCTTCATTTGTTACCTGTGCAATAAGTCCTCTTGCAACCAATTCGTCATAAATCTTCATTCTGTCATCTCCTATTATTTTTTATTTACAAAGCTTCTGCCAAGATGTTTTTATAGGGAAAATATAAAAACCTCTGTAGCCTAAGCTACAGAGGGCAATTAACATCGCGGTACCACCTCTGATTCAAGATTCTCTCACAAGAATCTCCTCGGTGAGTCATAAACTCTTACGCTGTATCGGGCGCTCCCGTCTAATCCTACTACTACTTCAGACAGCTGCTCTAGGATGTATTCATATATTCTATCCATGTCCTCACACCACCCGGACACTCTCTGTAGGAGCTCAAATATATTACTTCTTCCCTTCGTCGCATTACATTTTCAATTTTGTTTATTATATATCGTCTTTTGCAAAATGTAAAGAGCGATTTTATATATTTTCATATCTTGGCAAAACTACCACCGATAACTCATGATTTGTTGCCGGCAAATACTTTTCTAAAACATCCTTTGTTCTCAATTTAAGGCTTGATGTACATACGCATGGGTGACAGCCTAAATATTCACCCTCTAGCACTTCCTCGTCAATAAGCAATCGAACACGGCCTTCTTTGTCATTCATGAGTCCCATTATACTTACTGCACCCGGCTCAATATCAAGCATTGAAAGCATATCCTCACTATCTGCAAAGGATAGTCTTGCACTATTTATCTGCGCCGACAAATCCTTAGTCTTAAAAGGCTTGTCACCCGGCATCATCAAAAGATAAAATTGCGTTTTTTGTCTGTTACACAAAAACAAATTTTTGCATATAGTTACTTCAAGCACTGCATCAATCTCATTGCAGGCTTCCATAGTGTTAGCCAGACCATGGTCTGTTCTTATATATTCCATACCAAGATTATCCAAAAAATCATACACTCTTATTTCTCTTTCAAGACGACCGACTGCATCAAGCGGTCTTCCTTTAAACAATTCCATTTTAGTTCTCACTTTCTATTATCAGCAATATACCTGATTTCACTTCAATAAATGCGTTTTCGCCAATGCCCTGATTACTTACACCTAGCGGAAATGTATTACTTAAAGAAGCATTATTAAGCTCGTATTTTAAATTCTTTACCGTCACACCCTCTGATTTATCAGAAAGTGAAAATATGGATACATACCCAAAACCGCAAAAAAATTCCACGCTTTTATTACATATGGCGTACAGCTTTTGTTTACCATTGTAAAACACTGCCTTAATTCCCTGCTTGGCAAGTTCTGCCATAATTTGAATATTAGCTATTGTGTGGTCAATTCGCTCACCACCAAATGCTCCATATATATGAAATTCATTTACACCTCTTTTTATACCTTCTCTAATAGCTAAATACATATCCGTCTCATCCTTCTCAACAGGCTTTTGTATAACCTTTAAATCAGACGGCACATACCCTAACGAATCAAAATCGCCAATAACAAATTCAGGCTTTACGCCTATTCCTTCAAGATGCCTAAGGCCACCGTCAGCTGCTATTATTAAGTCATTGTCTTTAAATGTTATATTTTCGCAAAAATCACCGGCGCCCATAATTATGCATCTCATAAAGGAAACACCTCCTTTAATGCTGGGTATATCCTTTTAAATTTCTCATATCTTGCGTCGTATAATGCAACCAAATCACTTTCAGGTTCAATAACATCTACAACTTTTGTAAACTTAGTCGAAGCCTCTTTAACATTTTCATATTCACCTGCTGCCACCATAGCAAGTATAGCCGCACCATAGGAAGGTCCTTCAACTGTTTCTAAAACCTCAAGCTTTATATTAAGCACATTTGCAATAATCCTTTTCCAAAGCAAGCTTTTAGCGCCACCTCCACAAATCTTTGCACAGGTAACATTTATGCCCATAGCTTTAGCCACCTCAAAGGAATCCCTTAGTGCAAATGCAACGCCTTCTAATACAGCCTGATACATCTTCGCTCTATCTGTAGCCATTGACATTCCTACAAATGCACCTCTTGCGTTGCTATCATTGTGTGGAGAGCGTTCTCCCATAAGATACGGCAGAAAATATACTTGATTCTTGCCAAGCTCATTTATACATTTTTGTTCAGCCTCATACTCCGAACAATTTAGGATATCCTCCATCCACCATTTGTTGCAGGAAGCCGCACTTAGCATGCAGCCCATAAGATGATAACCACCGTCTGCATGGGCAAATGCATGTAGGGCATTGTTCTCATCCACATTAAATTCTGTATCTGATATAAATATAGTTCCAGAAGTTCCAAGAGAAATTGTGCAACCTCCCTTACCCACAGTGTTAGTTCCTACAGCCGCCGCTGCATTATCACCTGCACCTGCTGCCACTATAACATCACTAGAAAGTCCTAGCTCCTTTGCAATTGAAGGTAATAAACAGCCGGTTTTTTCATAGCTTTCATAAAGCTTTGGAAGCCATTCTTCCTTTACCTCGCAAATTTCACACATCTGCTTTGACCAACAGCGATTTTTAACATCCATCAAAAGCATGCCGGAAGCATCAGACACATCCGTTGAATGTACGCCGGTAAGCTTATATGCCAAATAATCCTTTGGAAGCATAAGCTTTTTAATCCTTGCAAAATTCTCAGGCTCATTATTTTTTACCCAAAGTATCTTTGGCGCAGTAAAGCCTGTAAAAGAAATATTTGCAGTATAAGATGAAAGCCTGTCCTTTCCAATCACCTGATTAAGATAATCATTTTCTTTGACAGTTCTTCCATCATTCCAAAGAATTGCAGGTCTTATAACTTCATCATCCTTATCAAGGATAACAAGACCATGCATCTGTCCTCCAAAGCTAATCCCCTTTATAAGGGATTTATCAGCATCCTTAATAAGCTCCTTGATACCTTCAATAGTGTTATCATACCAATCTGAAGGGTTTTGCTCAGACCAACCATCATTTGGGAAATATAATGGATATTCCCTTGTAACTGTATTTTTTATATTACCTTCCCTGTCAACTAAAATAAGCTTAACAGAGGAAGTTCCCAAATCTACACCAATATATAACATTTCATACCTCACTAAAATGGATTTTCAGTTTTATATGGAACTGACTTTGGCTGGTTATAACCAATATCCTCAACACCTAAATATTTAAATACCTCAAATATAGCTTTGCCATGATGACCAAATGTCACCGCTCCATGATGAGGATAATTCTTCTCTATAAGCACGTGTCTGTAGAAGCGTCCCATTTCGCTAATAGCAAATACGCCAATTGCACCAAACGACTGTGTAGCCACCGGTAACACCTCACCCTGTGCAACATATGCTGTAAGCTTTGCATCTGATGTACTTTGTAATCTGAAAAATGTAATATCAGATGGTGCAATATCACCCTCTAAAGTACCATATGTTACCTCTTTAGGAAGGGCTCTTGCCATAATCTTTTGATTTCTCATTTCACAAAAAACAAGCTTTGAAGCCGCTGTGTTACCACAATGGAAGCCCATAAATGTATCCTTATGTGTATAATCAAATTTACCCTTAATACATTCATCATACATATCTGCCGGAACTGAATTATTAATATCTAAAAGTGTTACGATATCTTCACTTACAGACATTCCTATAAATTCGCTTACTGCGCCGAAAATATCAACCTCGCAGGCAACAGGCATACCCTTTGATGCCATTCTTGCATTTACATAGCATGGCACAAAGCCAAACTGTGTCTGGAAAGCAGGCCAGCATTTGTTAGCAAATACAACAAATTCTCTTGAGCCCTTGTTATCTCTTGCCCAGTCCATTAAAGTAAGCTCATACTGTGCAAGCTTTGGCAAGATTGATGCAAGCTTATTGCCCTCGCCTAATTCTTCTTCCATTTCCTTAACAACCTCTGGTATTCTCTCATCGCCTGCATGTTTGTTAAATGCCTCAAACAAATCAAGCTCAGAATTTTCCTGAATCTCTACACCGATATTATAAAGCTGCTTAATAGGCGCATTACATGCAAGGAAATCCTGCGGACGTGGTCCAAATGTAATAACCTTAAGATTATTAAGACCAATAATTGCCTTAGCAACAGGAATAAATTCCTCTATCATATCTGCAACCTCACTAGGAGTTCCAACAGGATATTCAGGTATATATGCCTTAATATTTCTTAACTTTAAGTTATAGCTTGCATTAAGCATACCGCAGTATGCATCACCCCTATCATCCATAAGCTTATCAGAAGCCTCTTCAGCCGCTGCAACATACATTACAGGGCCATTAAAATATTTTGCTAAAAGTGTCTCAGAAGTCTCAGGTCCAAAATTACCAAGATATACAACCAAAGCATTACAACCAGCTTCATTAACCTCCTTTAAAGCATTCATCATATGATTTTCATTTTCAACTACAGTCTTAGCCTCAAAAATATCAAGCCCTTTTGCCTTAAAAGCCTCAACTACCTTAATTCTTCTGCTTTCCGATAAAGACATTGGAAAACAATCTCTACTAACCGCTACAATACCTAATTTTACATTTGCTACATTGTTCATAATCATTTATCCTTTCAATAATTTTATATTTAAAACTCAATCAGCCACTTATTCTTAGCTGTCAAATATTCATCTTCTAAAGTTATTTTCTCAAAGGCTTCAAGTTCTGTGTTAGTGTCTTTAGGAAGCACTACAACACATTTAAACGGCTTGCCTTCATAGTTACATGGCGCATAATGTAGTGTAGTTGCATACATTTCCACTACTTGTCCTTTTCGCACTAAAAATGCTTCCACCAAATCTGTATCATATGTGAAATCATCCTTAATATCCTGCTGTCTTCCTATCAAAAGAACCATATCCGTAACTGCTACATTAATCTCTGAGCTTCTGTGGTACTCAAGTGCTGTAAGATACTCATTACTTCCGTTGCAATAGCCCACCTGAATAGGTAAACCACCATAGAAATTCATCTCAAAACTCTTACTCACCTCTAAATTCTCAAGCTTTTCAATAGAAGGCTCATAGATAACATCCTCTGGCAACGGAGTATCCACCATAGCTTCAAGAAGCTTAGTACAATCATACCCATCTATAAGCTTGCCATATTTTTTAAATGTCTCTGCCGTAACCTCCTGCAATACATATTCTGACATATGTCTTTTCACATGCAACACCTCCGTTCATATTGTTTAAATTATATCAAATTTATAGCTCATAGTAAAGAGAACTTTAATTTGACATATATACAAACGGTGCTTATAATAAAACTATAAAATAAATCTTCGGAGTGATTATATGGGAAAAAAACTTAAAATCATATGGGGCATAATAGTTATCGTCGCCATAGCAGCTCTGATAATTTATACAGAAAGTTGTCGTGAACGAATCCCTAACGGCTGCGTATACGAAAGTCCTTACAACAGCTACATCCTATACGAAGGGGACAAAATGCCAGGAGCCCCTGATGCAGGCGATGTCTATAGAACACCTGCCTACGAATATACATTTGACGGATATTGGGGCGATAATACAAGAACCTGGTCAGTAAAAGTTATCAATGAAGAAGCTGCAAAAAACGAAGAAATACGCACACAAATCGGTGGCAAACCGGTAAAGCCTCTAGGAAATGAATAAAACATCTGTACTACGTTTATTTGTCAGTACAGATGTTTTTTTCTTCATATGTATGAACCTCCCTATTCTTTGTTTATCTGCAATTCCTTTGTTATATTAGAATCATAATCACCACTTTTATAATCGTGATTATAATCCTTTGATATTAACGGCTTTGTAACAGATATGTATCTAGATTGCTGTCGGTTTTAAATGTATATGTTCTAGTATTAGCATTAATGTACATACTCTAATCTTACGGTATCGTCCTTTAAATATTTGTATCTAATTCAACACTTTTACATCTAGTCTCAACATTTTTAAATGCACATAGCTTTATTGCTATCATCCCCTCTTGCCTTATAAATAATTCTTTAGGCATACTAATTGTTTCGCAATGTCTATATGTGATGCATTCTTTCCAACTCAAAATATAACTATATTCTCCTGAAAATACTTCTTCAGAAATTTCCTTTATAAATCTATTTGCGAATCCTCTTTTATAATTTCTATAAGATTTTAATATATATTCGTCTATTTAATCCTGTCACATTTTATCCTTACAGTATCTTCATCAAGATATTTATATTTGAGTATTATACATTTTTCCATTTCAGAACACTCATATCCTTCTTTTTTAGGTACGAATGCACTTATTTTTATTGCTATTAACCCTTCTTGCTTATTAAATAATTCTTTTAATACAGTAACTTTTTCACTATGCTTGTATGTAATTTTCTTCTTCTGGTTGGTAGTGTAAGTATATTTTCCAGAAAAAGCCTCTTCTTCTAGTATTTCTTTTATTAATATATTTCTACCAATATTTTTATAATTACTATATACAGTGCCATTTATAATACGATTTTCTTCATCATCATAATCATTTTCACCCATGTACATAGCAAATACAACACTTTCATCATCAAATTTGTAACCACCTTGGGGATTATCATCACCTTCTTCATATATACCATAATATATATCGAAACTCACATCATCCACATTAAACACATCAATTTCTGATTGTATTGCCAGTTTAATTCGCGTCCTATTAGATGCACTATTAAACCCTTTACATATCTCATGCTCTTTCTTATATTCATATCTGTACTTTATAGTTAGTACTATTATCAGATATGATACTGACACTATTATCAATGCTATTATATGTTTTTTCTTCATGTTCATAAACCCTCCCTATTCTTTGTTTATCTGCAATATTACTCTTTCCGTTGTAGACATATTAGGATTATACAAAGAATACACTATATAGTAAGGCATATACGCCTGCAATTCCTTTGTTACCTGCGAATCATAATCACCACTTTTATAATCGCAATCATAAATATGTAATCAAAATAATATTTACTAGTCATATATGTATTTTATCCTAACAGTATCACTATTAATATATTCGTACTCTAAAATAATTCCTTTGTTTTTCGATAATCTATATGTTCCATCTTCTAACGGCACATACCCTACTACATCAATAACTATTTTATCTTTTTC
>JAZQMK010000025.1:0-9739 GCA_045543455.1 Lachnospiraceae bacterium
AGCTGTTTGTGGCTGGGGAAAGTTTTCCTCTTAAAATTGGGTATAAGGATGAATACATAACACAAGATTACACATACATACTAAATTATAAACCAAAAGAGAAAAAAGAATGGTCTTATGAATGGAGTGTAACGGTTAATGATAAATACAAAACTAATTATGAAGAAATTTTATCAGAAATCAGAGGTATTCCTGTATCGGATATAAGTGCAACATTTGAAAATTGTATAAAAATGGTGGAAGCTCCGACTATACCAGGGCATATAACAAGTATGTATGAAACTTTTTCAGGATGTATAAGTTTGGAAAAAGCACCTGATATTCCTAAGGGTGTAGAAGATTTATCATATACATTTATGGATTGTACAAAATTAAAAGAGGTAGGCAACATACCTGACAGTGTGACAAATATGAATTCTACATTTAGACGCTGTGCAAGTCTGACAGAAAGTCCTAGTATTCCTGATGGTGTTGTAAATATGGAATACACCTTTGAGAATTGTGTAAGTTTACAAAATGCACCCAATATACCTAATGGCATAACAGCGCTGAATCACACCTTTGGAGGTTGTATAAAAATCAAGAAAACACCAGATTTACCAAGTGGTCTTACGAATATGACTGCTACATTTACAGGGTGTAAAAATTTGCAGGAGATATCACAGATACCTGCTGGTGTTACTTCTATGGATTATGCATTTTCATATTGTGAAAGCCTTAAAAATGCACCTATAATACCAGATGGAGTTATTTCTTTAAGCTATACATTTTCAAATTGTCAAAATCTTGAAAGTGCACCAACAATACCTAACGGTGCAAAAAATATGTGTGGAACTTTCAATGGATGTACAAATCTAAAAAATGCTCCATATATTCCGGAAAGTGTTGAAGATATAAGTTATTTATTTCAAGAATGTACAAGCCTACAAGGAGAAATTAAGTTTGATTGTATGGCTATAGAATATACAGGCGTTATTAATGGCGTAGATTTAGCAAAAGTTACTTTGACAGGTTCGTCAGTATTTATTGAGTATTATATAACGGGAGATTTGCCTGGAAATATCTATATAATACCGGAAGGCTGTAAATATGTAACCGGGGATACTATTTTTGTCGCAGGAGATAAACTACAGAACGATTATTCGTTTGGAATAGGAGACACATATTATACAGATGATTATGTGTATACCTATTCAACAATATATTATTTGGGAGAATATAAAGAGGTATGGATTGTAGATGTTAAAAATAAAAAGAAAGAAAAATATGCAAATATAATGTATAAGGTTCCGGATTTTATTATGGGAGAAGACTTATGTCTGATGGAAACTTTTGCAGAATGTAAAAGTCTAAAAGAAGCGCCTGTTATTCCGGAAGGTGTTTGGAGCCTGGATTATACATTTGTTAATTGTACTAGTTTAGAAACGGCACCGGAAATACCTGTAAGTGTTGTTTCGATGCGTGGAACTTTTAGCGGTTGCAAGAATTTAAAAAAAGCATCTAAAATAATCAGTGCACACTATATTGACGAATTGTTTAAAGGGTGTACAAGTCTTACTGGCACTGTTGAAATTCATGATAGAATACAAAGCTATAAAAGATGTTTCTATGGGGTGGATTTAACAACCCAAAATATTCAATTGAATGCCGGTTCGGTTATGGAAAAATTGAAAAATACTGCTAACGAAATTTGCGATGAAAGAAATACCGTGCAATATGGTGATATCATTAAAATAAGTTGGAAGCGTTATGCGAGAGCTAAAGATGAAAATGGTTATGCAATTATAGGCGCCGAAGGAAAATGGGAAGAAATGGGCGAAAGATATGTAACTGTCACGGTTAGGAAATCTTGCAATTCTCAATACGAAATAACAAAAGATTTATATTGGAATATAGAAGATGTTTTAGATAAAAAGGCTGGCGATACCTTTGAGGCTACAGGGGTTGATGTTTTGCCAAACCCATATTTTGGGGGAGAATTTGACGTGATTGAGCTTGATGCAGTATGTACGATTATTGTGATAGCGAAAAAGATGGATGATGCTGAAATCAGTATTAGTAAGTAATATAATAGCTGAGATTGTAATTAGTCAGGAATAAAGTTACAATCTCAGCTGTTTTATTATATGTTTCTTATGAACTCCATCTTCCACTGGCGCCACAAGGAAGTACAAGACCATTTCCCGATACAGGAAGACCGATTTCACTTGATTCTACGCTACCTTTGTGAGTTGGAAGTATTTCTGTGCTAATCATATATGTAAGTACGGATGGTGCAAGACCTGTTGTGTATGAATTAATAAGGAAGAAGAGGGCATCATCCGATAAAAGCTGTACGCATAGCTTTATAAATGAGTGGATGGATTCTTCTATTTTCCATATCTCTCCCTTAGGACCTCTGCCGTAGGAAGGTGGGTCCATTATGATGCCGTCGTATTTGTTGCCACGACGTATTTCTCTTTCAACAAATTTTACACAGTCGTCAACTATCCATCTGATTGGCGCTTCTTCTAAACCGGAAGAACGGGCATTTTCCTTTGCCCAGGTTACCATACCTTTTGAAGCATCTACATGTGTTACACTGGCACCGGCAGCAGCGGCAGCAAGTGTGGCACCGCCTGTGTAGGCAAAAAGGTTAAGTACCTTAACAGGACGATTGGCATTTTTAATTTTCTCAGAGAACCAGTCCCAGTTAGTTGCCTGTTCAGGGAAAAGACCTGTATGTTTAAAACTAAAAGGCTTTAAGTTAAATGTAAGGTTTTTGTAGTTGATTGTCCATTGTTCAGGTAAATCAAAGAATTCCCATTCGCCACCGCCTTTTTGACTTCTGTGGTAGTGTCCATTCATTTTCTTCCAACCCTTGTGTTTTTTTTCTGTATTCCATATAACCTGTGGGTCTGGTCTTACCAAAAGGTAATCGCCCCAACGTTCTAATTTTTCTCCATTTGATGTATCAATAACTTCGTAATCTTTCCATCCGTTAGCAATCCACATAAGATGTTCTCCTTCTATAATAAATACTTTTTTATAAGTATACATTCAAATTCAGTAATAGTCAAATGGGAATGTGTATGCTATAATAAAGATATACATTTTTGAATGGAGGATTGTTATGGACAAAAAGGCGATTCTTGAAAAATATGATAAGCAGATTGTTGGCGGTATTCAGATGGCACTTTGCTTTGTTGCGGTAGCAAAGGCATTTAAGCCTATTAAGGATAAGGCTTCTATTAAACATAAGAAGCAACTTAAAAAAGAAGACTTAAAATATAAAAAGAAACGTAATAAGGAAAAGTTTAAGATTCAGAAGCAAAAGTATAAGCTTAAAATGAAAGCGTTAAGGAGAAAGAAATAGTGAATGTGTTAACTGTTGAAGAAGTTTGTAAAGGATATGGAGACAGAATTCTTCTTGATAAGGTGACTTTTGGAATTGAACATAATGACAAGGTGGGCATCATTGGTATTAATGGTACAGGCAAGTCCACCTTGCTTAAGATTATTGCAGGTCTTGAGGAGACAGATGCAGGACAGGTTGTAAAAGGTAACAATATTTCTATTGCCTATTTACCACAGAATCCTGTATTTGAGGCGGATGATACAATTGTCGGTTATGTTACTAAGGGTAAAGTCTATAAGGATTTGCCTGTAAATGTTGAAAGCGAAGCTAAGAATATTCTTACTAAGCTGGGCATTTTTGATTTTGAACAAAAGATTACACATTTGTCGGGCGGGCAAAAGAAGCGTATTGCATTAGCAAGAACTTTAGTGGCACCGGCCGATATTCTTGTGCTTGACGAACCTACAAACCATCTTGATAATGATATGGTTTTATGGCTTGAGCAATATCTTGATAAGTTTAAGGGTGCCCTTGTTATGATTACACATGACAGATATTTCTTGGACAGAGTTACTAATAGAATCCTAGAGATTGATAACAGACAGGTCTATTCGTATAACACTAATTATTCGGGATTTTTAGAAGCAAAGGCTGCCCGTGAGGAAATGGAGCTTGCTAGTGAGCGTAAGCGCCAAAGCATTTTAAGAAATGAGCTTAGCTGGGTTATGCGTGGATGTAGGGCAAGAACTACTAAGCAAAGAGCAAGACTTGAAAGGTATGAGGCACTAAAGAATCAGGATGGCCCTGCTATAAAAGAAAATGTGCAAATGAGCTCCATAAGCACAAGAATGGGTAAGAAAACCATAGAGATTAATAACATTTCTAAGGCTTACGGTGACAGAACGCTTATTAAGGACTTTGAATACATTGTTCTTAGAGACGAGCGCATTGGTATCATAGGGCCTAATGGCTGCGGTAAGTCTACGCTGATTAAGATTATATGCGGTGACATTTTACCTGACAGCGGTAGTGTAGAGCTTGGAGATACCATTAAGATTGGCTGTTTTTCACAGGAAAATGAAAAGCTTGATGAGAAACTTAATGTAATTGAATATATTAAGGAAATAGGAGAATTTGTTGAAACGGTTGATGGTAAGATTAGTGCGGCAAAGATGCTTGAGCGTTTCTTATTTACACCAGCGATGCAATATACTCCTATAAGTAAGCTTTCAGGTGGTGAAAAAAGAAGATTATATCTTCTAAGTGTGCTTATGTCATCGCCTAATGTTCTTATTTTAGATGAGCCAACTAATGATCTTGATATAGCAACTCTTACTATATTAGAAGATTATTTAGATAGCTTTAGTGGAATTGTTATTACTGTATCCCATGACAGATATTTTCTTGATAATGTGGTTGACCGTATATTTGCATTTGAGGGCGACGGAATGATTCGTCAGTACGAGGGCGGATATAGCGATTATCTTTTGAAACGTCCGGAATCTATTGCATCTGCAAAAGTAGCGGAAGCAAAGGAAAAGAATTTTAAGCCTAAGACAAAGAAACTTAAGTTTACTTATATGGAGCAAAAGGAATTTGAAACCATAGATGATGACATTGCTAAATTAGAAGATAAGCTAGCAGTAATTGAAAAGGACATTTTGGCTGCGGCAACCTCTTATGGCAGATTAAGTGAGCTTACTAAGGAAAAGGAAGAATTAGAAGAAAAGCTTGCAGAAAAGATGGACAGATGGGTGTATTTAAATGAGCTTAATGAAAGGATTCAGGCGGGCGAAGAAGCATGAAAAATGTGATAACATTTGTGTTTCTTCTTATTATAAATGCAATTTCGATTTAATTTACAAATGTTATTTATATAGAAGCAATTGATATCTTAGCTAAAGAGATAGAAAATATATTTGATGAGCAATAATAAAAAAGGAGTTGTTTGTGTATGAAAAAGAAGGTTATAATTATTTGTGGTACTTTAGTAATAATAATGGCTATATGTATAGGGTTAAAATGGCCTACAATATTTCAAAAAGGCAATCCTATTCCATATATAATTGCAATGACAAAAATATCAGAAGAAGATACCTTTGTAGCAGTTGATGAGAGTGAAAAGATTTATATTACTAAAAAAGGTGATTCTTCAAAATTATTTGAGTTCATTGAAGAAGAGAATGATGTTGAATATTTAGACCAGATGGGAAACGCATATATGTTTTCTTCTGGGGATGACAGTTTGGTTGTATCGTCTGAAATATATTGGAGTAAATATACAGTTTGGACGATTAAGGACTAAACTAAATAAAAATGTTTATGTACTTAATTTAGTACAAAAAAAGTTCTTGCATTTTTAAGAGAGAACTAGTATACTAATTAATGCTGTGACATTGATAGCGTAGAAGCGTGAGGTTGCTACATATTATGTAGGTTTTCCGTGGAGCGAATGTCAAGTTAGGAAACTGGCGACAAGTCACTGTACCAAATAATCATCTACCACTGGGTAGAAATGACGTGTGTAAGCTTTAGGAAACACACGGGAGAGTGTACAGTCACCGCTTGTCGTACTTAGTAACATAAAGTGCGAAAAGGAGGCGACTTTTTTTATGGCAAGTCAAGTAATGAGAATTACATTGAAGGCTTATGATCATCAATTAGTTGATCAATCTGCTAAGAAGATTATCGAAACTGTTAAGAAGACAGGTTCTCAGGTGAGTGGTCCTGTACCATTACCAACTAAGAAGGAAGTAGTTACAATTCTTAGAGCGGTACACAAGTACAAAGACTCAAGAGAGCAGTTCGAGCAGAGAACACACAAGAGATTAATTGATATCATGACACCATCTCAGAAGACAATTGATTCATTATCAAGATTAGAGATGCCAGCAGGTGTGTACATCGACATCAAGATGAAGAACAAGTAAGAAGAGATTTAACAAGTATTTAGTCCTGAAGGGTTTAATATAGAAGCAATATACACTACAGTGGTGTAGGTTCCACTTATATTATAACTGTTTTGGGTCTAGAATGATTGTGCGAAATGCATAATCCGCTGTAGATTAAACAGGAGGAAAGAAAGAATGAAGAAAGCGATATTAGCTACTAAAGTCGGAATGACTCAAATCTTCAACGAAGACGGAGTTTTAACTCCAGTAACAGTATTGCAGGCCGGTCCTTGTGTAGTAACACAGGTTAAGACAGTAGAAAATGACGGCTATAGTGCAGTACAGGTTGGTTTTGTTGACAAGAAGGAAAAGTTAGTTAACAAGACACAGAAGGGACACTTTGATAAAGCAGGTGTTTCATACAAGAGATATGTAAGAGAATTCAGATTAGACAATGCAGAAGAATTTTCAGTTAAGGATGAAATCAAGGCTGATGTATTCGTAGCAGGCGACAAGGTTGATGCTACAGCAGTGTCAAAGGGTAAAGGATTCCAAGGTGCGATCAAGAGACATGGTCAGTCAAGAGGACCTATGGCTCACGGTTCTAAGTTCCATCGTCATGCAGGTTCTAACGGATCAGCAACAACACCAGGTAAGGTGTTCAAAGGAAAAGGCATGCCAGGACATATGGGCGCTAAGAAGATTACAATTCAGAATCTTGAAGTTGTAAGAGTAGATGTTGAAAACAACTTAATCTTAGTTAAGGGTGCCGTACCAGGACCAAAGAAATCATTAGTAACACTAAAAGACACAGTGAAAGCTGGTAAGTAGTTTTAGGAAGGAGGAGCGCACAGATGGCAAACGTATCTGTTTACAATATTGAAGGTAAAGAAGTTGGCACAATGGAGCTTAACGATGCAATCTTTAACGTAGAAGTTAATGAGCATTTAGTACACATGGCAGTTGTTAGCCAATTAGCAAATAAACGCCAGGGAACACAGAGCGCAAAGACACGTTCAGAAGTTAGTGGTGGCGGAAGAAAGCCTTGGAGACAAAAAGGAACAGGTCATGCAAGACAAGGTTCTACAAGATCTCCACAGTGGAAAGGTGGCGGTGTTGTATTTGCACCAAAGCCAAGAGATTACTCATTTAAGTTAAATAAGAAGGAAAGAAGATTAGCTCTTCAATCTGCATTAACATCAAGAGTACAGGAAAACAAGTTCATCGTTGTTGACGAATTCGCATTCGATGAGATTAAGACAAAGAAATTTGCAAATGTATTAGCAAACTTAAACGTTTCTAAGGCATTAGTAGTGTTAAAGGAAGATGACAAGAACACAATGTTATCAGCTAGAAACATTACAGGAGTTAAGACAGCTTTAACAAACACAATCAACGTATACGACATCTTAAAGTACGATACAATGATCGTTGACAAGGCAGCTGTTGCAGTAATCGAGGAGGTGTACGCATAATGGCAAATATTCAATACTATGACGTAATCCTTAAACCTGTTATCACAGAAAAGAGTATGGCTGATATGGCTAACAAGAGATATTCATTCCTTGTTCATCCAGAAGCTAACAAAGTTCAGATAAGAGAAGCAGTAGAGAAGATGTTCGCAGGCACAAAGGTTGCATCTGTGAACACAATGAACTACGATGGCAAGACAAAGAGAAGAGGCATGACATTCGGTAAGACAGCTAAGACAAAGAAAGCAATCGTTACTTTGACAGCTGACAGCAAGGAAATCGAAATTTACGAAGGCCTTTAAGATAAGATAAGCGAGTAGAAAAATAGCGGAGATATTACTCGCAAGACAGTAACATGTAATCACATGAAAGGAGTGAAATTAATGGGAATCAAATCATATAACCCATATACACCTTCCCGCAGAAATATGACTTGTTCAGATTTCTCTGAAATCACAAAGTCAACACCTGAGAAGTCATTATTAGTTTCTTTACAGAAGAACTCAGGTCGTAATAATCAAGGTAAAATTACAGTAAGACACCGTGGCGGCGGTTCTAGAAGAAAATATAGAGTTATCGACTTTAAGAGAAATAAAGACGGTATCCCAGCAAAGGTTATTGGTATCGAATACGATCCAAACAGAACAGCAAACATTGCACTTATCTGCTACGCAGACGGACAGAAAGCATACATCTTAGCTCCAACAGGACTTAAGGATGGTATGACAGTTATGAATGGTCCAGAAGCAGAAGTTAAAGTAGGTAACTGCTTACCATTATCAGAAATTCCAGTTGGTACACAATTACACAACATTGAATTATATCCTGGTAAGGGCGGTCAGTTAGTTCGTTCAGCAGGTAACTCAGCACAGTTAATGGCTAAGGAAGGCAAGTATGCAACACTTAGATTACCATCAGGCGAAATGAGAATGGTTCCAATCATCTGCCGTGCAACAATCGGTGTAGTTGGTAACGGTGACCACAATCTTGTTAACATTGGTAAGGCAGGACGTAAGCGTAACATGGGTATCAGACCTACAGTTCGTGGTTCTGTAATGAACCCTAATGACCATCCACATGGTGGTGGTGAAGGTAAGTGTGGTATCGGTCGTCCAGCTCCAGTAACACCTTGGGGTAAACCAGCACTTGGCTTAAAGACAAGAAAGAATAACAAGCAATCTAATAAGTTAATCGTTAGAAGAAGAGACGGAAAGAATATGAAATAATATTCTTTAGACAATATTTTATCAGTTTATAAGGAGGTTTGAACCAATGGCTCGATCACTTAAAAAAGGACCATTTGTAGAAGCAAAGTTACTTAAGAAGATAGACGCTATGAACGCTGCTAATGAAAAGCAGGTTGTAAAGACTTGGTCACGTAGCTCAACAATCTTCCCACAAATGGTTGGTCATACAATCGCTGTTCATGACGGAAGAAAGCATGTGCCTGTATACGTTACAGAAGACATGGTAGGTCATAAACTTGGAGAGTTTGTTGCCACAAGAACTTATAGAGGACATGGCGCAGACGCTAAGAAATCAAGACGTTAATTAACTGTAAATCGGAAGGAGGTTTAATCCATGGCAAAAGGACATAGATCCCAGATAAAGAGAGAAAGAAACGCTAAGAATGTAGATACTAGACCATCAGCAAAATTATCTTATGCTAGAGTTTCAGTACAAAAGGCATGTTTCGTTTTAGACGCTATTAGAGGAAAAGATGTACAGTCAGCACTTGCTATTGTAACATACAATCCAAGATACGCATCATCATTAATAGAGAAATTATTAAAGTCAGCAATCGCTAATGCTGAAAACAACAATGGAATGAACGTTGAGAACCTTTACGTAGAAGAATGTTATGCAAATAAGGGACCAACAATGAAGAGAATCAAACCAAGAGCACAGGGTAGAGCTTACAGAATCGAAAAGAGAACAAGCCACATTACTATCGTGCTTAATGAGAGATAGGAGGGCATTATGGGACAGAAAGTTAATCCTCATGGCATAAGAGTCGGCGTTATTAAAGACTGGGACTC
>JAZQMK010000026.1:0-43159 GCA_045543455.1 Lachnospiraceae bacterium
AGAGCAGCTATCTATAGATATACCTGAGGTAAGTGCGAAAGCACTTGGTATAGACAATCTTATTATGTATACACAGGATTATGCGGCAGATGCTGTAGCTGCAATTGATGAGGCAGTAAAGAGAATATCTAATATTCGTTCAAAATTGGGTGCTTATGAGAATCGTCTGGAGGATAATTATGATACCCTTGAGGTTCAGGAAGAAAGTATTACTGCGGCATATTCAAGAATAATGGATACAAATATGGCAGAAGAAATGACTAATTATACACAGCTTAATGTATTGTCACAGGCAGGTGTATCAATGCTTTCACAGGCAAATGCAAGACCTGAATCAGTATTACAATTATTACAACAGTAGGTAGATATTTATGAATGAAGACATTAAAAAAGTATTTACAAACAGAATAGCAACCGCCAATAAAGGTCAGCTTATAGTAGTAATATATGACATTGCCCTAGAATATCTTAATTTGGCCAAGGCTGATTATGAAGCTGGTAATATTGAGGGCTTCCGCGACAATATGAAGGGAGCAAAGAGATGTATTAATCGTCTTAGTAGCTCACTTAATATGGAATATGAGATATCAGGAGAGCTATTCAGATTATATCTTCTTATGAACAATATGTGTCAAAGGGCATCAATCCGCAAAGACATTAAGATGACAGAGAGCTTAATTTCCATGATTGAGAAGATGAGAAGCTCCTTTGAACAAATAGCAGATAAAGATTTATCAAAGCCTGTAACAATGGCAGGATATACATATTCAAAAAGTTCCATTGATATGATTGGAACTAGTATCCACACTTGGCAAGGCTAGTAAATATATTTCCACATAAATAAACCGCATCGGGATAAATGCTTCCCGGTGCGGTTTTGTGGTTTAGTAGCTAGTATAATTAAGTTCGTTTATGTATTCGTCAAGCTCTGGGCTGTTAGAAGAGAAGATAAAGGTTTTGCCCTTTCCCTTAGAATCATAAAAAATAACTTTATATACATTGTGAGTTATATCTAATTGTGGATCCTTATGGGTATTAATTAAATTATGTAATTTATCAATATTATTTGTTTGAAGCGTAGGATAACCGTAATAGTAGCTATTAGCATAATCGATATACAAGCGTTTTATATCATCGCAAGTATTAAAATAGTTGAAGTTTTCATCAGAATTAGGTGCTGACAATTCTATATAAGCCTTATAAGCTTTTGGTGTATATTCGTTTAGCGATACATATACAACATAGGTTTGAGTACCAATATTTACATAGGTATAAAATTGTTGTGTATGCTGGTTAGCTACATATTTTTTTAGTGTTTCATCATCAAGGCTTTTAAGCTCAGCTACATATTTTTCATATACAGGAGTTAATTTTTCGTTTATCATAAAACAATCCTTAGCATCAGGTAGATTGCGATATACATTAACTAAATCATCACACTCAGCAATTATTGTTATATAATTTTGATATTCTTCCCTAGATAATCTAAGGTTACGGTAACAAACCCTGCCATTAGATGATATTTTAAAGGTAATTTCGTTATAATCATTAACAGGACCGTTTTGTTGTTGCACATTTTCATAGTTGTTAACAGCATTTTTTAGGTTGCCTGAAACAAGCTTATTTAAATGTTCATTTTTAATTTTAACATTTGCTGTGGCATAGGTAAAATAATTGCCATAATCGTAGTAATCGACATAGCTACAAAGACTGATGTAATTAATTTCATCCGCATCAGGTTTAAAATTAATTGCTGAATTATAGCCTAAATACATTGTACCAATATATGCCAAGTTAAGTACTGCGATTAATAACAGCTTTGGACTGGCTTTTACAATTGCAGTAATTTTTCTTGATACTATAAATTCATAGCAAACAAAAACAAAGAATGCTATGGCATATATAGTAGCTACTTCTGATGTCTCATAATGTGAGTATTCGGATACTATATTTGAAAATATCATTCCACAGGCTGCAAAGCAGACAAATAATGTTATTAATATACCTGTTGTAAATTTAACGGCCTTTGAAGCTGCAAAATTACCGGCAACTTCGCTTTTACGCTTTTTAAATAAAATAAAGGCAATTGCAATATAAATAACACCAAGTAAAAATGTGTATACACCGGCTGTCTTTGAAATAAATAAGGTAGAAATATCAGAGAGTGCATAGTCTAACTGATAAGGAATTCCTGCAACCAGATTGTTTTTTGCATTAAATATTCCAAGAGTATGAACCTTAGAAAATATAGGTAATTCATCATTGAGTACTGATAAATAGGTCTCAATAAGTGTTCTTGGGAAGAATACAATCACAAGTGCTATAATTATTGCATTAAGCTTTATTCCACTAAGGTTCATACCTATAAGCATAACCGACATAATACAAAATGCAATAATTATAAAATTTAATATAATTACAAAAGTACCCTTATAATTCATATAAAATTTCGGACATGCAATTTCATAAAGTAATGAAATGACTATTGTGGAAATAACAAGTATGGACGTAATCATTGTTATGATTGCCGCACAAAAGCTTATAAATATACATTCTCTTTTGTGAGGGATTACATGGTAAAAATCACTAAGGTTTCTCTTAGTTAAAAAACCAAACAAAGTAAGCACCATACAAGGAGATGCAATATAAGCTACAGTCATTATTAAAGGTGAAATTTCAGTTATAGAATATATATGACTTTCGTCAATATATTTGTAATTAGCTATAAAAATAACCACGCTAATACCTATAACACCTATTAAAAATGTGTAAAAAATCAGTTTTAACTGCGAAAGCGCTTCTCTATATAATTTAGCATTAAACAAGTTCTTCATTGTTAATAGCCTCCTCCCTTTCTAATACATCTTCAAAAGAATAACCTAAGGCTTCCATCTCATATGTAAACATTTCTTCAAGTGTGAGTGGAAGAATATCTAATAGTATAGGTGATAGCTTCTTTAATTGCGATACCATTTCTTCGCTGTTGCCACGCGCAATTATTGTTGCAACAGAGCCGTGCTGATTGTAATTTAAGATATTAAAGCCTTCAAATTTTTCTTTGTCAAAATCATCAGAAAATGCAATCTGAATCTTGAAAAGTGAGGTCTTAATATTTTGAATGCTACTTTGAAGTATTAAACCACCTTTATGTAAGAGGGCTAACTGGTCACAGGTATCTTCTAATTCTCTTAAAGAATGGGAGGTTATGATAACTGTTGTCTGGCGCTCGATAACATCTTCGCATATAAGCCTTTTAACAAGTTTACGCATAACAGGGTCAAGACCGTCAAAGGTCTCATCAAAGAAAAGATATTTAGCCTTTGTAGAAAGAGCAAGAATTATTGCCACCTGTCTTTTCATACCCTTTGAAAATGTGTTAATAGGTTTTTTAGGGTCTAATTTAAATGCCTTTGTTAAAAACTCAAAGCGTTCCTGATCATAATTAGGGAATACCCTTTTGTATAATGTTGACATACGCTTCATATTAGCTCCGGGAAGAAAATATAAATCATCCGGTACAAATGCAATTTTAGCCTTAGCAGTAGGATTTTCAAAAACTGTTTCACCTTCTAATAATACCTGACCACCATCTGTATTAAATATGCCGGTAATACATCTTAAAAATGTAGATTTACCTGCACCGTTTGAACCAACCATACCGTAGATACATCCGTCAGGGATAGTACAGTCTAGGTTGTCGATGGCTGTAAAGTCTTCAAACTTTTTAGTAAGATTACTAATCTCAATCATTTTAATACTCCTTTCGAATAAACATCATTGATACATTCAATTAATTCTTCTTTTTCAATTCCTGCAAGAGCAAGCTTTTCTGCCATTTGAATAAATTCACTCAAATCACCACGACGTAGCTTATTAATTATAAGTTTGGCATCTTTTGCTATAAAGCATCCCTTGCCTGGAACCGAGTAGATGATTCCGTTACGATCTAGTTCGGAATAGGCTTTTTGAATGGTGTTAGGGTTAATTGACAAAGATAAAGACAAGCCTCTTACGGAAGGAATCTGTGAGTCAGCTGTTAAAATATCTTTTAAAACATAGGTTTCAACCTGACTTATAAGCTGAGAATAAACAGGTTCTCTCGATAATGGGTCAATTGAAAACATAGCATCCCTCCAATCGAAAATAATATATTTTACTATGTGTACTATTTGTACTAGTACAGTAAGGATAACATAGGTAAAAATGTTTGTCAACATAAAATTTTCAAATAATACTTGAATGAAATGGCAAGATGTTATACTATATAAGTGAGGGTGTAAGGAGATTGGTATGAAATTTGTCAAGGTTGAAACTCTAACAGGAAATGAATATTTAGGTAAGGCAATCAGAAGTAAATCAGATGTTGTTCTTATTGATGAAGGTACGCAGTTAAAGCAGGAATATATAGATAAGCTTGTTGAACTGGGTATATTTAGTGTATTCATAAAAAGCGAAGAAGAAGTTTCGCAGCTTGATAAAATGCCTCAACCTGTAAAAGAAGAGTCTAAGATAATACCTAAGGCAGAAGCTAAGAGCGAGTTTAAGACGGAAACTAAGGCAGAATTTAAGACAGAACGACCTACAGCTAAGCGTCAGGTTATGACTAAATATACTTTAGCTGAGACTAAGGAAAACAGTCTTGTTGTAGTAAAGGATGTTTTAAGAAAACATGTATATAAGCATAATGCAGAATTAAAGGAATTAGGTCAGGTTGCAACAAAGGTTATTGCTGCAGTTGTAGATGAACCTGAAGTTATAGAAGCAGTTACAGAAATTCGTAATATCAGTACTGATATTTACTCACATTCTCTTAATGTGGGTATGTTGGCAACTGTAATGGCTATAAGACTTAGAATGTCAGAGGAACAAATTCGCCATGTAACCATGGGCGCAATTTTGCATGATATCGGGATAAGATATACAGATGTAGATTGTGATAACCGATATATAGAAGAATTGTCAGTAAAAGAACAGATAGAATATAAAAAGCATACTATTAATGGCTATGCGTCAATTCAGGAAGAAAGCTGGATGCCGGATATTGTAAAAGAAATAATACTTCTTCACCATGAGTGCCTAGATGGTACCGGTTATCCATTTAAGGTTACAGAACAAAAGCTTTCACCAGAGATTCGTTTAGTGTCTATATGTGACTGCTTTGATTCAATGATAAGTGGAATTGGCAGCAGAAAACATAAGATATATGAAGCAATAGAATATTTGAGATGTAACAGTGATACAAAGTTTGATAAAAAGATATGTACATTATTTATGTCAACAGTAGCATTATATCCTGTAGGTACGAAGGTTTTATTAAGCACGGGAGAAAAAGCTGTTGTTATCGAGCAGAACAAGAGATTTATGGACAGACCTGTAGTAAGGGTAATAGAGTATGCTAATGGAAAACCTTGTGTAACTGATACTAAAAGGAATCTGGTTAAAGCAACAAATGTATTTATAACAGATACTATAGATTAGAAACGAAAAAGAGGTGATATAATGCATGCCTATTTAAGAGCATTGGGATTTTCTCAGATTAATACAAATGAAGAAGAAAAAGCTGTGTTAAACACTTTGGCTAATTTATATACACCTGAAGCAATGAGATTTAAAAATAATGAAGATAACATAAGTACCGTAATGTACGGCATTACTAATGAATTAGGGCTTGCCTTGTATGGTACACAAAATGAAGATGAGAAGATGGAGGTTGAATTCTATTCTCCATTTTCGTTGGGAACAAGACCTACAGAGCTGAGTAATGTAAGTATAGAACGACTAGGTGACAGGGATGCATACGAGGTTGTGTGCGAGTCTCGTGATAATGGGACAACTATTATATTTCATTTGATTAATTCAGTTGATTATCAGTCGATTATAAAAGAAAAAGGAAATGTAGAGCCTACGTGCATTTATTTGTCTGCCTTATCTACAGCAGGTATAATTATCTTACCTAATGCTAAGAGCAATATGGACAATAGCAACGAAAAAAGGCGCAATGCAATTGAAGCAGCTAAAAATGGAGATGCTGAGGCTATAGATAATCTTGCATTAGACGATTTTTATACTTATAGTAAGCTTAGCTCCCGAATAAGATCAGAGGATATTTATTCCATTGTAGATACATCATTGATGCCTTGTGGAGTTGAATGTGATAAATACATGGTGGTGGGAAAGATAGTAGGTGTAAAGCTTGTAGAGAATCCTTTATTTGAAGAAGAAGTATGGATTCTTTCTATTGATGCTAATTACCTTAAAATAGATGTAGCAATTAATACGTCAGATTTGTTGGGTGAACCACAGGTGGGACGACGTTTTAAAGGTCAGATATGGCTTCAGGGAATATTAGAATTTTCATAATAATAAGAGAGGATAGTACTTATGAAAGATAATGCACTTGCAATAATAATTATTATAGCCTTTGTCGCAATTGTTGGATTTGTAGCATATGATCAGTTGAAACCGGAAAAAGAAAGACCGACGATATATGATCCATATTATTCTGACATTTCTTTAAGTGATCGTACATATGATGATAATAAAGAAACATCAGGTGAAAATCAGACTGCTGCAGGGAATGATTCTCAGAGTGCTACACAGGAGCAAACCTCAGGCAATCAGATAGGCAGCTCTCAGAGTCAGACTACAAAGCCAACACAGTCACAAACACAAAAGCCAACACAGTCACAAACACAAAAGCCAACGCAGGCACCGACACAGGCGCCAACACAAGCACCGACACAGGCGCCAACACAAGCACCAACACAGGCGGCGGGTCAACAGATAACAGTAGGTGATTATGTTATTACTACCTTGGGTAGTGGAAAGGCCGCAATTGATAAATATTGTGGAACTTCAGCAAATGTTGTTATTCCCTCAAATATAGGAGGTTACACTATTACAGCTGTAAAATACAGAGCCTTTGATGGTACAATAAACACATATGGAACAATTACTATACCAAAGACGGTTACAAGTATTGAAGCAGGAGCATTTATAGCAGTAGGTAAATTTGTTGTAGAAAGCGGTAATCCTTCGTATAAGGTAGGACAATCAGATTTTCTATATACAATGGATGAAAAGACATTAGTTGCAGGAATCAATTATGCAAGAAATTCAATGAGTAGCAAGGTTGAAACTGTCGGGGCATATGCATTTTATGGATGTAAAGGTAATGGAGGAAGTAATCCTGGCATAACATATATGACTTTCCCAGATGGTCTTAAAAAGATTGATAAATATGCATTTTATGATTGTGATAATCTTACAATGCTTACATATCCTTCAAAGCTTGTATCAATAGAAAGATATGCATTTGGTAATTGTGGTGTGCTTAAAATGATAGGTTTTTACAGTAAAAGCACAGTTATAGATACTATGGCATTTAGTGGCTGTAATCACCTTGAAAAAGTAGAAGGGTATGAAGGTTCAACAGCGCAGGAATTTGCGAAAAAGAAAGGCTATACATTTATACTTATGCAATAAATAACAAATTGACTGTAAGAAGGTATTTTGATATAATTGTAAATGCTATGCTAAGAAGCATAGCATTTATTAAGCTCTCATAGTTAAATGGATATAACGTGCCCCTCCTAAGGGCAAGTTGCAGGTTCGATTCCTGCTGGGAGCATATCGGACTTTTATAGCAAAGCTATAAAAGTCCTTTAGAAGTTTGGCGAGGGCCAAACTTCGAGTAAAAAAGAATACCACGCAAGTCCTTTAGAAGTTTGGCAAAGGCCGAACTTCGTGGGAAAAAGAAGAGTTATAAAAGTCCTTTGAAAATTTGACAAAAGGGGGCATTGATGTGAATTACATAGTTTTAGATATTGAATGGAATCAATGTCCTTTAGGCAAGGAGCATGGAATAGCTCAGTTACCGTTTGAGATTATTGAAATCGGAGCAGTAAAGCTTGATGAAGATTTTAATACTATAGGTGTATTTTCAAGTCTTATAAAACCACAGCAATACAAGGAAATTCATAATATTATCGGGAAATTAGTGCATATTGACGGAGAAGAATTGTCTAGGGAAGGCAAATATTTTTCTGATGTGATGACAGAGTTTTTTGAATGGTGTGGTACAGATTATATTTTCGTAACATGGGGTGACAGAGACCTGTATATTTTACAGAGTAATCTGGAATTTTATGATATGGATATAATGGGTGAAGAACCTCTTTATTTTTATGATGCTCAAAAATTGTTTTCAATAGATTTTGAGGATGGTAAGGAAAGACGTTCTTTAAAAGTGGCCTGCGATATGGTTAATATAAAAAGGTCTGGTGAATTTCACAGAGCCTTATCGGACGCAAGATATACGGCAAGACTTATGAAAAAAATTGATTTTAATAAGGTTAGGGAATATTTTTCCATAGATACTTATAATCCGCCTCGTAAGGAGGGAGATGAGATAAGTGTTGTATATCCAACCTATTACAAATATATTTCTGCCTGTACAAGGGATAGGCAGGAGTTAATGCAAAATGAAAAATTATATAAAAATAAATGTTATATATGTCAGCAAAATCTTGAAATTTTATATGACTGGTTTTTGGGAAATAATAAGCAGTATTATGGTATTTTCAAGTGCCCGGAGCATGGTCTTATAAAGGGAAGGTTAAGAGTAAAAACCGCTTATAGTGAGACAGAAAATGAAGCTTATTATGCAATCAAGATTTTAAAGCAGACAGATATGAGCGGCTGTGAAAAAATACTGGCGCGAAAAGAAAAGAAATAGTTTTAAGTTTATTTTAGTTAGAGCTAATATAATGTGGTTAATCATTTTTGAATGGAGGATTACTATGAAGAAAGTAATTAAGATTATACCACTTGTATTAGCTTTATTTTTTGTTACGGCTTGTAACAAAGAAAAAACTCCAAACGGCACAAATACAGATATTCCACAGGATTTAACCGTGGAATTTGCATCTGGCGATGGAGATATGTTTACAGACAGGGATTACGAGGTGGGCTACAGTGAGTCTGACAGCATAAGAATAGCTTTAAATGGCGATTCGATTTCCTGCAACTCTACAAATGTAACAATTGAGAACAATAAGGCAACTATCAATAAGGACGGAATATATATTTTGTCTGGTACTCTTAATAATGGAACTATAGTTGTTGATGTGCCTGATACGGCCAAACCTCAGCTGGTTTTTGAAAATGTGAATATTAATAGTGAAAATTTTGCACCGTTATATGTAGTAAATGCAGATAAGGTATTTATAACATTGGCTGCAAGTAGTGAAAATACCTTAAGTAATGGTGGTTCATTTGCAGCAATTGATTCTAATAATGTGGATGGAGCTATATTTTCCAAGGCGGATATTACATTTAATGGTGAAGGTAAGCTTAGTATAAATTCACCGGCAGGTCATGGTATTGCGGGAAAGGATGATGTAGCATTTACCAGCGGAAAATATGTAATAAACAGTGAGTTAGCAGGTATTGATGCAAATGACAGTGTCAGAATAAAAAATGCTACCTTTGAAATTAAGTCTGGAAAAGATGGAATTCATTGTGAAAATGCAGATGACGAAAGCAAGGGACTTATATACATTTCGGAGGGAAAAATCAATATTGAGACAAAACTTGATGGAATTAGTGCCCAGTATTATCTGCAGATTGAATCCGGTGATATTAATATTATAACCGGTGAAGGAAGTGCCAATGTTACACACAGTTCAAACGGTGGCGGAATGCAAGGCCCTGGAATGGGCGGTGGTCAAAGACCGGGAAGACAGAGTTTTATAGAAAATTCTACAAGCACAGATACTCAGGAAAGTCTTAAAGGTATTAAGGCTAGTGGAAGTATTTTGATTAAGGATGGAAATATAATAATAGATTCTGAGGATGATTGTCTTCATGCAAATGGTTCGGTTGTTATCAATGACGGTACCTTTACTCTTGCTAGCGGAGATGATGGCGTACATGCAGATGAAACCTTGCACGTTACCGGTGGTACAATAAGTATTTCTAAATGCTACGAAGGTTTAGAAGCCTTAAATATAACCGTGACAGGTGGAAATATTAGTCTTATTGCTTCTGATGATGGGTTAAATGCCGCAGGTGGCACGGATTCTAGTGGATTTGGAGGTATGTATGGCCCTCCGGATATGTTTGGTGGAAATGGAAACAGCAAAGGCAGCATTAACATTTCAGGTGGCAACTTAAAAATTGTAGCTTCTGGTGATGGCCTGGATGCAAATGGAACTTTGGATATCAGTGGAGGAAATATTGTTGTGGAAGGCCCTACAACAGGAGATACAGCCACTCTGGATTATGATATCAGTGGTACTATAAATGGCGGTTCATTTATTGGAACAGGTGCTAGAGGAATGGCCCAATCTCTTACTTCAACAACTCAGGGGGTTTTTGCTGTATCTGTAGGAAATCAGGCTGCAGGAACGAAAATAACTCTTTACGATTCGGCTGGGAATGAGCTTGTTACACATACGCCAAATATGGATTTTGCAGTGGTTATAATTAGTAATCCGGATTTGGTTTCGGGGAAGATGTATAAGATAAAGGTGGGAGAAGTAGAAGGAGAGTTTGCGGCGCAGTAAGGCAAGATGTAAGCTGTCTGGCCTAAAAGTTTATTTCCTATAAAAATCATTATCTGGGAGGCTATTATAGGACGCTGTAAGCACCTATCGCAAAACTTACAACTTTGGTAGTTGATGAATTTTTTTAGAACTTTAATACGCCAGCTTAGTGTACCTGCGGTACTACGTAGAACCTCTGCTATGACATCCTAATGCAAGCATTGTCTGTCCTAGCAAAGATTCTACATGTGCTACGCACAACTAAGCTGGCTTATGTTTTCTGATAGTCCAAAGTTGTTTCGAACAGTTGCTTCGGTGCTTACGGTTATGGAAGATAATGATTTTTATTTGACGGAAATTGCACAACCTTAGTCCAGACAGCTTAGCATCTTGCTTGCGTTGGCGTAGAATATACCTGATGAATTTTTTAGAACTTTAATACGCCAGCTTAGTGTACCTGCGGTACTACGTAGAACCTCTGCTATGACATCCTAATGCAAGCATTGATGCCATATGAGACGTAAACTGAGTGCTACGCACAACTAAGCTGGCTTATGTTTTAGAAAAATAAATTGTACTTGACAAATATATTTAAATATGATTATATATTCATATGAATGACTGTTCATATGAATATATTTTAAGGAGGATTTTTATGTTTTATCAGGTAATGGCAATTTTGCTAATGGGAATATTTTATTTATTGTATTTTGTGAAATTTTTTGTTTTAAAAAGACAGGAGATTAGGGTAAATAATTTAGGTGTTGGGAATAAGGAAAGGAAGGTCTTGGTAGTTGAAAGACTGACCAGTATGGCGACGATTATGATTTGTATAGTGGAGTTTGGCAGTATCTTTTTTGTTAGGAAGTATATTGCAGATGGATTTAGGATATTAGGTATTGTTTTAGGTGTTGTTGGTATTGTATTTTTTGCTATGGCTCTTGTTACGATGAAGAATAGCTGGAGGGTTGGAATCCCAGAGGAAAAGACAACATTGATTTCTAAGGGGATTTATAGGTTTAGCAGGAATCCTGCATTTGTTGGATTTGATTTGTTATATGTGTCATTGTGTATGATGTTTTTAAATGCTATATTACTTGTGAGTAGTGTTTTTGCAATAGTTATGCTACATTTTCAGATTTTGCAGGAAGAAAAGCATATGGAAAAGATGTTTGGAAATGAGTATGAAACATATAAGAGAAGAACGCCAAGATACCTTTTGGTTAAATAAAAAAGAAGCCGTTGCAGGTTGATTTGCAAATGCTTCTTTTGGCATTGTTATTTACATTTGTTCACTGTCAAATATTACTGTATAAGGTCCATCGTTTTCTAGTTTGACTTTCATATCTGCGCCAAATATGCCATGTTGTACATTGGGGATGTACGTAGATGAAAGCTTTATAAATTCTTCGTATAATTCATTGGCAAGTGCTGGTGGAGCGGAATGTGTAAAGCTTGGACGATTTCCTTTTTTGCAATCTGCATAGAGTGTAAATTGGGAAATGATGAGTAGTTCGCCATGAACATCTAAAAGTGAAAGATTAGATTTGCCATTTTCGTCGGCAAATATTCTAAGTTTAACAAGCTTTTCTACATAGCGAGGCAGCATATCCGCAGTATCTGTATCACTTATTGCAAGTAATACCATCAAGCCTTTGGAAATGCTGCCTACTATATTGTCGTCCACTGTTACACTTGCATAATTAACACGCTGTATAACCAGTCTCATAATTATTAAAGATTAAGTTTGATGTGTTTTGGAAGACCGTTAACCATAATTGGTGATAATTCAGCCTGAATAAGTGGTGTAGCGTATCTGATAAATTCAGATGAAACGCTTGCTTCCTCAACATTAATCCATTCTAATGGAACCTTCTTTTCAACATTTGCAATCTTGTGAACATCTTTTATATCAGTACCACAGATATATGGGTCTGATGAAACTCTTTCAAGGACAACAACACGTCCTGTATAGCCTTCACTTGCTGCTTTAACAGCTGCACCACCAACTTGGAATGCTTCAGTGATATCTGTTCTTGAAGCAAGGTGTGAAGCGGCTCTTTGGAGAGTAGTAAATTCAATTGCACGAGTTTTGCAACCAATCTCACGGCTAATTAATTCTGTAAGGTATTTTGCTGTACCCTGTAATTGCTTATGACCGAACATATCTACAAATTCGATATGGTCTGTAAGTTCAAATACATATCTTCCGTCAGCTACCTTAATACCTTCTGAAACTGCAACAACTATAGATTTTTTAACTTTATGAAGTTCTTTAATCTTAGCCATAAATTTATCAATGTCAAATGGAATTTCTGGAAGGTAAATTAAATCAACGCCTTCACAGTCATCGCCCTTTGCTAATGCAGCAGCAGCTGTTAACCAACCTGCATTACGTCCCATGATTTCGATAACAGTTACGCTTTGCTGATCATATACTAAACCATCACGGATAATTTCCTTTGTAGAAGCAGCTATGTATTTAGCAGCACTACCGTAACCTGGAGTATGGTCTGTCATTGCAAGGTCATTATCGATAGTCTTTGGAACACCGATAAATTTAATATCGCTATTGATTAATATAGCGTAATCAGATAACTTCTTGATAGTATCCATAGAATCGTTACCACCGATATAGAAGAAGTAATTGATATTAAGTTCGTTAAGAATACCAAAAATTGTATCATAGATTTCTCTGTTGTCACAGATTTCTGGTAATTTGTAACGGCATGAACCTAAATAAGAAGAAGGTGTTCTCTTTAAAAGTTCAATGTCTAAATCACCTTTAAGATGTTCAGATAAATCTACATATCGTTTTTCTAATAAGCCTTTGATACCGTTGAGCATACCATATACCTTAGTAGCTCCTCTGTCCATTGCAGTTTTGTAAACACCTGCAAGGCTGGCGTTAATAACACATGTAGGTCCGCCTGATTGTCCAACTATTACATTTCCTGTCATTTTGTAACCTCCTGGTAAAATAATTTGTACAACTTTTTGATATTTATATTTTAACATATAAATAAATTTGTTACAATAAGAAAAAAATGTGATACAATAAACTTATTAAAAAAAGAAGACATAGTCAATTTGAAAAATATGTCAGTATAGAATATAATTGGCTAATGTATCAGCTTCGGAAAAGAGGAAAAATGTTTCTTGATGATTATAAAAGATTTTTAGGAACCGGACAGTTAAATGAAAAAGGGCAAAGCCTTAAAGAGTTTCTTGAAGAATATAATCCAAAGGCCTATGATAATCCTTCAAATACTGTGGATATAGTTGTTTTTGGATATGATTTAGTGGATAAAATCCCAAATATCAACAAAGTTTTGCTTATAAAGAGAGCAAATCATCCTTGTATAGGTATGTATGCACTTCCAGGTGGATTTGTGGAATATAAGGAAAATATTTCTACTTCAGCAAGGAGAGAATTGTTTGAAGAAACAGGTGTTGATAATATAGCTATGGAGCAGTTTGCGGTATATGGTGATTATGACAGGGATCCGAGAATGAGAGTTATAACAACGGCTTATGTTGCATTAGTTCCAAATGGAAGCATAAAGCCAAAAGCCGGGGATGACGCAAAGGAAGCAGATAATTATACATTTACCTGTAAAAAGGTGTCAGAAGAAAATGTAGATGGTATAATGTATGAAGATTTTGAGCTTACGTTTGTGAGAGATGATATAAGACTTAATGCAAATGTAAGAAAGTCATTTTATTGTGACAGGCTACTAAAAGAAGAAAGCTATAAAGTCTTAGGTGGAGACTTAGCCACTGATCATGCGGCGATAATTGCCCATGCCTATAATTATGTAATGGAGAAATGTGTATGTCAAAGATAAGCTGGAAACCGGGAAATATGGTATATCCTCTGCCTGCGGTAATGGTTACTGTAAGTGATGGAGAAGGGAATGATAATATAATAACAGTAGCGTGGACGGGAACCGTTTGTACTAATCCACCTATGGCGTATATTTCTGTAAGGCCGGAGCGATATTCGTATGATATGATTAAAAAGACCGGAGAATTTGTTATTAATCTTACAACAAAGGAGCTTTGCTACGCCACGGATTATTGTGGAGTCAAATCAGGAAGGGATGTTGACAAATTTAAAGAACTTGGTCTTGAAAAAGAAAAGGCGCAGGTAGTAAATGTACCACTTATAAAGAAGAGCCCTGTAAATATTGAATGTAAAGTAAGGGAGTGTCACGAATACGGCTCCCACACAATGTTTGTGGCGGATGTTGTTAATGTAAATGTTGACCCTGACTATATGGATGAAACTAATAAATTTAACCTGGCCCAGTCTGGAATTATCGCATATTCACATGGCGAATATTATGATTTAAACGAAAAATTAGGTAGCTTTGGTTATAGTATTAAGAAGAACAGAAAGAAGTGAAATAAATGAAAATAACATCTCTTGGAATTAAAAATTTTAAATCGGTAAAAGAGCTTGTAATAAATGATATTGATAATGCATTTATTTTGGTGGGTAAAAATAATTCAGGAAAAAGTATTATTTTGGATGCGGTAAGAGCCGTTTTAGGCGACTATCAGATAAAGGACAGTGATTTTAATTCTTCTGAAAATAATATTGTTATAAATATGAGTCTATTTTTTGAAGAAGATGATTTGAAAATGCTCCACTCAAAGGGCGTAGTAAGTAAATTTAAGAAATATGATTTATGGTTTGGTGAGTTTAGAGAAAAACTGCCTGATTTCCAAAATAATGAGTTAAAGTTTGAATTTATTTACAATAGAGAGAGTAAAATAAAGTATAAGGATTCAACGGGTAAAGAAAATCCTTCTATTAAAGCTGTGTTACCAAGATTGTATTTTATAGACCATAGCCGAAAAAGAGATGATTTACAGGAAGATATTTTGAGGCTTCAGGGAAGCAATCCTATTTCTGATTACAAGGCGGATTATTGTATTTTTGATAAAACCAGAAAATGTAATCAGTGCTTTAAATGTATTGGAGCGATAGATAAGAAAAATGTTGCAGACCTTACTGTAATGGAGACTACAAGGCTTTTACAGTTTAAGCTGTTTGATAACAATCTTAATGTATTTGCCAATAAGCTTAATAAGAATTTTAAGAAAAATGGCGGACAGTCTCAGCAGATACGCTATGAGATGAAGTTTGATTTAGAAGAAATTTTCAAGATTGATACTATTGTAAAAAATGTAGACAGAAATATCGAGGGTGATATTCAACAACTTTCGGAAGGTTTTAGAAGCATTTATATTTTGTCTTTGCTAGAGACATATACTGAAGAGAAAAATGTGGTGCCATATATTATGATGATTGAGGATCCGGAAATTTATCTTCATCCACAGCTTCAAAAGGTAGCCAGTGAGATTTTATATAAGCTGTCAAAGAAGAATCAGGTGATTTTTTCAACTCACTCACCAAATATGTTATTTAATTTTACTTCAAAGCAGATTAAGCAGGTTGTAGTAAATAAAGAATACAACACGGAAGTTAGGGAAAATATCAATATTGATGAGATTTTAAATGATTTAGGATATAATGCAAATGACCTTATGAATGTGAATTTTGTATTTATTGTTGAAGGCACTCAGGACGAAAATCGTCTGCCTTTATTGCTTAATAAGTATTATTCAGAGGTATATGATGAAGACGGAGAATTGCAGCGAATTGCCATTATTCCTACAAATAGCTGTACTAACATAAAGACTTATGCTAATCTTAAGTACATTAATAAGCTTTATTTGAAGGAACAGTTTCTTATGATTAGGGATTCTGACGGAAAAAATCCAGAGGAGCTTGCAAGACAGCTTTGCCGTTATTATGATGAAAGGGCAAGATATGATGTGGGCAATATTCCAAGGGTTCAAAGGAAAAATGTACTTATTTTAAAGTATTATTCTTTTGAAAATTATTTTCTTGACCCTGCCGTTATGACAAAAATTGGTGTAATTGATAATGAAGAAGAATTTTATGATATACTATATGCAAAATTTAAGTCTTATTTATATAGAATTACCAGTGTTAAGGCGATGGAAAAGAAACTTAAAATCAAGATTAAGAGTAAGCAGGATATAAAGGATAATATAGAAAATATTAAAATTTATGTGCGAGGTCACAATCTTTATGATATTTTCTATGGCAGATATAAAAACAAGAGTCAAAAGGAAATTCTTATCAAATATATAGAAAATGCTCCAAGGGAGACTTTTGCAGACATTTTAGATGCCATAGACAAGTTTGTGTATTTCCATAGTAGGAGGAAATGATGAAAACCGGTTATAAAATGGATATGTGTCAGGGCAGCGTTGTAAAAAAGATGCTTATTTTTGCTATCCCAATTATGTTTTCGGGAATTTTACAGTTGCTATTTAATGCAGTGGATATAGTGGTTGTGGGAAAATATGCAGGAGATACCTCTCTTGCGGCGGTAGGCTCTACATCCTCCCTTATAAATCTTATGACCAATCTTTTTATAGGTCTTTCCATAGGTGCGAATGTACTTACTGCAAGATATTTTGCCGCAAAAAGAGAAAATGACTTAAAGGAAACAGTACATACTGCCATTACCTTAAGTGTTATAAGTGGTATAGTATTAACGATTATAGGTGTTTGCTTTGCTCCATTAATACTTACTCTTATGAAAACACCAACGCAGGTAAAGAGCCTTGCGGTGGTGTATATAAGAATATATTTTATAGGTATGACGGCAACGATGGTATACAATTTTGGTGCGGCCATATTAAGAGCGGTGGGTGATACAAGACGTCCATTGTATTATTTAATGCTTGCAGGTGTTGTAAATGTATGCTTAAATTTATTTTTTGTGTTGGTATTAAAAATGGGAGTTGCAGGAGTTGCAATTGCCACGGTAATATCCCAATGCATATCAGCTTTTTTAGTTGTAAGATGTCTTATGAAAGAGGACAGCGGAATAAGACTGTATCTAAAGGAGCTTAAAATTAACAAAGAAAAACTAATAAATATAGTGAAAATAGGCTTACCAGCCGGATTCCAGGGAATTTTGTTCTCTCTTGCAAATGTATGTATTCAGTCAACAGTTAATACTTTTGGTGAAGTAGTTATTGCAGGTAATTCGGCAGCGTTAAACATCGAAGGTTTTGTATATACAGGAATGAATGCTTTCCACCAGGCGGCTATATCATTTACAAGTCAGAATGTAGGTGCTGGTAAGAAGGAGAGAATTAATAAAATACTGGTTGTTGCCATTGTGTGTGCGGCTTTAGTGGGAATTATAATGGGAGGAGCAGTAAGGATATTTGCTGAACCTTTACTTTCTCTTTATACCAGTTCAAAAGAGGTAGTGGCAGCAGGAAAAGTCCGACTAGGCATAATATGTGCTACATATGCTTTGTGTGGTATGATGGATGCTACAGTGGGAACTCTTAGAGGCTTAGGTTATTCGGTAGCACCTATGCTTGTATCCTTAATTGGTGTATGTGCACTTAGAATAGTATTTATTTTAGCTATATTTCAAATTGAGCGCTTTCATGTAATTGAAACGGTTTACTGGTCATATCCTGTAAGCTGGGGTGTTACATTTTTGGCGCATTTGACCTGTTTTGGCATAATCAGGTATAAAATCAGCAAAAAGTGGTGATAATTATGAAGGACAAAAGTATTATACTTATTGGAATGCCAGGAGTAGGAAAAAGTACAGTTGGTATTGTTTTGGCTAAAGTTATGGGATATGATTTTACGGATTCAGATCTTGTAATACAGGCTAGAGAAGGACGTCTTTTAAAAGAAATCATTTACGAAGATGGAATAGAACGATTTATCCATATTGAAGATGAGGTTAATGCTTGTATTCCTTTGGGAAAAAGTGTAATAGCCACCGGAGGAAGTGCCATATATGGTCAGAACTCAATGGAAAGGTTTTATAAAGATGGGATAATTGTATACATGAAATTGGGCAAAAAGAAATTGAAAAGACGTCTTGGAAGTCTTATTGATCGAGGTGTGGTTATGAAAAATGCTAAGAATTTTGATGAGCTTTTTGCCGAAAGAACAGTTCTATATGAAAAATACGCACATATAATAGTAGATGTGGATGGCTTAACAATTAGAAGAACAGTGGAAGAAATACTTAATAAAATAAAGATGAAAACAGATTCTTTATAGAAAATGTGCAAAATACCAAAATTTCCTTTACAAATTTGTTACTTTTTGATAGAATGGTAACGAATGTTATTATGTATTTTTTGATTACGGAGGATACTATGAAAAGTATAACAAGATATTACAGAAAAGTGAATACATTATTTTTCCTTGTAGTATTTATCGGCTGTGTTGTAAGTTTGTTTTCGGCTCCAGCGATGGAGAAGATGTTTAAAAAAGAGATAGTAGAAAAGTTTGGATATACAATAGTAATTAACGGGGTTGAGGTTGGACAGGCTGCAACACCACAGGAAGCAAAAGAAGCATTTGATGCGGCAAGACTTATGATGAATAAGGATGGTCAGATTGCATATGCGGACATCAATTATGAGATTTATAAGACTTCTGATTGCGACAGAATTACTACAGTGGATAATCTTACATCTGACATATATGCCAATATTTCAGAATACAGAATCACTTCAAAGAAGGATGAAGCATATACTATAAGAATTGATGACTATGTAGTTACTTTAGGTTCTAAGGAAGATGTAATAGCATTATTTGAGATGGTTAAGGATGGATATGACACAGGAGATGAGTTCCAGGTTTCATTGGATACAAAGGAAGACGGAACATTATCAATCGGTCTTATTAAGGCTACAGTTGATGAATTGGATACAGAGATAGTATCTGCTACATTAACAGGAGAAGGTGCTCAGTTAAATCAGGAAGTCAAGAATCCTGATGCGGTAAGAGATGGAGCTTTACTTATGGGATATGCAGAGTCTATAACTATTATCCCAACTAATAAGTATGAAGAAGATGTTACAAGCTTAGAAGATGCATTTGCAGCAATTACCAAGTCTGAAGAAGAAAAGAAATATCATGTTGTTGCAGCAGGTGATTCATTATATGGCATCTGTAACCAATATGGTCTTACTATTGATCAGTTACTTGCACTTAATGAAGGTATGACAATTAGTTCTACAATTCATAAGGGTGATAAGATTGTAGTATTAGTTCCTAAGAAGGAATTAAATGTACTTAATGCAGAAGTAGTTACTTATGAAGAATCATATAATCTCCCTACAATATATAGAGATAACAATACTATGTATAAGGGTGTTTATAATACAGTATCAGCAGGTAAGACAGGCTATAGAGAAGTTAAGGCTATAGTTACTTACAAGGACGGAATTGAGATATCAAGAGAGATTATTGTTGAGGAAGTTATAACTGAAGCGGTTGCAGCAGTTGTTGACAGAGGAACAGTTACACCTCCAACATATATTAATCCGTTCTATGGATGGGCTCCTGTTACTTCAAAATATGGTTACAGAACACATCCTGTGACAGGTCAGGCATACAGCTTCCATACAGGTGTAGACTTTGGTGTTCCATCTGGAACAAAGATACTTGCTTCAAGAGGTGGTACTGTAATAAGAGCAGCTTGGTCAGGCGGTTATGGATATTGTGTAGATATCAGACATTCTGATGGTGTAGTTACAAGATATGCTCATTTAAGTAGAATGGATGTTTATGTAGGCCAGAAGGTTTCGCAGGGACAGGTTATTGCAAGATCTGGTTCAACAGGTCAGTCAACAGGACCACATTTACATTTTGAGATAAGGATTAACAACGGTTCAACACACGTTGATCCATTGAAATATTTAAATTAGTAATACCAGCGATATAGGCTATGTTTGTACGTAGGCTATATCGCTTTTTGTGGAAATTAGTTTAGGAATAGAGGCAAAGATGGAAAAGTATGTTATAAAAGGTGGAAAACCTTTATCTGGTGATGTTTATATCGGTGGAGCTAAAAATGCTGCACTGGGTATTCTTGCCGCTGCCGTAATGACAGATGACATGGTTACAATAGAGAATCTTCCTGATGTAAGTGATGTTAATGTTCTATTGCAGGCAATAAGTGAGATTGGAGCTACAGTCATAAGAAAAGATGCACATACAGTTATTATAAGTGGTAAAACAATTAACAACGTAAGTGTTGAATATGAATTCATAAAAAAGATAAGAGCGTCATATTATCTCTTAGGTGCTTTGTTAGGTAAATATAAAAGTGCAGATGTGGCTTTGCCTGGCGGATGTGCTATTGGAAGCAGACCTATAGATCAGCATTTAAAGGGATTTAGGGCACTTGGTGCAGTTGTTGATTTATCAGAAGGTATGATTAAGGCAAATGCAGAAAAGCTTGTAGGTAATCATATATATCTTGATATGGCATCTGTAGGGGCAACAATTAACATTATGATGGTTGCCGCTTTGGCAGAAGGTAGCACAATAATTGAAAATGCAGCCAAGGAGCCACATATAGTAGATGTTGCTAACTTTTTAAATAGTATGGGCGCCAATATAAAGGGCGCAGGTACTGATATTATAAGAATAAAGGGTGTTGAAGGTCTTCATGGCACAACATACTCTATTGTACCAGACCAGATAGAAGCAGGTACATTTATGTTTGCTGCTGCGGCAACAAAGGGTGATGTTACAGTTAAAAATGTTATTCCGAAGCATCTTGAGACACTTACAGCTAAACTGTTAGAGATAGGCTGTACAGTAGAAGAATATGATGATGCAGTAAGAGTTATAGGTACAGACAATTATATAGGAACTAATGTGCGTACTATGCCATATCCGGGTTTCCCAACTGATATGCAACCACAGATGACAGTGGTATTGGCAACCTGTGAAGGAACAAGTACAGTTCATGAAAACATTTTTGAAAATAGATTTAAATATGTTGATGAATTGGCACGAATGGGCGCAGATATAAAGGTAGAGTCTAATTCAGCCATTATTTCAGGTGTTAAAAAGTTGGAAGGCACATATGTGTCAGCACCGGATTTAAGAGCCGGAGCAGCATTGGTAATTGCAGGAATGATGGCAGAAGGATTTACTGTTGTAGAAGATATAAAATATATCCAAAGAGGATATGAAGAGTTTGAAGTGAAATTACGTGGCATTGGTGCACAGATTGAGAAAGTAACTGATGACAAGGAGATTCAAAAATTCAAACTTAAAATGGCTTAAAAGTGAATAAAATATATAATGAAAAAACACACCGCTGGGTTTACATCATATGGCGGTGTGTTTGTGTTTTATGTAATTGTTTTACTGTGCGAAAGGATTTCCTCTATCTCTATAGAAGGATGCTCTACTAAATCTATAAATTCATCATCTATACGTATCATTGGTCGTGCAAGATTAAGCTTGTTAAGCATAACTACTTTACCGACACGGCCGTCACTAAGTCGTACCTCGGCATTCATATATGTCATAACTACATTTTCAAGGAAAGTCAGGATAAGAAGTGGGTCATATTTGTGTAAACCTTCATTTTGGAAAGCCTGAATAACCTTAAATGGACTCAGCGGTTCACGATATACTCTCTTAGCAGTCATTGCATCATAAATGTCAGCAATGGTAACGATTTTTACAAAAAGAGGTATCTGTTTGCCTGTAAGTTTGAAAGGATATCCGCTTCCATCACATTTCTCATGGTGAAGTAATGCAGTTTGTTTGATTGCTGTATCAATGTCCTGGTCCTTTAAAATGTCATATCCCTTTTGCGTATGGGTCTTCATTATCTCAAATTCTTCGTCTGTAAGTCTGCCAGGTTTCTTTAAAATCTCTTCTGGAATTGCCAGTTTGCCTATGTCGTGTAAAAGACCACATAAAGAAAGCAGTTTAATCTCGTTAGGTCCTAAATTAATCCATTGGCCGATAAGAGAAGCAATAAGAGCTACATTCATACTGTGAACATAGGATGAATTATCAAAATAGCTTATGTTATGTATCATATCAAATATTTCAAAGGAATGATAGCTGGTATCAATATGTTTGAAAGTGTCCTGCAATAAGGCATCAGTATCAATCTGTGAACCTGCTTCAACAATTGAATTAAGGTGCGACTCTAAATTCGCCTTTGCATGCTGATATGATTTATTAAATTGTTTAAAACGTTGTGTCTTTAATATAACCGGAACGGAGTGTGGAGATGAATTTACGGTGGAGTCGTCTATAACCATAGGGTTAGGAGAAAGATCAATACAAACTTCCATAATTGAATAGTTAGTAAGACGATTGATGGTTACATCTGTTAAGCGGGTGCCAGCACGTAAAACCAGCTGCCCTCCCGGTGTAAATACATCATCGGCAAGAACCATTCCCGGTACTAATTCAAAATAAAAGAAATGTTTTTTATCCATAGTAAGCTCCGTTTCTAAGTGTAATAATATGTTAAAAATGTATTTATTATAAATGCACTTAATCACATTAAAATTATACTACATATTTCATAGAAATTCAATTAACTACTTGACTATATTTTATAAATGAATTATTATCGTAGTATGGGTAAAAATGCACATAATTTAATAAAATATATACTTTATAAATACGGAGGATTAGTATGGAAAGAAGATTGTTTACTTCTGAGTCAGTTACAGAAGGACATCCTGATAAAATGTGTGATCAGATTTCAGATGCAGTATTAGATGCCTTATTAGAGCAGGATCCTATGAGCCGTGTTGCTTGTGAAACATGTACTAATACAGGCTTTGTATTAGTTATGGGCGAGATAACAACTAATGCATATGTTGATATACAAAAGATAGTAAGAGATGTGGTTACATCAATAGGCTATAATAAGTCAGAATATGGTTTTGATGGTAATACATGTGCAGTTATTACTGCTATAGATGAACAGTCTGCGGATATTGCAATGGGTGTTGATAAGGCATTAGAATTAAAGGGCAATGTTCCGGCAGAGATGGCTATGTCTGATGCGGAATTAGATGCTATTGGTGCAGGAGATCAGGGTATGATGTTTGGTTATGCTACAAACGAGACACCTGAATATATGCCATATCCTATTTCTTTGGCTCATAAGCTTGCATTAAAGCTTACACAGGTAAGAAAAGATGGAACTTTACCATATTTAAGACCTGATGGAAAGACACAGGTTACTGTTGAATATGATGAAAATGATAAGCCTGTAAGAATAGATACAGTTGTTTTATCAACACAGCATGATCCTGATGTAACACAGGAGCAGATTCATAAAGATATTAAGAAATATGTATTTGCACCTGTTTTACCGGCAGAATTAATTGATGATACAACAAAATATTTTATAAATCCTACAGGAAGATTTGTAATTGGAGGACCTAACGGTGACAGTGGTCTTACAGGACGTAAGATTATTGTTGACACTTATGGCGGTTATGCAAGACATGGCGGTGGAGCATTTTCAGGTAAGGATTGTACTAAGGTTGACCGCTCTGCAGCTTATGCAGCGAGATATGTTGCAAAGAATATTGTAGCAGCAGGGTTGGCTGACAAATGTGAAATTCAGCTTGCATATGCTATCGGCGTAGCACATCCTATGTCAGTAATGGTAGATACATTTAATACAGGTAAGGTTTCTGATGAAAAGCTTGTTGAAATTATAAGAAATGAATTTGATTTAAGACCAGCGGGTATTATTAAAATGCTTAATTTAAGACAGCCTATCTACAGACAGACAGCAGCATACGGACATTTTGGAAGAACAGACGTAAATCTTCCATGGGAAGCAACAGATAAGGTAGAAACATTAAAGAAGTATTTGTAGTCTTAAGTAAGTTAGGGTGAAAGATTATGAAGTTAAAGATAAAAATATTAATTTCATTTATATTGATAATTATAGTACCTATTATTGTTAGTAAATTTGCAAGCGACTTTATAGACAGTCAAACAGCAAAAAGTATTAATAAGCATTATGGTATTACTACTGTTGTAAAGTCTGATGTGGACGATAATATAAGACTTATGTCGAAGATTTCTGCATCTGTATATGATGTGGTTGCGCGAGATGTTGTTAATCTTTATAGTGAACATGATTATAGTAATGAACAATATTGGGAATCGCTTAAGGATTATATTGATAAGAGTAATATGCATATAGTTGTATACAGAGGCGAGAATATAAGTTATGCTAACTGTAATGAAGCTACAAAGGCATACTATAAAAAGGTTTTACCTAAAAAGAGTGTACAGACATATGTTGATGATGAGATAAGATATTATTATGACAAAGATAGTACTTTGATTATAAGAAATTTATGGTATTACGATTCTGATGAAGGTGATTCTGCTATATATTTTATAATGAATAGCGAGAATGCTCTTTCAGAGTGTGAAGATTTTCATAGGATTAAATGTATAACAATTGCATTAATTATAATATTGGCAATAGTGGTATTTATATTCTGGTTAAAGAGACAGCTGTTTGAACCTTTAGAATATTTAGAAACAGCTACAGAAAATATAATGGAAGGCAGCTTTGATTATTCTTTGGAAGGATTAGATAACGGTCTTTTAAGCAGAGCAGTAAAGAATTTTGAAAAAATGAGAGTTGCTATGAAATCTTCATCTGAACACAGAATGAAGAGTGATAAGGAAAGTAGGGAACTTATCAGTAATATTTCCCACGATTTAAAGACTCCACTTACAACAATAAAAGGCTATGCGGAGGCTCTTAAGGAAAATGTAGTTCAGGATCCTGAGAAGCAACATAAATATTTCCAGACCATTTACAATAAAGCAAATGATATGAACAAGCTTATTGATGAACTGACTATTTATTCTAAGATTGATACGGACAGTATTCCGTATGTATTTGCCAGAGTAAATATAGTTGAATGGTTTGAGGACTTAGGCCGAGAGCTTAAGATGGAATTAGAAGCAAAAGATATTGAATTTACTTTCAATAATTACGGCAGATATGAAGAATACTGCGTAGTAGATACAGAACAATTAAGAAGAGTAATAAATAATATTATTAATAATTCTGTTAAAAACATTGTAAACAAGTACGGCAAGATTAATATGAGATTGAGAGATGAAGGCGAATTTGTCCAGGTAGAAATTGAGGATAATGGCCGAGGTATCTCAATGAAGGACTTGCCATTGATATTTAACAGATTTTATAGAGGTGACTCATCTCGTAACACAGCTCAAGGCGGAAGCGGTATAGGTTTAGCCATCGTTAAGAAAATTATAGAAGAACATGGTGGCAAGGTTTGGGCAAGAAGCGTAGAAGGAAAAGGAACCACTATGATATTTGTATTAAAAAAGAACAAGGAGGAATATATAAGATGAGCAAAATATTAATTATTGAAGATGAAGAAAGTATTGCAGAGTTAGAGAAAGACTATCTTGAATTAAGCGGTTTTGATGTTGTAGTATGCAATTCAGGTGAAGTTGGACTTGCCACTGCTTTAGAAGAAAAAATCGATTTAATAATTCTTGATATTATGCTACCGGTAATGGACGGATTTGAAATATGTAAAAAGGTACGTGAAGAAAAGGATATTCCTATTATTTTAGTATCTGCAAAGAAAGAAGATATTGATAAAATAAGAGGTTTTGGAATAGGTGCTGACGATTACATAACAAAACCATTTAGTCCAAGTGAACTAGTTGCGAGAGTAAAAGCTCATCTTGCCCGTTACGAAAGACTTGTAGGAACAAAGGAATCTGCTAATGATGTATATGAAATCAGAGGCATTAAAATTGACAGAACTTCAAGAAGAGTGTTTGTAAATGATGAAGAGAAGGCATTTACAACAAAAGAGTTTGATTTATTATATTTCCTTGCTAAAAATCCAAACAGAGTATTTACAAAGGAAGAAATTTTCTCTAACATATGGGATTTAGAATCTGTTGGTGATATAGCTACTGTAACAGTACATATTAAGTAAATCAGAGAAAAGATTGAATATAATCCATCAAAACCACAATATATTGAAACTATCTGGGGCATTGGATACAGATTTAAGGTATAAGAAATGTATTAACGAATAAATAAGATACTATGCTTAATGTATAGTATCTTTTTATTAAAGAGAAAATTACAATATAGACGTAATAAATTACCTGAAAGGATAAAATATATGGAAATTTTGTTTGAAGATGATGATTTGATAGTGTGTAAGAAGCCTGCTGGTGTACTAGCACAAAGTGACAGAAGTTTTGATATTGATATGGTAAGCGCACTTATGACTAGGGAAACTAAAAAAGGAAATGAAGCTTATATAACTGTAATTAACCGTTTAGACCGTCCTGTAAGTGGTATAATGATATTTGCGAAAAACAGGGAAATGGCAGCATTGCTTACTAATTACATAAGAGAGCATAATATAAGCAAACAGTACTATGCCGTTGTAATGGGCGACTTAGAAGGCGAAGGACAGTTAGTTGATTATTTATTGCGTAATGGCAAAAATAACACCTCAAAAGTTGTTGGAAAAGCTGTAAATGGAGCTAAAAAGGCAATACTTAATTATAAAGTGCTTGATACAAAAGAAATTAATGGTAAGAAAACAACTTTAGTCAAAATTGATTTAATTACAGGAAGACATCATCAGATAAGAGTTCAGTTTGCAAATAATAAAAATCCGTTATATGCAGATGCTAAATATGGAGAAGGAATCAGAGGAGAAAATGTGGCACTTTGTGCATACAGCTTAGAATTCGTACATCCTAAAACTAAAGAAAATATGCATTTTCAAATAAAGCCTGAAGGCAGTGTTTTTGAATACTATTTCTAAAAAGGTCAATACTATACATACAACGTTTCGAAATGGGGATTAGTATGGATAGAATTGGCAAGAAAAAATATATATTAATTATGAGTTTTATAGGAGTTACACTGGCAGTATATATTGCATTTAAATATATATTGCCTGTAGTAGCTCCTTTTGTAATAGCAGTTTTATTTGCCATTATGATAAGGAAACCCGTGTGTTTTTTAGAAAAAAAACTAAAATTGAAACCTATTATCGCGACTATGCTGGTGGTAAGTCTAATATCTCTTGTGCTAATCCTTGGTACCGGGTATGTATTTGGAATGATTATAAAAGAAATTAGATTATTTGTGAGTAATTATGATATTTATCAGGAGAGTGTAAATGGTACAATATGTGAGGTATGTGAAAAGTTTGATAAAAGTATGGGATTTAAGTCAGGAAGTAGTGAAAAATATGTTACTTTGTATTTGGATAAGGGGACAAGGGCAATAGAAGAAAAGGTAGTACCTATGGTTGTGGAAAAGTCCCTTGGCATTATCGTTTGGATTGTTACAGGAATAGGAATACTTGTTATTATATTTATTTCTACGGTGCTTATAAGTAAGGATATGGAGGATATTGTAAATAAAATAAATGAGTCAAAATTTACAAACGAATTTCAGTTTATAAAAAGAAGCCTTTCCGGTGTTGGAGGAATATATTTAAAAACACAAGGGATTATAATGCTTGTTACGGCGCTTGTGTGTGTGATTGGATTTTTGATTATTAAAAGTCCATATGGTTTGATATTGGGACTTCTCACCGGGCTTTTGGATGCTCTGCCAATATTTGGTGCAGGAACGGTGCTTATACCATTTTCGTTGTATTATGTGTTTGTGGGAGATTATTTTAAGGCAGCAGTTATATTTACAATGTATTGTATCTGTTACTTTGCAAGACAATATTTAGAACCTAAGCTTATGGGAGGAAAATTAGGTGTAAGTGCTATAATGATGCTATTAAGTACTTATGTGGGGTTTGTTTTGTTTTCGGTTGGAGGATTTATATTAGGACCAATAGGTTATATTTTGATAAAGGATATAATGAGGGAGATAAGTACGAATCTATAAAGTCATAAAGCATTGACACTCCTTTTATATTTTAGTATAATAAAGTATATTTTATATACTAGGAGGATTAATTATGGTTCAAAAGAGAAATCTTGTCACATGTATTATTTTGGCATTGGTAACATGTGGAATTTATAGTATTTATTGGTTTATTAAGTTAACAGATGAAGCTAACACAATTTCAGATGTTAAGACCGCTTCAGGTGGAATGGCATTCTTATATACTCTTATAACTTGCGGAATTTATTCATTCTACTGGATGTATAAGCAAGGTCAAAAGATCGATGCTGCTAAGAATGCAAAGGGTATTAGTTCAAGTAACACAGGTGTTATTTATCTTATTCTTTCATTATTAGGATTAGGAATTGCTTCATATGCCTTGATGCAGAATGAATTAAATGAACTTGCATAATTATGAAGGATAGAGCGAGTAAAGTTATAAAACAAATAGTTATAATATTAGCTTTAGGATTTGGGTATGCTATGGTCTGTACATTTACAGACCTTGGCATACCTTGTATATTTAACAAGCTTACCGGGTTAAAATGCCCGGGATGTGGTGTGACCCGTATGTGTCTTGCCATTATGAAATTTGATTTTGAAAAGGCATTTTTATATAACAGAGTGCTATTTTGTCTAATACCGATATGTGCTTATTTTATATGTATTAATATGTACAGATATATAAAGACTGGAGATATTAGGCTAAATAAGCTTGAAAATATAGTATTATACATTGTGTGTGGCCTTCTTATAGCTTGGGGAATTGTGAGAAATTTTCTTAATATGTAACTTTTATTTTATTTCATTGTGTGGTAATATATATGCAGTATTGTTTTGAAAAGGAGAATTGCTATGGCAAACGATAAAAAATTAGTTGAAGCGATTACATCTATGAATGAGGATTTTGCTCAATGGTATACAGATGTAGTTGTTAAAGCTGAATTAATTGATTATTCCAGTGTAAAGGGCTGTATGATTTTAAAGCCTGCAGGATATGCAATCTGGGAGAATATTCAGGCTGAATTAGATAGAAGATTTAAGGAGACAGGTGTTGAAAATGTATATATGCCTATGTTTATTCCTGAAAGTCTTTTACAAAAAGAAAAGGATCATATTGAAGGCTTTGCACCAGAGGTTGCATGGGTTACTCATGGCGGACTTAATCCGTTACAGGAGAGAATGTGCGTAAGACCTACATCAGAGACTTTATTCTGTGATTTCTATGCAAATGAAGTTCAGTCATATAGAGATTTGCCTAAATTATATAATCAATGGTGTTCTGTTGTAAGATGGGAGAAGGAGACAAGACCTTTCCTTCGTTCAAGAGAATTCTTATGGCAGGAAGGACACACAGCTCATGCAACAGCGCAGGATGCAGAAGAAAGAACACAATTAATGCTTAATGTATATGCAGCATTTTGTGAAGAGGTTCTTGCTATGCCTGTTATTAAGGGTCGTAAGACAGACAAGGAAAAATTTGCCGGAGCAGAGGCTACTTACACAATTGAAGCACTTATGCATGATGGTAAGGCGTTACAGTCTGGTACAAGCCACAACTTTGGAGATGGTTTTGCGAAAGCATTTGGTATTCAGTATACAGATAAAGATAATAAGCAGCAGTATGTACATCAGACATCATGGGGTATGACAACAAGATTAATCGGAGCTATGATTATGGTTCACGGAGATGATTCAGGTCTTGTATTACCACCAAGAATTGCACCTACACAGGTAATGATTGTACCTATTATGCAAAAGAAGGAAGGAGTTCTTGAAAAGGCTGATGAATTAAAGGCTATGCTTTCTGCCTATAAGGTAAAGGTCGATAAGTCAGATAAGAATCCTGGCTTTAAGTTCGCAGAACAAGAGATGCGTGGTATTCCTTTAAGAATAGAGATTGGTCCAAAGGATATTGAGGCTAATCAGTGTGTAATTGTAAGAAGAGATACAAGAGAAAAGATGATTGTATCTTTAGACGATGTTGCAACAAAGGTTGGCGAGGTTCTTGAAACGATGCAAAAGGAAATGTTTGAAAGAGCTAAGGCACATAGAGAAGAAAATACAAGAGTAGCAACAGATTATGAAACATTTAAGGACATCATTACTAATAAACAGGGCTTTGTAAAGGCTATGTGGTGTGGAGATGTTGAATGTGAAAATAAGATTAAAGAAGATGTATCTGCTACTTCAAGATGTATGCCATTTGAACAGGAAAATTTAAGCGATGTATGTGTATGCTGCGGCAAGCCTGCTAAGAAGATGGTATACTGGGGCAAAGCATATTAATATTTAGAAATGGAAGGACAGTATGGAATTTATTTTACCTGAAAAAGTAGAATATATTATTAATCAGCTTTTAAGCAATGGTTATGAAGCCTATGCTGTAGGTGGTTGTGTCAGGGATACTATGCTAAAGAGACAGCCTGATGATTGGGATATTACTACTTCGGCACTGCCAATGCAGGTAAAAGAAATATTTCCAAGAACTGTAGATACGGGAATAAAGCATGGAACAGTTACCGTACTTATAGATAAAGACGGATATGAAGTTACTACATATAGAATTGATGGTGAATATGAGGATGGAAGACATCCAAAACAGGTTGAGTTTACATCCTTGTTATATGAGGATTTAAAGAGACGTGATTTCACCATCAATGCTATGGCTTTTAATTATAGTACAGGTTTAGTGGACGAGTTTGACGGTCGTAATGATTTACAAAATAAGGTTGTAAGATGCGTAGGTAATCCATTGGATCGTTTTAATGAAGATGCCCTAAGAATGATGAGAGCCATAAGGTTTTCTGCTCAGTTGGGCTTTTTGATAGAAGAAGATACTTATAACGCCATTAGGATTTTATCGCCTAATATTAAAAAGATAAGTGCAGAAAGAATACGTGTAGAGCTTACAAAGACACTGCTTTCGCCTAACCCGGATTATATGATACATTTATATAAAACAGGGCTTACAGAATATATTTTGGATTTCTATAATCAATTGGTAGAAGAAAATCATATTAGCATAATTCATCCAATGTTGAAGCACTGCAATGGAGATAAAGAAATGGCATATGCCATTCTTTTGCAGCATAATACATCTGATGAAGCGCAAAAAATACTTAGAGACCTTAGATTTGATAATGTTACTGTTAAAAATGTAGGAAAGCTTGTAAAATATTTAAAGGATGATTTTGGATTTAATGAAGCTAAGATAAGGCTTATTATGGGAAAAATGTCACCTGATTTATTTGAAAAGCTTTTGGCCGTAAGAAGGATACATGCTAAGGTTATTGGTAATGAGGCACTTTTAGAAGAGGTTAATAAGCAATATGACATTTACAATTTGATTATGACAAGAGGTGACTGTATTTATATTAAGGATATGGCCATAGGCGGTGAAGATTTAGTAGCAATGGGTATTGCACCAGGTAAGGAATTAGGCGCAAAGCTCGATTATATATTTATGCAGGTACTAAAGGAGCCATCTTTAAATACAAGAGAACAATTGATGAAATTAATTTAAAACTCATTTACATATTTTTCTAATCCTATTCATAAGATTAGATAGTATGTGGATGAGTTATTTTGTTTAGGAGGTTATTATGGGGGATAATATATTACAGGTGTTAAAACAATATGATATGGAAGTAGAGGATATAAGCCGTGGAAGGGGTGTATACATATGCAATACCAATAAAGGGTTAAAGCTTTTAATGGAATGTAAGGTATCAGAAATACGTTTGAAAACAGAATATGATATTACATCTGGGTTGCGAAGTAACGGGCTTATTTTGTGTGATACAATAAATACAACAAAGGAAGGTGCGTTATATGCTTTAGATGAGGATGAAAAAAGGTACATAATTAAGGATTGGTATCAGGGAAGAAGCTGCATTTTGACGGATGAGACAAATGTACTTTTAGGAGCTAAAACACTAGGTTTATTACACTGTGAGCTTATGAGACTGGGAGAAGAATTAGATTTACAAAATGATGGTATGCCTGATTTTTATGAGAGAAATTTAAAAAGATATAAGGAATTAAAAAAGGTTAAAAATTATTTACAGGCAAAGAAGAATAAAAATGAGTTTGAATTATGTGCATTTTCTCAATGTGGTAAATTTTATGCTCAGGCAGGAGAAAGCATAGATGGTATGGAAGTACTTAAAAATGAGTATGAGCATAATATAATTCATGGAAACTATAATTATCATAATCTTATTATTGTTGGCGAAGAGGTTGTAGTTACAGGCTTTGAAAAATTTAGTTATGATATACAGATTTTAGATCTTTATGATTATATGCGAAAAGCTTTAGAAAAAAATGAATGGAATATTTATCTTGGACAAAAAATAATAGAGGAATATGAAAAATATAATCCGATTAAAGATATTGAATTTAAAATATTACATTTGGCATTTTTGTTTCCTGAGAAGTTTTGGAAATTATTGAATTGCTATTATAATGGCAATAAGGTGTTGGTGTCTAGAAAGAATTATGAAAAACTTGAAAAGTATGTAGAGCAGGAAACAGCAAGAAAAATATTCTTGGATACAATATTTGCATAAACTTTATAATTGTGTTATAATATTTAGGATTGCAAAATAGATTGGAGTGGTGGGCATGAAAAGGCTTATACCATGCATATTTATTGTGCTCATGTGCTTTTTAACCGCTTGTAGTGAAGATAAAAAGACAGGCAGCATAATAAGCGGCAATGAGATATACCATGAGAAGCCATCTACAAGTGTGAGCAATGAAAAAGATTCTAACATAATTGAGATGACAGCGGTTATATCGGATATAGACAATAGTACATTTAAGATAAAGCTAAGAAAGATTGCTATTGATAAAGAGAGCGGTCTTGAGCCTACAATTGTAGGTACAGATACGGAATTTAGTTATGGCCAGACGGGGTCCATTGAAGACCGATATGGTACTCAGATTACAGCTTCACAGCTTAAAGTAGGAGATATAATAGATATCACATATAATAGAAACAGTGATTATCTGACTAAGATAAAAGTGTCCGATAAGGTGTGGGAAAAGAAAACAGTAACCGGAATTACAGTTAACGAATACAGTAATACGATGACATTTGCCAATGCATCTTATATGTATACTGATAATACTCTGGCTTTTTATAATAATCAGAGAGAGTATGTGGAAAGTATTGGTAAATATGATATTGTGACCCTAAGAGGTTATAATAATACAATATGTTCGGCTGTAGTTGAAAAAAGTCACGGCTATGTTAAATTAGAAGGTGTAACTAGATTTATAGGTGGATATGTTGCAATTGGAAGCTCAAGGGTAATGGTTGTAGAAAAAGATATGGTTATAGAAGTTACAGAGGGTACACATGCTGTTGAAATTTCAAAGGATGGTGTTACAGCTGTTAAGAATGTTACAATATCAAAGGGAAATACTTCCGTTGTAACATTTACTGAATATCTTCAGGAAGCAACTAAAAAGGGAACAGTTGAATTTAATGTTGTACAAGAAGGCATAAGCCTTTATGTAGATGGCGTTAAAGTAGATTATTCTAAAGGGGTAACATTAGCTTATGGTGTACATTATCTTACTATAGTAGTAGATGGTAAGAGTAAAATATATGACAGCTTTGTAGTAGACAGTCTTACAATGTCTCTTACAATAGATTTAGAAGCTGAGCAGGAATAGGAGGAAAAATGGCTATATTAGTAACAGGTGGTGCCGGATATATCGGAAGCCACACCTGCGTAGAATTATTGAATGAAGGTTATGAGGTTGTTGTTATTGATAATCTTAGCAATTCAAGCTATGTAGCAATAAAGAGAGTTGAAGAACTTACAGGCAAGAGCATAAGCTTTTACGAAGGTGATATTCTTGATGAGAAAATTCTTGAAAAGATATTTGAAAATGAGAGGATTGAATCAGTTATACATTTTGCAGGCTATAAGGCAGTAGGCGAATCAGTAGCAAAGCCACTTATGTATTATCACAATAATGTACAAGGAACAGTTAATCTTTGCAAGGTGATGTCAAAATATAATGTAAAGAATATAGTGTTTAGTTCATCGGCAACAGTTTATGGTGTTCCAAAGACAGTACCTATAACAGAAGAATTTCCAACATCGGCAACTAATCCGTACGGAAGAACCAAGCTTATGTTAGAGGAGATTTTAAAAGATTTATATGTATCAGATAATCAATGGAATATTGCGTTGTTAAGATATTTTAATCCTATAGGGGCTCATGAAAGCGGATGTATAGGAGAAGATCCTAAGGGTATTCCTAATAATCTGATGCCGTATGTAACTCAGGTTGCAGTAGGCAAGCTTGAGCAATTAGGTGTATTTGGTGATGATTATGATACACCGGATGGTACTGGTGTTAGAGATTATATTCATGTTGTTGATTTAGCAATAGGACATGTGAAGGCTATTAAGAAGCTTAAAGAAAATTGTGGCGTTGTAACATATAATCTTGGAACAGGTATCGGATATAGTGTATTAGATATGGTAAAGGCTTTTGAAAAGGCTAATGATATAAAGATACCATATGTGATAAAGCCACGAAGACCGGGTGATATTGCATGTTGTTATGCAGATCCAACAAAAGCTAAAAATGAGCTTGATTGGGAAGCAAAGAGAGACTTGGTTAAGATGTGCAAGGATTCATACAATTGGCAGACTAAAAATCCGCAGGGATATTAAAAGAAAGAAGGAGAAAATACAATGAAAAATACTACATTAGTAATTATGGCAGCAGGTATAGGAAGTCGCTTTGGTGGTGGCATTAAGCAGTTAGCACCGGTTGGACCTAACGGTGAGATTATTATGGATTATTCAATCTTTGATGCTAAAGAAGCAGGTTTTAACAAGGTTGTTTTTGTAATTCGTAAGGATCTTGAGAAAGATTTTATGGAAGTTATTGGTAATAGAATCTCTAAGGTTATAGATGTTGAATATGCATTCCAGGAGATTGATGATTTACCTAAGGGCTTTAGTGTTCCAGAAGGAAGAGCAAAGCCTTGGGGAACAGGACAGGCTATTTTAGCTTGTAAGAACATTGTTAAGGAACCATTTATTGTAATTAATGCTGATGATTACTATGGTAAGGATGCATTTGTTAAGCTTCATGATTTCCTTGTAAATGAGGAATTAATGGCTGGTGGAGTTTACAATATGGCAATGGCAGGATTTATTTTAGGTAATACATTAAGTGATAACGGCGCTGTAACAAGAGGCGTATGTGAAGTTGATGACAATGGTATGCTTGTTGAAGTAAATGAAACCGGTGGTATTGTAAAGACTGCTACAGGTGCTGCACATCCGGTGGGTGATGAGATGGTAGCTATTAGTCCTGATAAGCATGTATCAATGAATATGTGGGGCTTCCCAGCAGAATTCTTAAATGAATTAGAAGGCAGATTCGTTGAATTCTTATCTTCGCTTTCAGACAATGCCCTAAAGGCAGAATATTTATTACCTGGTATTGTAGACGAGCTTGTTAAGTCTAAAAAGGCTACAGTTAAGGTATTAGAGACAAAGGACAAATGGTTTGGAGTTACTTATAAAGAAGACAAGCAGTTTGTAATTGATTCAATCAATAAGCTTGTTGAAGATGGCGTATATCCTAAGCAGTTGTTTTAAAATATGATAGATTAAGGTCCACTTTTAAGTGGACCTTTTTATATGTTGGAAAAGTAGATAAAAAAAGAGTTTCGCATATGCGAAACTCTTTTGCTTTTCTAAAAGTTAATTACTTAAGAATTCTGAACTTACCGATAACAGGAACTTCTTTTTCTTCTTCCTTAATAGCAGCTATAAGGCCTAATACCCAACATACTAAAACGAAGATTTCAGCAATCCAACCGATACATGGAATTACTGCACAAATAAGACCTGCTAATGTAATAACTAAAGCTTGGTTGATGTGGAACTTAGCGCCTTCTCTATCACCAGCTAAGTAAGCAACAAGTAAACCAATCCATGTTATGTACGCTACGATACCAGTTATTTTCTTATCCATTGTTTTTCCTCCGTAAAATATAAAAATATATTTGTATTATAGCACATAAAAAATATATTTCAAGTATTATTTCTTAAGAATAAATAAGGATTTTACAGAATATATTAGTTTATAAATAAGATAGGAGCAGTTATATGATAAAAAAAGGTTACATTATATTATTGCTTTGTATGATGCTGTTGCTAGCTACGGGATGTAAGGTAGAAAAAAAGGATACGAATACAGCGAAAGATATTGATTATACCGTTGTAGCAAAAAAAGATATACCTGAAGAGTTAAAAAATATAATTGACAGTAAAAAAGAAAAAGAGTTTAGAATAACATTTTCAACAAATGAATATTTATATATTGTTATGGGATATGGTATGAAGGCAACCTCAGGTTACAGTATAAGCTTAGATAAGCTATATGAAACAGATAACACTATAAATATCAAGTCATCCTTGATAGGACCAAGTGATAAGGATAGTGTAAAGAAGGTTGTTACATATCCGTACATAGTTGTGAAAATAGAATATCGGGATAAACCGACAGTATTTGAGTAAGGGGGAAAGCGTGTGGAAATAAAAACAAAAAACATCCATATGAACAAGACAGATAAGGTGTTAGTAATGCAGGTTATAATTGACGAGGATGTAAATATTGGGGAGAGCAATCCGGATATTGCAAAAATTTTAAAAATCAGTCCTATAGTATATTTGGATAATTTAAAAACAGGTGAAGATAAAATATACCCGGAGGGAAGATTTACATATTCAATACTTTATTTGTCAGAGAATGAGTATGAAAAAATAAGCAGTATAAGTGGAAGTATAAACTTTTATGAACAAATGAACATACCGGAAAAGATAAATCCGGGAAAATGTAAAATCGATATTGAAGATATTTCTATAAAACTTATTAATTCCCGTAAATTAAGTATAAAAGCCATTTTGCTTATAAAACTTACACCTGAGGATTTGTATGATGAAGAGATTATAGAAAGCATTGAAGGCGATGGTGTTGAAATTTTAAATAAGACAATGGAAATCAGCCGTTTAGTAGTTAATAAAAGTGATATTTTGCGTATAAAAAATGAGCTTAATTTACCTAATGATAAGCCAAATATTAATAAAATTATTTACAAGGAAATACACTTAAAAGCCTGCGATTACAGATGCATTGAAAATGCAATAGATATAAAGGGCGAAATAAAGGTATTTATTATATATGAGGGTGATAATAAAAATACAAATACCTTAGAATCAACATTGTCTTATGGCGGCAAAATTGATATAAATGGAATAAAGGATGATATGATAGCCTGTGTAGATGCAGTATTAGGCGCAAGTGAACTAGAAATTAGAGAAGATTCAGACGGGGAAAGCAGAGTATTTGGAATTGACGGGGTAGTAGACCTTAATATAAAGGTATATGAAGACGATGCCATGGAAATTATGTGTGATGCGTATTCGCTGTTTAAGGATATTGAAATGGAAACAGAAAATGTGGAATTTGATAAGATTCTTATTAAAAATTATTCAAAATGTAAAGTTAGTAAAAATATTACTGTTGCAGGAAAAGATAATCACATTATGCAGGTTTGTCATAGCGATTGCGTAGTGCGCGTGGACGAAATTAACATTTTAGAAGAACAGCTTGAAGTATTAGGTTTAGCAGAATTAAAAATTTTATATATAAAGGATGATGACAAAGAGCCAATGGGGCTTATTGAAACTGCGATTCCATTTAAGCATCTTATAGAGATAGGAAAGACAGGCAAAAATATAGAATTTACGGTTAATCCTTATGTGGAGCAGATAAGCACAAATATGGCAGCAGAAGAAATTGAAGTAAGGCTTGTCATTGGTCTTGATGGTTTAGTGAAGGAAAAGAGTATGAAAAATATTGTAAAGCATGCGTGGCTAAAAGATTATATTCAAGAAAATATGAAAGCGCCAATTATTGCTTATGTTACAAAAGAAAATGAAAGCCTTTGGGATATAGCTAAAAAATACAGAACCACAAGGGATAATATAAAAAAGGTAAATAATCTTAATGGTGAAAAAATCGAATCAGGTAAAAAGCTTATAATTTTAAGTCGCCCAACCTATTGAAAAAAGTTTAATTCTTTGTTATTATTTTACTGAAATAGGAATTGGAGGTGCAATATGTTTTGTGAAAACTGTGGTAATTCATTACCGGATAACGCGAAGTTTTGCAATATTTGCGGTGTGACAATTGAAAATGAAGTTATAGAAGAAGAACTAGTAGAAGAGCAGACAGAGGAGCAATTAGAGGAAGTTACTTTAGAAGAAGAGAAGGTTGTTGTGGAGGCTGAGGCTACAGAAAAGCCGGTTAAAGTAAAGGAAGCTATAAAATTTGTATCCTTTGTAGGTATTGCAGTGGCTGTGGCAGGTACATTTTTAGATAGTGTATCATATAAGCTCTTTGATAATCAGGTTACTGAGAAAATGTTTGACTACAGAGTTAGTGATGTATTTTTAGCAGGCCTTGCAATAATGTTTATAATGCTTATTATAAGACAAAGTAAGCTTGCAGTAGCAGGACTTTCTGTGAGCTTGTGCGCAATATATTTATATGTGTGGGAATTTATCCAATACAGAAAAGATTATGTGGAAAATATTAAGCTAGGCTTAGGTACATATCTTATAGGAGCAGGTATTTTATTAGCTGTAATAGGATTATTTATCAAATTTAGCAAAAAGAATAAATTATTTAAATAAATAAAACTGGTAAAGAAGTACATTTATTCGTGAATGTACTTCTTTTTATGCAAAAAAACACTTGAATTATAATTTTAAAGGAGTATAATGTGTATGTTTGTCAGTATTTTGACAAGCAACAACAAATTTGAAAAGTTAAATATGGAGGATAATCATGGAAAACAAGTGGTTACGTGGAGCGATACCTGCGTTATTGCTTCATTGTAGTATTGGTACAGTTTATTGTTGGTCGATTTTTAGTCAGGAGATTGCGGATTATATTGGTTTTTCAAAGGGTGCAACAGAATGGGCATTTAGCTTTGCCATTTTCTTCCTTGGTATGTCTGCAGCATTTTTAGGTAATATCGTAGAAAGAGATATTCACAAATCATCTCTTATTGCAGCGATTTGTTTTGCGGCAGGTATGGCAGGTACAGGTTTCTTCATTTATTATGGTGGATTACATAAGGGAAGCCTTGTTGCATTGATTGGTATATATGTTTGTTATGGTTTAATTATGGGTATCGGTCTTGGTACAGGTTACCTTTCACCAGTTAAGACATTAATGCTTTGGTTTGCAGATAGAAAGGGTCTTGCTACAGGTCTTGCAGTTGCAGGCTTTGGTGCAGCTAAGGCTATTGCATCACCTATTATGCAGGCAATGCTTTCAGGTCTTGGCGAAGGCGGAATTTATAAGATGTTCTTAATTCTTGCGGCTATTTATTTTGTAATGATGTTTGTAGGACATTTATTACTTGCTAAGCCAAAGGGATGGCATGAACCAGCAGCAGGCGAGAAAAAGCCTGGTATTATGGAAACTCTTAAGACAAAGCCAATTATTAACTATGTAGGTATCTGGCTTATGTTCTACATAAATATTACTTGTGGTCTTGCACTTATTTCACAGGAAAAGATGATTGTTAAGTGTCTTGGACTTGCAAGCTTTGTAGGTATTATTTCAACAGTTTCAGCTGTATTTAATGCCGGCGGACGTTTAGGTTTCTCAGCTTGGGCTGATACAATGAAGGATCGTAACACAATTTACAAGCTTATATTTATTCTTTCCATTGCATTTACAGGTATTGTAGTTATCACAGGTGGTATTGCTAATGGTGAAGGAAATATAGCATTAACAGTATTAGTACTTGCACTTATTTTCCTTGTAAATGCAGGTTATGGTGGTGGTTTCTCTAATGTACCAACACTTTTATCAGACCACTACGGAATGGGAAGCATCAGTGCAATTCACGGTATTACACTTTCAGCTTGGGGCTTTGCAGGTCTTACAGGTAACCAGCTTGCAGCTTGGATTGTTAAGACTTTTGGTAAGGAAGTTGCCTTAGAGCATAAGCTTGCAGACGGTACAATAGAAACTATTATGGTTAATCCAACCGGTTACCAGTATGTATTGTATGTAACATTAGCTTTATATGTAGTAGCATTATTAATAAGCTTATTATTTGTAAAAAAAGCAGCTAAAGAAAATAATTAGTTAATATATACCCACTTTTGATACAAACATCAAAAGTGGGTGTTTTGCTTTAATGAAAAATAAGAGTAGAATAAAAAATGAGCCCGTGTTACAATAGGAGTAGTTAATGAAAAAGGATGATGTAGGTTATGGCTAAAAAGAAAATGAGCAAAAAGGAAATTTTAAGTGTCTTTCTTATTATATTGGGAGGACTATTTATATTGGCTACTCCTTTTATATTGGTTGCAGTTTTGCATAAGATTTTTCCTTTGGTAGATGCCTACCTTTTAACCGGCTTTTCTTTTTGTATTTTTGGATTTGTGGCACTGTTAGCAATTCCTATTGTATTATTTAGAGTTTTTATGCCTAAAAAGGAAAAGGGAAATTATATAAAAGGTGTTTTTAAGAGACATAAAAAGTTCGTTATATTTTTTGTTCTGCCCGCCACCATAATTTTCATTCTGTTTGAGACGGCTATTGTATATCGTGCCAGTGAATATTATAAAGATATGGCACAGGGACCTAAAGATAAGATTATGTTAGATGTGGTTGTAGAAAAACATTCACACAAAAATGGAAGCAGCAAATACATTGTAGGATATGTAAATGGTGAAAAAATTCAGCTTGAAGTAACCGGGGATGCATATTCACAGATTGAGAAAAATGGAAGTTACAAAATGCTAAGAATAAAGTATTATGAGCATATACGAGAGGTATATCACGTGGATATATATATGAAATGATGGAGGATTGTATGATTAAGAAAAAAATAGAATACGAATATAAATGCATACAAATTTTAATGCACTCCATTCCGGCAACAGTGGTTACGCTATTTGTTGTTAGTGTTATATGCATGAACCTTTTGGCAAATAAGACTTTATTACAGCTTGATTGGATTGCTTTAGACGGCGGAATATTAATATCCTGGTTATCATTTATGTGTATGGATATAATAACTAAGCATTTTGGACCTAAAGCTTCTAATAGGATATCAATACTGGCGGTTATGATTAATCTTTTGACCTGTCTTATATTTTTTGTGGCAAGTGCAATACCTTCTAACGCAGATGATTACAGCGCATTTGATGGAATATTTGGCGGAACTTGGTTTATACTTCTTGGAAGTACCATTGCATTTTTAGCATCGGCATTGATTAATAATACTCTTAATTTTATGATAGGTAAGGCATTTGTCAATAATCCTGACGGGAAAATGGCATATGCTATGAGAACCTATATTTCTACATTTATAGGACAGTTTTTAGATAATTTTATATTCTCCCTCATAGTATTTGTGGGCTTCGCACCTATATTTTGGGATGGCTTTTGCTGGACAGTGCTACAGTGCTTTATGTGTGCACTGACAGGGGCAGTAGCAGAGCTTATTATGGAGATTATATTTTCGCCATTTGGCTACAAAATATGCAAGCGATGGAAGGCAGAATCGGTAGGAAAAGAGTATTTAGATTTTATAGAGAAAGGTGTTTGATATGAAGGTATTAGTTACAGGAAGCAGTCAGGGAATAGGTAAAGCCATTGCAGAACTTTTTCTTGAAAATGGACATAGTGTCGTTGGCATTGACAGACAGGACGGAAACATTTTTCATAGCTCATACACACACTATATTTGTGATGTGAGAGATTATGATAATTTACCGCTTATAGACGGCGTTAATATACTTATCAATAATGCCGGTACACAAAATGAAAATGATATTGACACAAATCTCAAAGCTTTAATTCATATAACAGAAAAGTATGGAATTCAGGAAAATATTAAATCTATTTTAAATATTGGTTCTGCCAGTGGGCATACAGGCGCAGAATTTCCTGAGTATTGTGCCAGCAAGGGTGGCGTAATGGCATATACAAAAAATGTGGCTATGCGAGTAGCAAAATATGGTGCAACCTGCAATAGCCTTGACCCGGGTGGCGTAATGACTCCACTAAATGATTGTGTAATGAATGATGAAGAACTTTGGGAAGAGATTATGAAGGAAACACCTTTAAAGAAATGGGCAACTCCTGAAGAAATGGCACAGTGGGCATATTTTTTAACTGTGGTAAATACATTCTGCACAGGACAAAATATCCTTGTAGATGGAGGAGAGTCGATAAATTATAATTTTGTGTGGCCAATGTAAAGGCAATTTTCTATTGTCTTAACGCTAACGGTTTATTTCCTATAAAAAGGATTATCCATGTAAGTTTTATAATGGGCTGTAAGCCCCTTAAGCAAAACTCACAACTTTGAATGATGACTGGTTATATACGCTGACTTAGAGGTGCGTAGCATCTCTAAGTCAGCTTTTGTTTTTGAGAGTTTATTCAAAGTTGTTCAGACAGTTGCACGGGGCTTACGGTTATCTAGGATAATCCTTTTTATTTAACGGAAATTGCACAATGTTAGCTTCAAGACAATAGGAAAATTGCTAGTGGCGTGTAAGTGACGCTAACTTAGTCCTATAGGAATTAAAAAATCCCTCAAGCTATGAAAAACTTAAAGGGACTGATAATATACAGGTGAAGTTCCATTTGCAAAGAAAACACTTTGGAGACGCCAGTACTTAGTGGGTGGACGATGAT
>JAZQMK010000027.1:0-46855 GCA_045543455.1 Lachnospiraceae bacterium
AGCCATGTCGTTCTGTGAGCCAAGGAGTTGAAAAATGATGTTGTCTTCCTAAGACCGCTTGGCCTCCGACTTCTGGTGCATCTCCACCACTTGTAAGAACTCCTATTGTTTTTATTTCATTTGACATATCTTACCCTCCTAACTGGTAGATTATCCTTTTATGATACTATCTTTTTAGTAAAATTACAATATCTTTTTAGTGCGGAACTGTACATTATCTTTTCCATACATGCTGATAAATGTATTTATTTTGTCATTATCAATCATTATATCCTTTGGTTCAAGATACTTCATCTGTCTTCCTTCTTGAATATAAATGACGATTTTATCAGAACCTTCTTCCTTTCCCATCACTTTAAGTATATTGCTTTCCTGCTCAACAAATTCTTCTTTAGTATTAAATTTTATCCAGAGTTCTCTTGGCATTTTGTCAAATGGTACTATTTTCTCACATATCAGCTTTGCCTTACCTTCGTCATTAGCCGAAACTCTTCCCACAACAAATACCTTTGCATCTTCGTTAAGCATGTATTTGTTCTTTTCGTAATCTCTTGGAAATACAATAACCTCCACATTACCAACTAAATCCTCTACTGTAACAAATGCCATATTACTGCCTGTCTTTGTCATCTTGACAGTCTTAGCGACTATCATTCCACCTATTATGGCCTTTTGCCCATCCTTTGCAATACTGCTGCCATCTTCTTCGTTAATTTCAAAATCTGATGTAACATTGCTTATATTTTTATTAATCATTTCCATATATTTTTCCAAAGGATGACCACTTACATATATGCCAAGAACTTCCTTTTCCATTGCTAAAAGCTCTTCTGCATTAAATTCACCCACATTAGGTGGTTTTATGCTAACCTGCTCTTTGGCTTCTTCAAATAATTCAAACATACTAATCTGACCTGTAAGGGCACTTTTTTTCTCCCTTGCCACATCATCCATAACAGCACTGTACATTAACATAAGCTGCTTTCTTGTAAGCTTAAAGCTGTCTAGGGCACCCGCTTTTATAAAGCTTTCAATAGTCCTTTTGTTAACTTCTTTTCCGGAAAGTCTTTCTGTTAAATCTCTTAAATCCTTAAATCTGCCTCTTTCGCTTCTTTCCGTAACTATCGCTTCTATTACAGGGCGTCCTAAATTTTTAATTGCTGCAAGACCATATCTTATATTGTCGCCAGATACTGAAAATGCGCCTTCTCCCTCATTTATATCAGGTGGAAGTATGCTAATTCCCATTTGGCGGCAGGCATAAATATATTCTGCTACCTTTGAAGAATTATCCATAACCGAAGTCATTAAGGCAGCCATAAATTCATGCTTATAATATGTCTTTAAATATGCAGTCTGATACGCTACAACTGCATAGCAGGCAGCATGTGATTTATTAAATGCGTACTTTGCAAAATCAGTCATTTCCGCAAATATCTTTTTGGCAATCTCTGCCGGAATTCCGTTATTAACACAACCTGGTACGCCTAATTCTTCATTGCCATAGATAAAATATTTTTCTTCTTCTTCCATAACAGATGCTTTTTTCTTAGACATGGCTCTACGAACCAAGTCACTACGGCCTAATGTATAGCCTGCCAAATCTCTTACTATCTGCATAACCTGTTCCTGATATACTATACAGCCGTATGTCGGCTTTAAAATAGGTTCTAACTGCGGACAGTCGTAAGTAACCGCATCTGCATTATTCTTACCTTTTAAATATTTTGGAATAAAATCCATAGGACCCGGTCTGTAAAGAGAAATACCTGCTATAATATCTTCTAAGGTCTGTGGTTTTAGCTCCTTCATGAAGTTTTTCATACCTGTACTTTCAAGCTGGAATATACCCTCTGTCTTACCAGAACCAATTGTATCTAATACATTTTTGTCATTATAATCGATATCTTCAATTCTAAATCCAGGATTTTTCTCATTAATCTTCTTAACGGCACTTTGAATAACAGTAAGTGTTCTAAGTCCTAAAAAGTCCATTTTTAAAAGACCTAATTCTTCAAGTGTGGTCATTGTAAACTGAGTTGTTATGGCTCCATCCGATGCCTTTGATAAAGGTACATATTCATCAACAGATTTTTGACTTATTACAACACCAGCCGCATGCATTGAAGTATGACGTGGCAAACCTTCCAGTCTCTTGCACATATCAATAAGATATTTTACTTCCGGATCACTTTCATATAGCAAATGAAAATCCTTTTCCTGCTCAAGTGCCTTTTCAATAGTCATACCAATATCAAAAGGTATCATCTTAGCTATGGAATCCACCTTTGCATATGGCATATCAAGAGCACGTCCCACATCTCTAATTACACCCTTTGCCGCCATAGTACCAAAGGTTACAATCTGTGCAACTCTGTCTTTTCCATATTTTTCCACAACATAATCAATAACCTCCTGACGTCTTTCATAGCAGAAATCAATATCTATATCAGGCATAGATACTCTTTCAGGATTTAAAAATCTTTCAAAAATAAGACTATATTTTATAGGGTCGATATCTGTTATCTGCAAGCAGTATGCAACTATACTTCCGGCAGCCGAACCTCGTCCCGGGCCTACACTAATACCATTTTCCTTGGCATAATTAATAAAATCCCAAACGATGAGGAAATAGTCTACATATCCCATTTTCTTTATTACACCAAGCTCATAATCAAGTCTTGCCCTTAATTCATCCGTAGGCTCACCATAACGTATACTAAGTCCCTTATTGCACAAATAATTCAAATATGACCACGAATCATATTCCTTAGGCACCTCGTACTTTGGAAGCTTAGTTACACCAAATTCAATATCAACCTTACATCTGTCCGCAATTTTACCAGTATTTTCCAAGGCATTTATGGCATAAGGGAATAATTCTTCCATCTGGCTTGGCGATTTTAAATAGTATTGACCGCCCTCATAACGCATTCTGTCTTCATCGGCAACCTTTTTCTGTGTCTGAATACAAAGCAAAATGTCGTGAGCTGCCGCATCTTCTTCATACGTATAATGAACATCATTAGTTGCAACCAATTCTATTCCGGTTTCTTTGCTCATTTTCATAAGTTGTTGATTAACCATGCTTTGCTCTGCAATTCCATGGTCTTGCAATTCCAAGAAAAAATTGCCCTTTCCAAATATATTTTCATATCTGTACGCCGCTTTTTTCGCTTCCTCATACAAGCCCTTTGTAATATATCTTTGTACTTCACCTGCAAGACATGCACTTAAAGCTATAATACCCTCATGATACTCTTCTAAGACCTCAAGATCTACTCTTGGTTTATAATAATAACCTTCTACAAATCCCTTCGAAACAATCTTCATAAGGTTATCATAACCTGTATTATTTTCAGCAAGTAATACAAGATGGTAGTATCTGTCATCACTTATACCTGTTTCTTTATCAAACCTTGAACCTGGTGCAACATATATTTCACAGCCTAAAATAGGCTTAATGCCAACTGACAAAGCCGCTCTGTAAAAATCTATAACACCAAACATAACACCATGGTCAGTTATTGCAAGACTATCCATTCCTAGCTCTTTTGCTCTTTTTGCAATTTCCTTAATCTTACTTGAACCATCCAAAAGACTATATTCTGTATGTACATGCAAATGTGTAAAGCTCATACTATCATTCCAATCTATTTTATCAATTCAAAAGAGTATGATAATAATATCATACTCTTTTATTATAACTCATTTTATTAAATTTCGCCATTTAAATATTTTTCAATGTGAGCAATTGCTTCATTTTCATCAGCACCATCAGCGCTTACCATGATTTCTTCATCAGCCTTAATTGCTAATGTCATCATACCCATAATACTTTTAGCATTGACCTTCTTTGTTCCAACTTCAATATAAATCGAACTGTCATATTGACTTGCCACCTGCACAAGAACCGCAATTGGTCTCGCTTCAAGTCCTGTTGGTATTCCGATTTTAATATTCTTTGTTATCATGATTTTAATCCCTCCTGCTTAGTCTTAAATTCTCAGCATAGTCACTAATTTTCTTTAAACGGTGATTAACACCTGATTTGCCAACCGGCGGATTCAAATATGTACCCAGTTCCTTCAATGATGCTTCCGGATATTTTATTCTCACCTTTGCCATATCATACAACATCTCATCTAAAACTTCAAGTCCTAATATTTCATCTATATATTTTATATCTTCAAGTTGTTTTACGGCTGCGTTGACTGTTTTATTTAAATTAGCGGCCTCACAGTTAACACTTCGATTAACTCTGTTACGCACTTCTTTTAAAATTCTTACATTTTCAAGCTCCATTAATGCTATGTGAGCTTCCATTACATTAAGCAATTCTACTATCTGCTCGCCTTCCTTTATGTATACAATATAATGATTTTTTCTTTTTACCACTTTTGAATCTATCTCAAAAAAATTAATTATATTACGCAACTTTTTACCATTAACCTCATTGCTGCATACAATTTCTAAATGGTACGACTTACTTGGATCACTGATTGAACCTGCTGCCAAAAATGCACCTCTTATAAATGCTCTTTTACAGCAGCTTTGCTGAATAACAATTCCATCAACTAATGCAACGTCTTCAATGTATTGATTATCATTGTCAATTACTTTAATCGCCTTTAATACCCGCAGGGCATCTTCATTATTTTTTACAACTAAGGTATATGCCACATTATTTTTAACAGCAATCTCTGCACTTATGTTAAATGCTTTTCTAAGTAATGTAAAGCACTTTTTTGCCAATAATACATTTTCTGTACTAATTTTAATTCTATATCTGTCATATATATCAATGGAGACTTCACCACACATTGAAATAATGGCTGACAATTCCGCCAGCTGACAATGTCTGGCTGCAGGATATTGTTTAGAAATCTCTTCTTTTACATCTCCTGAAAATGACATAGTTTACCTCCATTTATTACTTATCGTTTTCTTAATGAATCCTTTGCTATATCCCTATGCTCAACCTTTATTCCAAAATCCTTATTGTTAAGACTCATTGCTAAACGGTTTGCAATAGTTACCGAACGGTGTTTTCCTCCTGTACAGCCTATAGCAATAACTAATTGGTTTTTACCTTCGTTAATATAATTAGGTATAAGAAAATCCACCAAATCCTGTAGCTTATTTAAAAATTCTCCTGCTGTTGCATTGGACATTACAAAGTTATCTATCTCTTCGTCGTTGCCTGTCTTTTCTCTAAGCTCCTCAATATAATATGGATTTGGCAAAAATCTTACATCAAATACCAAATCAGCATCACTTGGAATACCATATTTAAAGCCAAATGAAAGCACAGTTACATAAAGATTATTAAACACCTTATCACTGATAAAGATTCTTTCAATCTCCTTTTTCAGTTCTCTTATCAATAAACGGCTGGTGTTAATGATATAATTAGCACGTTTTTTTAAGAATTCCAATTCTTCTCTCTCTTGAGAAATACCTATATCCAATCGCCCTGCTCCTGTTATAGGATGACTTCTTCTAGTTTCCTTATAACGTCTGATAAGTACACTGTCGCTGGCATCTAAAAATAATATTTCGAAGAAATAATTTTCTTTTTCCATATTATTCAAAATTTCATCAAATTCACCAAGAGACTGACCACTTCGTATATCAATTCCTAATGCAATTCTATCTACGTCAGAGTTCTGAGATGCCAATTCTACAAACTTACCTACAAGTTTAATAGGCATATTATCAACACAATAATAGCCTGCATCTTCAAGCATCTTTAAAGCAGTACTTTTTCCTGCACCTGACATACCTGTAACTATTACAATTCTCATCTGTCTTACACCGCCTAAAATTTTCCTATTAGTTTAACTTCCAATTCCAGCTCTACACCAAATTTATCATATACAACCTTTTTTACATCCTGAGTAAGTTTGTACACATCTGTTGCCGTAGCATTATCTTTGTTTATAACAAAGCCACCATGCTTTTTAGAAACCTTTGCACCACCCACACTATAGCCTAAAAGACCAGCATCCTGTATAAGCTTGCCTGCAAAATGTCCCTGTGGTCTTTTAAATGTGCTTCCCGCACTAGGATATTCTAAAGGTTGTTTATCTCTTCTTTTTTTAGCCAGTTCTTCCATCTGTTCCTTAATAAGCTTTTTATCACCTTTTTCCAGCTTAAGCTTCGCTTCTAATACTACATATGACTGCTTTTGTATCAGACTGCTTCTGTATCCAAACTGTGCTTCTTCATTAGTAAGTTCTCTAATCTTTAACTCATCATCAATGACTCTAATGCTTACAACAATGTCCTTCATTTCGCCACCGTATGCACCTGCATTCATGGCAATTGCCCCACCTAAGCAGCCAGGAATACCACTAGCAAATTCAAATCCGGTGAGCTCACTGTGAAAGCATGCCTTACCAATCTGACTTAACATAGTACCTGCCTTAACAGTAACTGTTTCGCCATCAATTTCTATACCCGAATAATTACGGGACAGCGTAATTACAATGCCATCATAGCCTTCATCACTCACTAAAAGATTACTTCCGTTACCAACAATAATATACTGTATATTTTCTCTGTTGGCAATAGAAATTATATCCATAATTTCATTTTCTTTGGTAGGAAGTACAAAATACTTTGCATTTCCACCACATCTAAAGCTTGTATGACAACTCATTGGTTCATTTATTCTTACATTATCCTTACCTACAACTGCACACAATTCTTCAAATATCTTTATATTCATTGTCATTCCTCTTTTTTTGCTTATTACAAAACCAACTTTGCCGCACCATACATTCCGGCATCTTCACCTAAACCTGCAAGAAGTATCTTCGTATCCTTTGCCGGTCCGAAAGCATATTTTTTATAATGCTCTTTTACTATATCAATTAAAAATTCACCTGCATTAGACATGCCTCCACCTATAACAAAAACCTGTGGATTAACGATAGCAGCTATGCTTGCCATAGCTTTTGCAAGATAATCTAAGCTCTCATCAACTACTGTTACTGCTAATTCATCGCCATTTTTAGCCTCATCAAATATATCCTTCGCAGTTAATTTATCATATTTTTCAAGGCTTGTATATATTTTTTTCTCAGCAAGTCTTTTTTTTGCTAATCTTACTAGCCCTGTTGCAGAAGCAATTTGTTCAAGGCATCCTGTATTACCGCAATTGCATTTTTCTGTTTCATCATACACAAGCGGCAAGTGACCTATCTCTCCCGCGGCTCCGTTACTACCTTCTAGTATCTTACCATTAAGTATTATTCCGCCGCCTACTCCTGTACCCAAGGTTATTATAACTGCATTTTTGTAATTGGAACTTTGTCTGTACCAGAGCTCACCTAAGGCAGCAACATTTGCATCATTACCTGCTTTTACCAGTATGCCACATCTTTCGCTAAGAGCCTTTGCCACATCAAATGTGCCCCAACCGATATTAATGCAGTTTAAAACTACCGATTCATTAAGGACCGGACCTGGAACGCCTATTCCAATACCATCTATATCTGACTTATTAAGGTTATTATTTCTAATTACTTCTTCAATATATTCTGAAATGTCATCTAATATGAACATCCCATCATTATCTTTTCTTGTAGGAATCTGACTCTTTATAACGCACTGACCTTCATCCGTAAACAGACCTATTTTAATTGCAGTGCCACCAAGATCCACTCCAAAGGAATATCTATTCAATATGTTCGCCTCACTTTATAATTAACTGTGAAGTTTCTCCTGAAATCTTCTATATAACTCTTTTGCTGCATTATAGCCCATCTTCTTCTGACGACAGTTAACTGCCGCTGTTTCAACGATAACAGCAAGATTTCTACCTGGTCTGATTGGTATAGTATGACAAATAACTTTGTTACCTAAAAACTCTGTATACTCATCTTCAAGACCTAATCTGTCATATTCTTTTTCTTTATTTCACTCTTCAAGCTTTATAACCATATCAATACCTTGAGTTTCCTTTACACGTTCGACACCGTATAAAGTCTTTACATCAATAATACCAATACCTCTTAATTCGATGAAATATTTTGTTATATCAGGAGAACGTCCAATTAAAGTTTCATCACTAACCTTGCTTATTTCAACAACATCATCGGAAATAAGTCTGTGACCTCTCTTAATAAGCTCAAGTGCCGCTTCACTTTTACCGATACCACTTTCGCCCATAATCAAAACGCCTTCGCCATATACGTCAACTAAAACACCATGTACGGAAATTGTAGGTGCTAACTGAACATTTTGCCATCTTATAATCTCAGCCATTACAGAAGATGTTGTTTCTTTCGACTGCAAAACAGGTATTCCATATTTAATGGCAATCTCTAAAAGTTCAACCTCAGGCTCTATATTTCTACAAAAAACAAGACAAGGTATTCCACTTGATAAAAGCTGTCTATATCTTTCTACTCTTGTTTCTTTATCTAAGGTCTCAAGATATGCATTCTCCACATAGCCTATTACCTGAACTCTTTCATTGCCGAAATTATCGTAAAAACCGGCTAACTGTAATGCTGGTCTGTTAATATCAGACTGAGTAATCATAATTGTATCTGTATCAATTTGTGGAGTCTTATTAATAAAACTCATCTTTTCAATCAGTTTGGTCAATGGATAGCTTTCCATATTAGTCATTCCTCTCTTTTATAATTGTAAATTTCATTGTAACACATTATATTAATGAATGAAAGAATTTAAAAATATTTTCTGCATTTTTTATATTAATGCCTTCTACTGCCACAAGTTCTTCAATGGAAGCATTTCTTATACTTTCTATATCCATAAAATGCTTCATTAGAGCCTTTCTCTTTTTAGGTCCTATTCCGTCTATATCATCAAGTACTGAATGTATCTGTGTTTTCGAACGCAATTTCCTGTGATATTCTATAGCAAAACGATGGGCCTCATCCTGAATTCGTGTTATAAGCTTAAAGGCTTCACCTCTCTTGTCAATAGGTATCTCAACATTATTATAATATAAGCCTCTTGTGCGATGATTATCATCTTTTACCATTCCACATACGGGTATATTTAACTTAAGCTTAGAAAGCACTTCAAGAGCTATATTTACCTGACCCTTTCCACCATCCATTAGTATTAGCTGTGGCAGTTGCCAGTATTCCTTAGTTTCACCTTCATGGGTAAATCGTCTTGTAAGAACCTCTTCCATGCTCTTGTAATCATTTGCACCTTTAAAGCCTTTAATTTTAAATTTTCTATAATCATTTTTCTTAGGTTTTCCATCATAAAAAACTACCATAGAGCCAACATTTTCCACACCACTTATATTAGATATATCAAATGCTTCAATTCTTCTTATATCATCAAGAGAAAGCATCTTGGACAGTTCATTTACAGCGCCTTTAGTCCTGTCATATTCTCTTTTTATTTTTTCTAAATCCTGATTAAGAATAATTTCTGCATTTTTATATGCCAGCTCAACAAATTTTTCTTTAATTCCCTTTTGAGGTGTTTCTATAAGTACTTTTCTATTTTTCATACCACTAAGCCACTGACTTACAAGTTCTTCATTTGGTATTTTTTCCTGAACTAATATGGTCTTTGGAACAAATGGCGTTCCGGCATAGTATTGCTTTATAAATTCACCTAATACCTGAGCTTTCGTTTCATCTGTGGCAAGCTCCATATGATAATGTTCTCTTCCAATAAGCTTTCCTTCTCTTACGAAAAATATTTGTATTATGGCAAATTCTTCGCCCATAGCACAGGCAATAACATCTTTATCTTCAAAATCCGAATTAGTTATCTTTTGTTTCTGTGCCACCTCATTAACACTGTCAATTAAGTCCCTATATACCATAGCTTCTTCAAACTCAAGATTTTTAGAAGCCTCATTCATTTTTTCCTTAAGTGGATTAATAATATCCTTATAGTTACCCTTAAAAAAATCTGAAATATGTTTTATATTTTCATTATATTCTTCCTTACTTATATAACCCTGACACGGACCACTGCACTGTTTTATGTGATAATTAAGACAAGGTCTTTCTTTTCCCACATCCTTTGGCAGAGAACGATTACAGGTTCTAATCTTGTATAGCTTTTGCAATAATTCAATAGTATCCTTTACAGCTTTAGCGCTTGTATATGGTCCATAATATCTGTTTTTATCCTTCTTCATAGTTCTTGAAAATACAAGTCTTGGGTAGTCCTCACTAACGGTAAGCTTAATGTAGGGATACGCCTTATCATCCTTTAACATTGTATTGTATTTTGGACGATGCTCTTTAATCAAATTAGATTCAAGTACCAATGCTTCTAACTCTGAATCTGTTATTATATATTCAAATCTGGTAATCTGTTCTACCATTTTCTTTATCTTGGGACTTAAATTTCTACTGCTTTGAAAATACTGTCGCACTCTGTTTTTAAGTACCACAGCCTTGCCAATGTATATAATTGTATCATTATCACCATGCATAATATACACTCCCGGTTTTTGTGGAAGTTTTTTAAGTTCTTCTTCAAAATTAAACATTGACATTTTCCTTTCTTATCTGCCCTAAAAAATGCTTTTTGTTCAGTAGTAAAAGCATCTTTAGAGTGTTTTTTCATTGAACAAAAAGCACACTTCGCAATAGCAAAGTGTGCCTATAATTATTCTACTATTGTTTCATCTGATTCTTCTATTGAATCTTCTTTATTTTCTTCAACTACAATACCCTTTGCTTCATTGTAAATTTCCATAAACTGTTTACCTGTAATTGTTTCTTTTTCATATAAGAAATTAGCAATCTTATGAAGCACATCAAGATTCTGCGATAACAGATTCTTAGCTTCCTCATAACAAGATGCAAGAAGCTTTTTAACTTCTTCATCTACAAGCTTCGCTGTTTCTGGAGAACAATCAAGACGCGAGGTTGCATCTAAATACTGACTTTCAATTGTAGCAAGTCCCATAAATCCAAACGCATCCGACATACCATATCTTGTTATCATGGATTTAGCAATAGATGTAGCTCTTTCAATGTCATTTGCTGCACCTGTAGTAACTGAATCAAATATAAGTTCTTCTGCCGCACGTCCGCCACAGAATGTAATTAATTCTGTCATCATTTCATCCTTAGACATAAGATATTTTTCTTCTTCAGGCACCTGCATTACATATCCTAATGCACCCTTAGTTCTTGGCACAATTGTAATCTTTTGAACTGGTTCAGCATTTTTTCTAAGACATGTTATTAATGCATGTCCTACTTCATGATAAGCAACAATCTTTTTCTCTTCTTTTCCAAGAATTCTGTCCTTCTTTTCCTTACCAGCAATAACCACTTCAACAGACTCAAATAAATCTTTTTGGGAAACTACATTTCTTCCATCCTTAACAGCATTTATAGCTGCTTCATTTATCATATTAGCAAGATCAGAGCCTACTGCACCTGATGTAGCCTTTGCAATCTCATCTAAATCCACAGTATCATCCATAAGTACATCCTTTGAATGTACCTTTAAGGTCTCGAGTCTTCCTCTTAAATCCGGCTTATCAACAATAATTCTTCTATCAAATCTACCTGGTCTTAAAAGAGCCTTATCAAGCACCTCTGGTCTGTTTGTTGCAGCTAAAACCAAAAGTCCCTTTGATGTATCAAAACCATCCATCTCTGATAAAAGCTGATTAAGAGTCTGTTCTCTTTCATCATTACCGCCACCATAGCGCGAATCTCTGCTCTTACCTATGGCATCAATTTCATCAATAAATACTATACATGGTGCCGAAGCCTGAGCCTGCTTAAATAAATCTCTAACTCTTGATGCACCTACACCTACAAACATTTCTACAAAGTCTGAACCTGAAAGTGAGAAAAATGGAACCTTAGCTTCACCTGCAACAGCTTTTGCAAGAAGAGTCTTACCTGTACCCGGAGGACCTACGAGTAAAGCACCCTTAGGAAGCTTAGCACCAATTTTTGCGTATTTTAAAGGATTATGCAAGAAATCTACAATCTCCTTCAAAGATTCTTTTGCCTCATCCTGACCGGCAACATCTTTAAATGTTACACCTGTCTCTTTTTGAACATACATTTTCGCAGTACTTTTTCCTACGCCCATGCCGCCAACGCCGCCACCAATTTTACGCATAAGGAAACTAAACAGGAAATACACCAAAACAAATGGAATAACCCAGGTCATTATGAAATCTACTATAGGATTACTTTCATTTATCTGTGCCATGTATTCTACATCATACTCGTCTAATAAAGCAAATACTTCTTCCTGGTATATATATCCGGTGTAATAACTTACAACCATAGAATCAGCTAACTGTTCTACTAGCTGTTCCTGCTTTTGTGCTTCTGAAAGTGTAGGAGCCTCAGGGTCTTTAGTTGTAGCCTCCTGTGTCGGCATCTCATCTTTGCTCTTTGGTGTAATAATTATCCTTGATGAATCAAATACAACCTTCTTTACTTTGCCTGCTTTTACCATATCAACAAATTCAGAATATGCTATCTCTTTAGTAGTTGCTGAACGAAGCATACCGCCCATACAGCTAACGCCTAAATAAGTAAACACAAAGGCAATTAATAAAATCATCAATGACTTATTTAAATTATTACCCTTCTTTTTATTATTGTTGTTATTACTATTACTATTTTTATTGTTATTATCCACTTAACCACACCACCTTTACTAATATTATTATACTTTTTTCAATTTATCTATTACGTTTGCAGCAATAATTTTTGTGTTATGTTCTTCAACATATGCCAAAATTGCAGGATTATACTTAAATACATCTGCATATTCTATTGCTACATTTGCAATTCTGTTAAAATCCTTCTTAGAAGCTTTATATTTGTAAATAACCAATATATATGTGCCCTTTTCTTCATCTTTATAAAGAACGGTCTTAACTCTTAGATTATCAGGCATATTCTTGCAGAAATTAATAATATCATCCATATAATAGAACTGATACATAAACATATCCTGAACTTTTTTATCAACTTTCTCTACTTCTTTTTGAACCGATGGTTCTGGAAGAACACCTTCTGGCTTAGAAACAACTTCCTGCTTAGTCATTTCACCAAATATATCCTTTATCTGGTTCATAATCTGACTAGTTGGCGACTGTTCAGAATCTGAAAATGTAATTGCAAGCTTATCCGGAGATATTATTGCAACCTGCATTGCAAGCATTCCCTTGTCAGCTACAAAACCAACTTCTTCCTGTGCCAATTCAATTACAGTATGCAAAAATTCATTAACACAGCTACTATTCTTTATAAAATCCTCTATCTTAATGTCATATTTTTGCATATCTTCCTTGGTAACAATACATCTTATTGTATTCTCATTAATTCTCTTTATTTCCATATGAACTCCTTTTAATAACTTCTTATCTCATCATCCATAGAACCTTGTGTATTTCTTATGGCTTTAATGACTACATAATAACCATAACTATCATTCACTTTTACATAAACCCTCTCTCCCACTTTTCTGCCTAAGACAGCTTTACCAAGAGGTGAATCTATTGTAATTTTACCTGCCATAGAGTTTCCCTTTATGGATGTCATAATACGATATGTCTCAATCTCATCATCCTCTTCCATATATACATCTATGGTATTATTGATACCTACTTCATCCTCTTTTGAGGTATCATCAATTATTGTAGCATTTTTTATCATTTTTTCAAGATATCTAATCCTACTTTCGTTACGATTTTTATCTTTTTTTGCTGCGTAATACTCAAAATTTTCACTTAAATCCCCGTGAGACCTTGCTTCTTTAAGGGCTTCAAGGGCTTCTTTTCTTACAACTAGCTTTCTATGGTCAATTTCTTCCTGTATTTTTTCAATATCTTGTTTTGTTAATTCAATACTCATTGGAAAAATATCCTTTCTATTCTATTTATAGTTTCTTTAATTCTCTCCTTATGAATTCCTGCATAATTAATTACAAGCTTACCTTCATTTTTTCTGCTGTTCTTTATACAATATTCCGATAAGCACGAAATGTCAATATCCTCTTTTTTCGCCCTTCTTACAATCTCTTTATCGGACAGTGTTGTATCAACGCTTAATAAAAATTGTGTTCCGGCATTTTCTTCATATATCTTAGCTATTTCAGATAATCTTGAATTCTTGATTTCATCCATTAAAAGGTCTCTTTGATTTTTATAATGATTCTTCATTCTATTTATGTGACGCTCAAAATATCCTTCTGAAATAAATTTAGCCAGGGTATACTGTTCAAAGCTTGATACTGTACAAGAATAAAAGCTCATTGAATTTCCGTACTGCTCCATAAGCTTTGGTGGAAGAATCATATAGCTTATTCGCAATGAAGGAATCAGGCTTTTGGAAAATGTATTCATATAGATAACCTTATCATCCGTATCCATACTAAACATTGTAGGTATAGGTTTTCCCTGATATCTAAACTCACTATCATAGTCATCTTCAATGATATATCTTCCTTGACTTTCCTTAGCCCATAAAAGCAACTCCTGACGTCTTTTTATAGGCATTACTATACCTGTAGGAAAATGATGTGCAGGTGAAATGTGTATAACATCTCCTCCTGTTTTCTTTAATTCTGACGGACTCATTCCATACTGATCCATGGATACACTGCTCCATTTAGCGCCATAGTTATCATATATCTCGTATATTTTCTTATATCCTATATCCTCAATAACATAATGGCTGTTATCTCCTAAAAGACGTATTAAACGGCTATACAAAAATTCTATACCTGCACCAATAACTATTTGATTAGGATATACCTCCATTCCTCTGAAATTATGAAGATATTTAGCTATTGCAAGTCTTAACTCATAAACTCCATTGTACGGAACAGTCTTTAAAAGACGTACATCCTGAGACGACAGCACTTCACGCATAAGCTTAGACCATACGGAAAATGGAAAATTCATTCTTCTCATACGATTAGCCTTAAGATCCGCAAAAAATTCATACTCGAATTCTTCTTTTTCCAAATCGTATTCCTTTTCTTCCTCAGAACTATTTATCACCTGTAAATTATTTGCATAGTAACCTTTAGCTTCTTTTGAATATATATACCCTTCTAAATTAAGCTGGGCATAAGCATTTTCAACAGTAATTACACTAATATTAAGATGCTTTGCCAAAGTTCTTTTTGACGGCAATTTTTCAAAAGGTTTAATAATTCCGGTTAAAATATCATTTTTAATACATCTGTACAAATAATCATATAATGGCAAATTACCACGTTTCTCCAAATCATAGGTTAACATTTTCTCTCCAAACTGACCTTATAAACATTTATTAAAATGGTTATTTATTTAATATCATTTTACATTATAATTTATCATATGTAATTTGTAAATAGGAGGTTTTTACTATGGGCGTATATGCTATTACTGGCGGTTCTAGTGGAATCGGCGCAAAAACTGTTGAATTATTAAAAAAAGAAGGTCACCAGGTTATTAACATTGATTTAAAGAATGGTGACATCTGTGTTAACCTTGCATCAGCAAGTGGAAGACAAGAAGCGATTGATAAACTCCATCTTATGTGTCCTGACGGATTAGACGGTGTTATCTGTAACGCAGGTGTATCAGGTGCATGTGGTAATTTAGGTCTAATCATTTCACTTAACTATTTTGGCACAACAAAGCTTGCTAAGGGTGTATTTGATTTAGTTGAAAAGAAAAAAGGAAGCTTTGTAGTAACAAGCTCTAACACTATTTCTCAAGGTGCAGGAAGACTTGACATTGCCGATCTTTTAAACAATATCGGCGACGAACAAAGAATTCTCAATTTAGTTGGTACACTTGACGGAACTAATCTTTCTGTTGGTAACAGTATCTATATTGCTACAAAATATGCATTAGCCCGCTTCGTTAGAAGAATCTCTTCATCTTGGGCTGCACGTGGCGTAAGAATCAATGCTGTTGCTCCAGGAAATGTTGAAACGGCTATGACAGCAACAATGAACGTAAATGCAAAAGCTGCTCTTAATGCTTTACCAATCCCTACAAAATTTGGTCAGGAAACTCTTATGCAGCCTGATGAAATCGCAGAGGCAATCATTTTCTTAGTTTCTGAGAAAGCAAAGGGAATTAACGGTAATGTTATGTTTGTTGATGGTGGAACTGATGCATTACTCAATTCCGAAAAAGTATATTAAGAGGAGGCATTTATCATGAAAGCTATTGAAAAATATGTTCACGCTATGGAAAATAAAGACTACAACGGACTATCAGAGTTATTCGACAAGGATGGTACAATTATTGACTACTGTCCAAACGGTACTTCTCAAAAGGAATATCATGTATATGGTCGCGAAGCTATAAGTATGTTTTTTAGAAATAAATTCTTATTTGGCAAATGTTCAATCTCAGAAGCCGAAATTGTTAACGATACACAGGCTGAATTTGTTATTAACTATGCAGGTTTTTACGTAATGGCAATCGCTACAGTAAGAAGAGTAAACAACGAAAATGGTTTAATTGAAAGACTCACTGTCAGACCTAAATAATAATTTCACAAAAATACCGACCTCTAAGTATAAGGTCGGTATTTTTAATCTATAATGCTTTTTTTCCTATTAATTTTCCAAGAGCATTTAATGCTATAACTTCTGCATCTGTCCATTCTTTAGATGTATTGAAAGTATCAAAGGTTACCAATGCCTTTATAGCTCCATTTTCTCTATAAATGCTTATCAGATTGGAAGTAACTTCCATCCTGCAATACTTATCATAGAAAGTCTTTTTCTTATACTTGTTAATATTGCTAATTTCTACCATATCATCTTCACTAACAAGCTCAATAAAATCCGCATCATCCATAAGAGAGAAACGTTTTATCTTTGCCCCATACTGACCATAATTGTATTTCATCTTGAGCTCATCGCCTGTGAAAACAGAAATTCCTGAAATATCATACAAATCGCATATTCTCTCAAAAAGACTATCTCTATTATTTAATCCCTTCTCAGATAATTCCATTATAATATCTGAGTACAACATAGAACGATTAACTCTTGAATCTACTGATTTAAGACCTTGCATTCTTGACGCATCACTAACATCACTATGTTTTTCATGGTCATATATTACACAATTAGCTTTTCCATTATCCTTTGCAATGTATAAAGCCTTATCTGCATTTTTAAACAGTTCTTCGTAGGTTCTTCCGTTCTGAGGAAAATCTGCAATTCCTATAGAAACCGTTATATTAAGCTTATATGGATCATCAGAAAATAAGATACTTAACTCACCATATATTGCCTTAAGCATATATTCTCTAGTCTCATCATCACAATCTTCTAGTATAACTACAAATTCGTCGCCACCAAATCTTGCAACAGTACCTCGAATACCTACAATACGCTTTATAGTCTCTGCCACATTAAATATTACTCGGTCACCAAATAAATGTCCAAAGTTATCATTAATATGTTTAAAATTATCAATATCCATTACCCAAAGTGACATTGATTCCGTATCGTTGTTATTTATCTTAAATCGGGCATATTCCATTATGGCACGCTTATTCATAAGCCCCGTAGCACTATCTTTACTTGCTTCAGTTGTATAATATGGCTTTTCTAATTCACGACCTTTATTAGTTATAATACCGGATACCATTCTTCTTCCTTCAGCATCAAATAAAATACTTCCGATAGCTACTACATTATCACTTCTACTACCCTTAGAAAAAAATGTAGTAGAAAACTGTATTTTAAATTCATCCAATGCACTTCTTAAATGGGCGCAAAATGCTGAAAATCTAGCTTGATTATCATCTTTCCAAACATATTTTTCTTTCATTTGCTTTTCCCAAACATCAAGGTCCTCAGATAAGAACATATAACTCTTATCGTTAGCATATATATAGATATTTAATTTGTTATCTTTTTTAGTATAATCGAAATACATACAATCAACTAAACACATTAATCTTCTGTATTTAGCAAGAGTAACCCTATTAACTATATGCTTATCCATAGCTGCAATAATATCTGACATATATATTTCAATACATCTATAATCATCTAATATACTGTTATGGTATCTCATTGAAAGCAGCATATATTTGTAACTTGCTTCAACAGTAACTATTCTTACTAGGAAATATTGCTTATTTTCACTAATATTATTAACTGCATCCAAAAAAACATCTCTGTCTTCTTTATGTATAATCTCTAAAAATGATTTTGTTGCATTTTTATCTAAGAATTTATAAACATATTCGTCTGCTGACGCTATGTAAAAGCCTTCTTTTAAAACAGCCTTTCCAAGTGGTGCTAAATATCTTGTCTTTTTATTATATTCAGTAATATTAATAATAATCACCCCTATACATTAAGCTTTATAATTACCTAAAAATTCTTTTATTCTTTCATTATCTGAATTAAATATTTCATCCGGTGTTCCTTGCGCTGCTATAACACCTTTATCCATAAATATAATTCTATCAGATAATTCCTTTGCAAATTCCATCTCATGAGTTACTATTATCATTGTCATATTTAAATCTGCTAAAGAGCGTATTACCTTTAAAACTTCATTAGTAAGCTCAGGATCCAAGGCCGAAGTCGGTTCATCAAAAAATAATATCTTTGGCTTTAATGCTAACGCTCTTGCTATAGAAACTCTTTGAGACTGTCCTCCTGAAAGTTCCTGCGGATAACTGTCTCTTTTTTGTTCTAAGCCTAGTTTTTTTAATATTTCTTCGGCTTCTTTTACAGCTTCTTCTTTTGATTTACCCAAAACTTTCATAGGTGCCTCTATAATATTTCTTAAAACACTATAATGTGGAAATAAATTAAAATTCTGAAATACCAGTCCAGTCTCTAAACGAATTTCTCTTAATACATCTTTAGATGCATAAACAGTTTTTTGATTTTCATCTGTAGAAACCATCATTTTACCATCTACCACTATAGTTCCACTATCTACACTTTCCAAACGGTTGATACATCTTAAAAGCGTAGACTTACCTGAGCCTGACGAACCAATTATAGACACTATCTCTCCATCATTAACTGAAAAAGAAACATCCTTTAAAACCTGCAATTTTCCAAAGCTTTTTTGCAAATTTGAAACTTCTAAAACAGCCATATTTTTTCTCCATTATTTATAATAACTTAATTTCTTTTCGGCAATATTAAATGCCTGCTGCACTACAAAGTTCATCACAAAATAGAACACACCTGCCATAACAAGTGGAACTATACTTGACTGACTTGACATATTTTTAGTTGCAAGCTGATACATTTCTGCAACACCAATAACCTGAGCTAATGCAGTGTCCTTTACCAAGGTCATAAATTCATTGCTCATCGGTGGCAAAATTCTCTTCACTACCTGTGGTAAAACTATTTTGAAAAATGTCTGAATTCTGCCAAATCCAAGTACCTCTGCAGCTTCCCATTGTCCCTTTGGCACACTTTCAATTCCAGCTCTATATATCTCTGCAAAATAAGCTGCATAATTAAATGTAAAAGCAACTATAGCCGCAACTGTTCTGTCTAAACGAATCTCTGCTATGTAATACGGTGCAAAATACCAAAACATCAACTGTAAAATCAGTGGTGTTCCGCGCATAATATTCAAATATATCTTTACAGGCACATTAATTATCTTGTACTTTGTCATTCTCCCAAGGCTTACTATAAGGCCTAATGGCAAAGCGAATAACAGTGTAAAGAAAAATACCTGCAAAGTCACACCGGAAGCTTTTAACATAAATTCAAATAATATCTTTATTGAGTCTAAACTCATATTTCCGAATGTCATATTATTGTTCCTTATTTTATTGTTGTAATATCTTTACCAAACCATCTCTTGCTTATCTCTGCTAATGTTCCATCTTCTGCCATTGCCTTTAATGTATCATTAACCTTGTTGCAAAGTTCAGTATCATCTTTTCTAAATGCTATAGCATATTCTTCCTCTGCTAAAACACCATCTAATACTTTAAATTTACCTTTATTACCATCTTTTTCCATATAATAACGTGCAACTACTTCATCCATAATAACTGCATCAGAGCCACCAATTTCCAAATCCAGCATAGCCTTTACATTATCACTAACTAAAATTACTTCTCCTAAAGAGCTCTTAAATGTTGTATTCGCATCAATTGCATCACAAGCTGTTGAACCATTTTGAGCTATAACCTTTTTACCAGCTAAATCTTCAAGTTTTGTAAATGAGCTAGAAGCAAGCACTACAGCCACCTGATTATTTTTCATATATGAATTACTAAGTAACATAGCCTCTTTTCTTTCTGGATTTACTGATAATCCATTCCAAATACAGTCAATATTCTTTGTATTTAATTCCTGTTCCTTAGCTTCCCAGCTGATTGGCTGAAGCTTTAATTCAAAATCTAATCTTTTGCACACTTCTCTTGCTACATCTATGTCAAAGCCAACTATCTCCTGTTTTTCGTTAACAAATCCCATAGGCGGGAATGAATCATCAAGACCTAAGATAAATGTCTTTTCATCTTTATCTTTCTTACAACCGCTTAGTACACCAAGTACCATAACTGATAATAACAAAATTGCTAAAATTTTTTTCATAAATAAATCCTTCCTTTACATCATACATTTGTATAAAATACTAATTAAAATGATATCACTTTACGCATTTTTTGTCAATATACAAGGGATTTTAAGAGACTCTCACATAAAATAACAAAGTGGACAGGTCCACTCTTAATTCGCAATAATTTACACTTAGGACTTGTACGTTCCCAGCGCCGAGCACGGTCGCGGCAGCGACACCTTCCACTCGTGCGAGCGTTCATCACACGGAGTGTTTTTATTCAATAGAGAAAGCCTCTTTAGAGGCTTTTCCTATTGAATGAAAAAAGAGACTTCATAATGAAGCCTCTTTTATATCATAAATTAATTATTATGCATTTTCTTTCTTTTTAGCTGAAACTACTAATAAACCTGCTGCCACGATTGCTAATACTGCAAAAAGTGCTGTCATACTCTTATCACCTGTTGTAGGAGCACCACCGTTACCACCTTCTGTATTACCGCCTGTTGTAGATTCTTCTGTTGTAGCTTCTGTTGTTGTTTCTTCACCTGAACCAGAACCTGTTTCTTCTGCCATAACATTTGTAGCTTCTACGCCATATACGTTAACACCACCTGTTACTGATGCAAAATAATATACACCTGGTTCTGTAATTGTAGCTGTGTATTTCTGAAGTGTACCACCTGTTACTGTTATTGCTTGAACTAATGTACCATCAGCTTTGTAGATACCACATTCTCTATCCTGTGAGTTATTAGATGACATCGCATACATTGTAAATGTTGTATTACCTGCTGATTCAAATTTAACTGAACGATAATCTACAGTACCTGTTCCGCCAAGCTTAATTCTCTTAGTGAATGAAAGGCTTTCAAATGACTTATTATTATCTTCAATTACAACATTCTGATCTGCATCTGCACCAGCGGCAAATATAACACCACCAATTACTACATCTTCCTTATAGTTACCATTTGTCAAATCATCTGAATCAATAGATGTATTAACTTTCTCTTTAGCTGTTGTTGGAGCCTCTGTTGTTGCTTCCTCTGTTGTTGGAGCTTCTGTTGTTGCTTCCTCTGTTGTTGGAGCCTCTGTTGTTGCTTCTTCTGTTGTTGGAGCCTCTGTTGTTGCTTCTTCTGTTGTTGGAGCCTCTGTTGCGCCTTCACCACCAACTACTACATTTGTTGCAGAAATATAATAAATGTTAACAGAATTAACAGATGATGCTAAATAGTACTTACCAGCTTCTGTAATACTATATGTATACTTAGCAATTGCTGCACCATCAATATCATTGGTACCAACCTGTGTACCATCAGCCTTATAAAGTTCTAATGGTCTTACTTCTGCACTGTTACCAGACAATGCATAAATTGTTACTGTTGAAGCACCTGCTGTTTCAAAATGTACTGAACGGTACTCAGCTGTACCCTTTCCACTAAGCTTTAATCTTTGTGTAAAGTCAAAGCCATCAATCGACTTATTGTTACTATCAACTGCAATCTTCTTTGAATCTGTTGCCTTAAAAGTAAAACCTTCCACAACCAAATCAGTTACAATGTTAGCATTTTGAGTCTGTTCTGAAGCGTTAAATACAACTTCATCTTTAACTTCAGCCTTAATGCTGTTAGCCTTACTAATTGCAACTACGCTTAATAATAAAGCTGCAACTAAAGCTATTGATACGATTTTTCTTTTCATAAATCTTCTCCTTTTAATTTTAGTAATTAAATAAATTTAATTCTTTTTGGATTATAACATATATACACTATTTTGTCAAAAACATTTCGGTATTTTCCCTACTTTTAATGATTTTTTTGTGTGTTTAATCTATTTTCTAACAATTTATGTATTTTAACGCAAAAGTACCCATGCAAGAATTCTTGCACAGGTACTATATTAATTATTTAATTAAATGTCATTAATTACTTTGCAATGTTCTTCTTATTAGCTGCTGCAAATAATACTACCATTGCCGCTGCAAATAATACAATGTATAATGCTGCGTTCATTGAATCGCCAGTTTCTGGAGCTGGTGCTGTTTCTGATAATAAGCCTTCAGCTTCAGCTGCTGCAATAGTATCAGCTGAAATGAATCTTTCAAAGTTAAGTTCTTCATCGCCGATCTTAGCTTCTGTTAATGCATTTAACCAATCTACTCTTGCTGCTGAATTATCAATACCTTCACCTTCAATTGTACCATATTCGTAGCAGTATGGTGATTTTCCACTTAATGTGTCTAACCAACCAGCGCCAACGATTAATGATTCTGGTGTTCCGTTGAAATCTGTTGTTTCAATTGTTGTTTCATAGAATACTACTTCTGATGTTGTTGACCATGGTCTACCAAAGTAACCTGGCTTAGATGTCTTCTCTGAAGCTGTATCAACGCCTGGTGTTGTAGATGTAACTGTACACTTGTACATAAAGTAACCCTTAACACCTTCAGCCTGCTGTGCTGCTGTAATATAGAATACATCGTTCTTATCTTCTGATGTGTTAGCAACTAAATCACACTGATTGAATACTGCTGTCATTGGTCCAAAGATATAGTCACAAGCACCCATAATCTGACATCTGTCAAATACTACTTCGTTACCTGTTCCACCATATAATGTATCCTGTCTACCAACGAATCTACAGTTGTCAAATAATGCTGTTCCACAGTTATTAGCTAATGCTAATGCTGCTGCTCTTTCTACAAAAGACTTATTTTGAACTGCTGTTGAACCTGCTTCAAGTCCTACTCTGTTACCCTTAGCATCTGTATGAGCAACTAATACATCATTAGCTTCCTTTTCAGATACATACTGGTTGAATGAGTTTTCAAAAATAATATCTTTTGCAATAAAGCCATCTGCATATACAACTACTGTTGCGTTCCAGTAAGAACCAGATGTTGTACCTGTACCAGGATTTGTAAATGATAAACCACCATTTGCCTTGTTGATTTCAAGTAATTCTGCATCATATTTGCAATCTGGTCCCATACTGTAGTATGAATAACCATGTCCATAGTAAGATGTAATTCTTACTGCGCCTTCAGCAATACCAACACCCTTATCTGTAAGATCTGTGCTTGGCTTAGCTGCTGCATTCTGTAATGTAATGTTAGCGCCATTAATTACTAACATTTCATCGTAGTTACCTGGATCAATAACGATTGTTACTCTTTCGTTATTTGGACGATACATGCTTTCTGCTGCCTTAACAGCTTCACCGATTGTCTTGTAATCCTTATCTGTACCTACTGTAATTGTTTCTTTATATTCACCCATATCAGCAATATTTGTTACGATAATAGATGTAATATATGTCTGGTTAACTGCTGTACCTTCAACATCTAATGTTGTACCTGTAATTGTGATGATACCATCTTCTTTTGCAGTAACACTTGTCTTGTCAATTGTACTTGTTGAACCTGAGTTTGTCTTAGCTTCTGTTACATCAATACCTGCACCTTCAAGCTTTAAAGCTCCCTTGTAGCAGTATGAAACTGTAAGTACGTCACCAGCCTTAACAGGAACTTCAACAACTGAATCTGCAGCTGAATTGTTAAGTAATAAGTAAATATTCTTATTAATTGCTGCATTACCAGAAATCTTTAAGCCTGCAAAGTAGTTGTACTCGCCAATAGTTGTAATTGTTGATAATCCACCAATCTTACCGAAATCCCAGTTGCCAGCTACATTTGTAAATGCAACTTCTGCTGAAGCAGCTGCACCTGAAACGTTAAGTCTTGGTGTATGAAGTGTATCCTGAACAACTGGTTCTAAGTCTACACCTGTTACTGTAACGATGTACTGACCATCTCTTAACTTGATAGAATCAGCCATTGTAAATGTATATTTGTAACCTTCTTCGTTAGCATTTGTAAATGTGATAACTGCGTTAGCCTTAGCTTCGTCAGAAATATCTTTCAATGTAACTGTTACATCATATACTGGTTTCTTTGTAAACGAAATTGTTGTATCAGCTGTATCTGCTGAATATTTCATTGTAGTTGTATTTAATGTAAAATCATTAACTCCATCTACTGTTATTGTATAATCAACGCCTGATTCAAGCTTGATTGAGTAGTTTGTTCCATCAATTGTAACTTCTGGAACGAAAATGTTTGTCTCAGGATCTGCTGGTGTAAATACAAATTCTGCATTTGCAAAGAAGCTTGCATCAATACCTGTTGCTGCACCTGTAATTGTAACTAAGTCTAATTCCTTAATCTTTATGTTTTGTGTTGTTGCACCGGCACCCTTAGCAAGTGATAAACCACTAATTGGATCTTCAATCATGAAACCGTTAGCATCAACTAATGTCATCTTATAATCAAATTGTTCATATAAGTATGCTGAGTAAGCACCATTCTTAACCTTAGCTTCTGTCTGAGCGCCTGTTTCCTTGTTTGTAAATAATACTGAATAACCAGCTGCAAGACTTGCTGGAGCGTCAACTGTACCACTTACTTCTACTGGAACTGTATGTTCTCTGTAAACACGACCTACACAAAGCTTGTTTGTTGTAGCATAAAGTCTGTAAACGCCATCTGCTGGAACTGCAAATGTAACAACCTTAGCGTTAGCATTCTGTGTCTTTACTGTTCCATCTTCATTAAGAATTGGATTACCATCTGCATCTGTCATTTCAAACTTATCAGCCTCTGCTGTATCTAAATATTTGTATGTCTTCTGATATGTTCCATCCATTGAAGCGAATACATAATCTGCATCACCACCGTTTGAACTTACTACAAATGTAACTAAATCGTTAGCATAGCAATATAATTCAACACCAATATCTGAATTATTAGATGCGTTACTATATACATAACCTGTATAAATATTCTTATCCTTGTCAGCTAAGAACTTCTGGTCATATCTTGTAAGAAGTTCATTAGATGTTCTTAATCTACAGTTAACCTTGTTAGAGAAGTTAACCTTAATATCATTGCCATCGATTTCTCCGTCACCATTTAAGTCAACGAAACATGTACCGATTGGGTTACCTGTTGAACCTACTTCAGCACCTTCTGGTGTAAAGAACTTGTTCATTGTATCAACATCTAAAAGATTGTTATACTTGCTTGTATCTAAAGCTTCTGCACCGAAATCCCATACATCTACTTTGCCGTTACCAACTGCTGTTGGAATCTCAATAAGGATTGGAGTAACCTTAATTGTATCAAGGTAATCGTTAGCTGTTGAAACAAGTGTTACATAACCTGCTTCACCTGTATATGTAAATGTCTCTTCTGTTGCTGTTGAAGCTTTTCCTTCAAATGTATATACACCTGCTGAGTAAGATGTAATCGTAACCTTTGATGGACCTGCTACAGGAACCTTAATAATTGCGCCTGTGTTAAACTGAGCCCATTGACCAGTTCTGATGTTAACCTTACCTGTTGTAGCATCGATTAAAAGACCATTCCATTCACCTGTGTTACCCTGGAAAACAGCTCCAGCAGCATCAATTAACTGCCAAGATTGTTCCTGAGCACCCATAGTTTCTGTCATAATAATCTTGCTAATCTTATTTTCAGCCTTAGGGTCTGTATTAACTGTACCAACTGTTACAGGAATAAATCCGTCTACAACATCTGCTGATGTTAATGTAATTGTAGCATTTCTTACCTGATTTTCATCTTTTGTGATGTAAGCATCGCCTTCCTGATAGTTAGCATTCTGGTTTGAATGGTAGATAATCTTGCTACCAACCTTTAACCATCTTTCATTGTTACTGCTTGAGAACTCAAATTTAAGTTCAATGTCAGATACGCCTTCAGCTACTGGAATACCAAATGATGATTCATATACCATAGTAATATAACCATCTTTGTGAACACCGAGTTTGTTTGTAGAAGTATCTGCGTTTAATACAGAAAGGCCACAAATTGTATCGCCTGTTACTGTATTAGTTGTAGTTTCTGGCTTATTAGCCGAGAAGTCCCAAGTTGTTGTTCTCTTGCCATCTGCATCCCACGCCCCAACTTCTACTGATCCATAAGGGATATCGCTGGCTGAAACCTTGCTTGGTGCAGGCATTAATGTTAATGCTAATGCAAAAGCAAGTACGAGAGCTACCACTCTTTTAATGTTTCTTTTCATACTTTTACCTCCGTTGTTTTTAATACCAATTTGGCTACATTTATTTTAACATATTGTGGAAGTTATGTACTACCGTTTTATTTGTAAAAAAACATTTTTCCACAGATTACTTTTGATTTTTAAGAAAAATATTTTTCTCACCACTATATTTTTCAGTATTATTTTTAGTTTGTACTAGAATATTTTGCAGGAATATATTTTTTCAAAATCATCCATTTGTTTTTTTATGAATTCATCATCTGCAATATTGATTTTTACCCAATCTGCTCGATTTGAAGAATTATCTTCTCCTGATTCTTCCACAGTCTTATATTCATAATTTCTAAAAGTTTTTCCACCCAAAGAATCTATCCAACCTTCTTTTAAAATTACAGATTCTTTTATTCCATTATATTCAGTAGTTCCAATGATTGTTTCGTTAAATACAACTTGCGAAACTGTACTCCATGGGCGGCCAAAATAAGATGGCTTAGCCTGTTTTTCAGAAGCAGTTTCAACATTAGGTACTGTTGATCTTATAATGCACTTATGCATAAAATATCCCTGCTTATCCTCAGGCTGTTGAGCTGCTGTAATATAAGCTATATCATTACTTTCATCAGAAATATTAAGCACAAGCTCACATTCTTTAAAACACGCGGTCATAGGTCCAAATATATAATCGCACCCACCCATAATGCTACATTTATCAAATAATACAACACTATCGCTACCGCCAAACAAAGTATCCTGTCTACCGACAAAACAACAATCTTTAAAATACGCTTTTCCCATTCCGTTAGCCAATGCCACTGCCGCAGCTCTTTCAACAAATGCACGTTGTTGAACACAGACATTTCCTTCACAGAGCCCGATTCTGTCTCCCTTAGCTCCCGATAAAGCTACTTTAACATCATTGCTTTCCTTTTTAGAAACATATTGATTAAATGAATTTTCAAATATTATTCCTTCTGCTTCAAAACCATCAGCATAAACAACCACTGTAGAATTCCAATATGAACCAAATCTAAGACCTGTACCTGGATTTTCAAAGCCTAAAATTCCATTTGCCTTATTAACCTCTAACATTCTTTCATCATATTTACAATCGTCTTTCATACTGTAGTAAGCATATCCATGTCCATAATATCCGGTAATTCTGACACCATCAGCACCAATATTTCTTCCTTTATCATATAGTTTTATATCAGGTGTTTTTGAAATGTTCTTAAGTGTAATATTTTTTTCCTTAATAACTAACATTTCCTCGTAGTTACCTGGTTCTATAAGAATTGTAACCCTTCTATCGTCTCTTTTCATATATTGAACATAAGATAAGGCAGCATTTATCGTTTTAAATTTTTCATTCGCACCAACTTTCAATACTTCGTTGTACTCAACCATATCATCTACTAATATGGAAGTAATGAAGGTCTGCCACACTCCTGTGCCTTTGTTGCTTACGCCATTTATTCCGGTTATACTAAAAATGCCATCTTCCTTTGCATAATAAACTCTTGTATCATCATAAGCAGTAGTTTCAGAATGTTCAAATACCGGTTTCGGACCAAGGCCTGCTCCTTCTGTCATAAATGCACCCATAAAGCAGAAATTAACTGTTATTCTCTGTTCTTTTTTTACAGGGAAACTAACCTTTCCACCCTTTGAAATACAAAGATATTTATCTTTGTTAAACTGTACTTCTCCATCTATTTTCAAGCCCGCCAGACTGTCTGTAATTCTATTAGTCTTCGCAAGTTCTTCAAATATCCATCTACCCGGAATCATTTTAACCGGAACCACACAACTGGTATCCCTATCAGCCACAATGCAATCCTTTGTATAAAGCACTTCCTGTGCAAATAGACTTTCATCAACAAGCTTTACAATTATCTTATACTGACCACTTCGAAGTTTAATATTTTCACCCTTCTTAAAGGTATAACTATATCCATCTTCGTATCTGTGCGTAAATGTAACGCTTTCCAATTCAGCCTTATCACAGCTGTCTAAAATCAACTCAATATCATATAATTGTTTTCTATCAAAATCAAATAGCACATTTTCTTTATCGCTGTCAGCCTTTATAATTTTCTTGTTAAGGCTATAATCATTTACACCCTTAGCTTCAATATTATATTCACAACCTTTTTCAAGACACAAGTCATATAAAAAGTTATTTCCTCTTATAACAGGTACAAATCGTCTACTACTATCAGCCGGTGTAATAATTAACTGTACCTTATCAGTAAATTCTTTATCCACACCCACTATCGCAGCTTTGATATTAATAATTTCATATTTCTCAAAGGAAACATTTTTTTCCATATCATTTTCCACGAAAATATATTCATCTTCCCTGCTTACCATTAAGCCGTCTTCATTAATAACTTCAAGCTTGTATGGATATTTTTCATTAAGCTCTACTATGTATTCTTTATTATTAACCTGTGCTGGTATTCTTTCATTAGTTTTTTCATTAACAAAAATCAACTGATATGAATCTTTATATTCTTCTCCTAACTTGCCCTTTATAGTTCTAATTTCCGTATGCTCTCTTGTAATTCTTGCAATTACTAGTTTTTCCTTAGGGCAGTATATCTTATATATCCCACTCTCAGGCGCATAAAACTGCGCTGTTGCCGCTGTTATTTTAGGTCTTACCTGATACATATAAGACTGCATATATTTGCCATCTAATGTTTCAAAGCAATATTGTGTTGCATTGCCATTAGTTCCTACTACTACATTTATAATATCATTTTTTTCAAAATATAAGGCTACATGCACATCAGGATTAGGTGCAGAATTGCTGTAAACACAGCCTTTATAAGCAACACCGTTTTCATCCAACTTAGTTTTCACTTCTTCGTCAAAGCGTGTAACATTTGTATTTACTGTTCTTATTCTGTGTTTAAACTTTCCACCAGCACAAAACATTAAATCCTTCCCGTCAATAATACCGTCCTTATCAAAATCAATAAATACATCAGAAATAGAAACTTCTGTACTTCCATCCTCATAACCCTTGCCAAAATATTCATTCATAACTGCTTCGCTAAGCATATTATTGTATATATCCTCATCTAAAACTTCTGCCCCAAAGTCCCAAACATCTATTTTTCGCATAGTTTTCTCCTTGTTTATAATAATTTTGTTTATATTTTAACATAATAATCAATTTTTCTCTACTAAAATCTAAAATTTTATGTTATAATGGTATTAGGCTTATTGTACAACATATGTACAAAATATTAATTCAAAGGAGAGCGTATATGGCAAATAATTTACATTTTGAAATTTCAACACAAACTCATATGTCTAACCATGCAATGAATTCGCCTCATACTCATTCACATTTTGAATTTTTTTATCTCTACGATGGAGAATGCGACTTTTTAATAGGCGACACTATATACAATCTGAAACCTGGCTCAGCTATTATGGTTAATAAAGGTGTACCTCATCAGACCTCATATGTTAACGCTGACTACCACAAAAGATTGTGCATCGAATTTTCTCAAGACTATTGTACTGAGATTTTCTCAGCATTTTCAGAATCATGGTTAAATAGTGCATTTTTTAATAATGCATATATGTTAAATGAAGAATCCAGAGCCTTAGTTAATGATTTCGCTTCATTTATATATGTAGAAAAAGGTAAAGCCGATTTCGTATCAGATTCACTCATCAAGATGTTCTTGCAGACTATTTTGTTTGCTACAATACGTAATCGTAACAGTATTATTTCAAAGGCAATAAAGAACTCAGAGATACATGATTTGGATATATATTCCGCTATAGCTTATATCAATAAGAATTTCCAACACCCAATTTCTTTAAATGATATAGCCAGTGCCGTCCATCTTAATCCGGCATATCTATCAACCAAATTTAAAAATGTTGTTGGAACAGGCTATAAGGAATATTTAATTTCCCTTAGAATCAGTCATGCCGAAAGACAATTGTTAGAGACCAAAAAGAGCATTTCCGAGATTGCAACCGAATCAGGTTTTAGTAACAGTAATTATTTTGGCGACGCTTTTTTCCGCGTGCACAATGTATCTCCATCCAAATTCAGAGCCCTTAAGGGGTATGTATTGGACAAAAAAGACGAGCAGTAGGAATTACTATGTATCATTTTATAATCAACCCCAAATCCAAGTCAAATCTTGGTCTTAAAATATGGACTGATATTGAGAATCATTTAAAATCCATTAATTTTGAATACAAAAAGCATATTACAAGCAAACCTGGCAGTGCTACTGAGATAGTCAGAAAAATCACTTCAACCCCCAATACCACCAGCACGATAGTAATACTTGGTGGAGATGGCACCCTAAATGAAGTACTTAACGGCATTGTTAATTTCAATAATATACGTTTCGCCTATATTCCTATAGGCTCAGGCAATGATTTTGCAAGAGGTATGGGCATTAATAATGACCATATGGCTAATCTTAAAAATATAATTAATCCCACTACTACCCGTCACATCGATTACGGTATTATGACAATAGGTAATGAAAGCAGGCGTTTTTTAGTCAGCTCAGGTATTGGATTTGATGCAGCCGTATGTAACACAGTTAACAAATCCTTCATCAAAAAATGGCTTAATCGTTTGGGGCTTGGTAAACTTAGTTACACCATAGTTGCCGTACTACAGTTATTCAAGATGCCATATAATAAGATACAGATTCATTCAGCAGATACAGATGAATATCATTATAGTAAAAATCTTTTATTTTCAGTACACGTTCAAGCCTTTGAAGGTGGCGGATATATGTTTTGTCCGATGGCTGATCCTAGCGACAGATTACTAGACATCTGCATAGCAGATAAAATTTCAAAATTAAGAGCCCTTACAATTATCCCGGGCATAAAAAAAGGTAAGCATGTTAAATGCAAAGGAATCTTCTTTCATAAGGAAAATGATTTTACAATAACAATTAATAATAATTGTTATATCCATACAGACGGAGAAGCTGCATTTACCACTGCCACCACAAAAACAATACACTATAAAACTTCAGATAATCAATTAGAATTTATAAATTAAGTACATCGCATATTGAACCGACCTAAAATCTAACGATTGGAGGTCGGTTCAATATGCGATGTACTTTAATATTCTTTTGAAAATCCTTCTTTTATCATATCTATCATATATGGAACTATCTTTGGATCAAATTGTGTTCCTGAATTATCCTGTAATTCTTTTATAATAGTATTCATATCCAATGCATCTCTATAACATCTTCCGTGAGACATTACATCATAAGCATCGGCTACGCCAATAATTCTAGCATAAAGCGGAATATGCTTACCTGATATACCTTTAGGATAACCTGTTCCATCATATCTTTCGTGATGATACAAAGCACCTTCTGCAATTCCTTGTAAAGCTGTAAAATCCGCTAACATCTCTGCTCCCTTTATGGTATGCTTATGCATCTCTTCAATCTCATGTGGTTCTAATCTGGTTGGCTTATTAAGAATACTTTCAGAGATAGCAATCTTACCAACATCATGTAACAAAGCAATATAATATATTCTTTGTTGAACATCCTTTGTAAGCTTCATTCTTCTTGCAATTTCCTTTGAGCAGGCTGCCACTCGCATTGAATGACCTCTAGTATAATGATCCTTAGCATCAACAAAATTAGCAAAGGTCTTAAGTGCCTGGCTTATGATAATCTCACTTTCTTCCTGCTTAGCCTTATATAGCTCAATACGCCATTGAATTATTATGTATATTACCAGCAAAAATACATATGCAATTGCTGAAACACCTAAAATCTTATAAAGTGAAAAATCCTCTTTTGTGTATATTTTACGTGCTTTAACGTTAATCATATTAATTTCATTTTCTATGGCAGATGTCAAAACATAGCCTACTACTTCTTTTTCACCTGACGCAATCTCTCTATTATTCGAGCTGGACTTTATTGTAAGCATACCATCCACTATTGCAACATCAGCATTCCACGAATCACTAATCTGATTATCAGGCTGAACAGGAATATTTAATTCCCAATCCGCTATCTTTACCGTTGTATTGTTAATCAACGTCACATAATAGTACGCGTAAACACTGCCATCTTCCTCCAGCCAATAATCAGTATGATTAAGTTCTACATAAAACTCATTCTTCTTGTAGTCTTCATCATATAACATCTGTGTATATATTACAAAATCCTTCTGGGAATTCTCCACTTCAAGACTTAGTACACAAAATCCTATTGACAGTAATAAAAATGCTATTGCAAATAAATATTTTATAATTGTATTATTAATTCTAAATTTATTCATATACAGCTCCAACACTTAAAATGCACATTTTGTTTTATTATATCATATACTTTCTAATTTTTCATCCTTTTTTCAGAAATATTCGTAACAAAAAAAAATAATATTTTTCTTGCAAGTAGTATAAGTTCAATGTATAATAGGAATGTATTTTTTTAAATATAATTTTTTAGATATGAAGGTGTAACCTATGGAGAGAAAAGTTGGAACAGTATCACGTGGTATTCGTGGTCCTATTATACGTGAAGGAGACAACCTTGTTGACATTACAGTTAACAGCGTAATGGAAGCTTGCGAAAGCGAAGGTTTTTCTCTAAGAGATAAAGATGTTATAGCAATAACAGAATCAATTGTTGCCAGAGCACAAGGTAATTATGCTTCAGTTGAAGATATTGCCAAAGATGTTAGAGCCAAATTAGGTGGTGGTACAATAGGTGTTATTTTCCCAATATTGTCGCGAAACCGTTTTGCTATATGCTTACGCGGTATTGCTATGGGAGCTAAAAAAGTTGTATTAATGTTAAGCTATCCAAGTGATGAAGTTGGTAATGCTTTATTGACTTATGACCAGTTAGATGAAGCAGGTATCAATCCATATTCTGACACATTAACATTAGCCAAATATAGAGAATTATTTGGTGAAAATAAGCATGAGTTCACAGGTGTTGACTATGTCGAGTACTATTCTGACATAATAAAGGAAGCTGGTGCTGAAGTTGAGATTATTTTCTCTAACCAGGCAAAGACTATTTTACAATATACAGATTGCGTTTTAGCTTGTGACATTCACACAAGAAAGAGAACAAAGCGTCTTTTAACAGAAGGCGGTGCTAAGATTGTATGTACTCTTGACGACATTTTAACAGAATCAGTTGACGGCAGTGGCTACAATGCTAAGTATGGTTTATTAGGTTCTAATAAGTCATCAGAAGACAAAATCAAGTTATTCCCAAGAGAATGTACTGATTTAGTTGAATCTATCCAAGCCAGAATCTATGATTTAACACAAAAGCATGTTGAAGTTATGGTATACGGTGATGGTGCATTTAAGGATCCACAAGGTAAGATTTGGGAATTAGCTGACCCTGTTGTATCTCCTGCATTTACAAAGGGATTAATCGGTACTCCTAACGAATTAAAGCTTAAATATCTTGCCGATAACGATTTCAAGGATTTAAACGGAGATGCTTTAAAAGAAGCTATTTCAAACAGCATCAAAGCTAAGAACTCTAACTTAGTTGGTAATATGGCATCACAGGGAACAACACCAAGACAGTTGACAGATCTTATCGGTTCACTTTGTGACTTAACAAGTGGTTCTGGTGATAAAGGAACTCCTATCATCTTAATCCAAGGTTATTTTGATAATTTTACAGATTAATATAAAGCAAAAGAAGACTCACTTTACAATGAGTCTTCTTTTTTCTTACATATAACAAAAAATATAACACACATAACAATCTGCACCACTGTAGATGCCGGTGTTGCAAGTCCTATCATAAAAAGACTTACATTTTCTATACCTCTTATTATAAGTACTAATGGCACTCTCACACAAAATGCGCCTACAATACCTTGAATCATTACAAAAAATGTATTACCACGTCCATTAAAATATCCCAAAAAACAGAATAAAAATGCAGTAAACAAACAATCAATTGCATAGGCCTTCATATAATCATGTGCAGCCACTATAACTGCCTTATCTTTTGTAAAAATCATTGCCAGTAAATCTCCTCTAAAGAAAGAAAAACTACCAATTATTACTCCGGCAACCAAAGATGTGCCTATACCATATAACAAAGCCTTATTTGCCCTATTTTTTTGTCCCGCCCCTATATTTTGTGCTACAAAGGCTGACATTGACTGCATAAAGGAAGACGGTATCAGCATAATAAAGCCACATAATTTTTCAGCCACACCAACGCCAGCTGAAGCAATGACGTCCATAGTATTTACCTGAGCCTGAATTACAAGAAATGAAATTCCAACCAAAAATTCCTGTAATGCCACTGGAATTCCTAATTTCAATATTTTCCCAATTATATTCTTATCAATATTTTCCCTTTTAAAAGTAAATTCAAATGGCAACTGCTTCTTACTGATAATAATTAAGGATATTACCACACTAGCCCCTTGCGCAATTATTGTAGCTATAGCAGCTCCCAAGGCTCCCATACCAAATCCGGCCACTAAAATAAAATCACCAATTACATTGAATATACTTGCAATTATCACAGTTATTAAAGGTGTCTTAGAGTCACCAAGTCCTCTAAATATTCCCCCTAACACATTGTAAGCTACAATAAATATAATTCCATATCCACATACTCTTATGTACTCTACCGTCTGCTTAAATGCTCCTGCAGGAGCATGCATAATTGTGGCTAAATCTTTTGCAAATATCAAAACAAAAAAAGTAAGCAGCACAGACACTACAACAAATATAACAATTCCATTATAAACAGTTTTTCCAGCCTTTTTAGGATTTTTTTCTCCTATACTCTGTCCCACAAGAATTGTTATACCCATAGTAAGTCCTGTTATAACACAGGTAAGAGTCATCAGTAGCATACTTCCAGTAGCAACTCCTGATACATCTTCCGTTGCAGCAAATTGACCTACTATCATCAAATCCACGGCTCCATATAAAGCCTGCAAAAATAATGCCACCAATACTGGAAACGCAAATCCCAGCAATGACATCAATATATTTCCTTCTGTAAGATTCTTTTTATTTTCCATTTTTTTCTCCATATCAAATATTCTTCTGATTATTGTATCACATTTGCAAATTCTGTCAAATGTGCAATAACTTATTTACTTTTTTTAAATTAAATGTTATTATTACATATATATAACGAAAGGAGAATATAATATGGGATTTTTAACAGGTAAAACTGCTATTATTACAGGAGCCGGCCGTGCTGTTTTAAGCGACGGAAGATGTGGTTCAATCGGTTACGGTATCGCTACCGCTTACGCTAAGGAGGGAGCTAACCTCGTAATCACAGGACGTAATGTTCAAAAATTACAGGATGCAAAGGAAGAATTAGAAAGACTTTACGGAATTGAAGTTCTTACAGTACAGGCTGATGTTAGCGACGGTGCTGATAATGCCGCTGTTGTTAAGAACGTAGTTGATCAGACTATCGCAAAATTCGGTCGTATCGACGTATTAATCAATAACGCTCAGGCATCTGCTTCAGGTGTTTCAATTGCAGACCATACATTAGAGCAATTCAATCTTGCTATGTACTCAGGTCTTTATGCAACATTCTACTATATGCAGGCTTGCTATCCTTACCTTAAGGAAACACAAGGTTCTGTAATCAACTTCGGTTCTGGTGCCGGTTTATTCGGTAACTACGGCCAGTGCTCATACGCAGCTGCTAAGGAAGGTATTCGTGGCTTAAGCCGTGTTGCTGCTACAGAATGGGCTAAGGACGGCATCAACGTTAACGTTGTTTGCCCACTTGCTTGGACAGCACAATTAGAAAACTTTGCAAATGCTTACCCAGAAGCTTTCAAGGCAAATGTTAAGATGCCACCAGCAGGTCACTATGGTGATGCAGAGCTTGAAATCGGTCGTGTATGCGTACAGCTTGCAAATCCAGACTTCAAGTACTTAAATGGTGAAACATTAACATTAGAAGGCGGTATGGGACTTAGACCATAATACGCAAATAAAATATCGCACGGAGAGACGCTTTTGCTCCATTGTCGTTCGTAACGGACACATAAACTGCCAGTTCGGCTTTAGCCTCCTGCCAGTTAAGTGCCGACGACGACAAAGGCTCTCCTTTGCGATTATTTTTTTGCTTACATTTTGCTTCGCAGTAGTTACACTAACCTCTGCTTCGCAGTAGCTCAGTTACGCTAACCTCTGCTTCGCAGTATATAACGAAAAAAGGTGCTCTTTAATGCAAGCATTTAGAGCACCTTTTTTCGTTATATAGCACTACGTGCCAGGTTAGCTGTGTATTAGCATTAATTGATTTTATTTGTCTTTCACTGTATCTTTTACGATTAAATATGTACTAATTATCATAATTATCAATGCAACATAAAACTGTATGTTAGGTCTTTCTCCCAAAATTAACATACTAAATGCAACCCCTAAAAAGGGGGCTATTGAATGATATGCACTTGTTTCTGCCGCACCTAAATCTTTTTGAGCCATAATATAAAAATGAATACTTAATCCACATGCTACAAATCCTAACGCTAAAATACATATTATCCATTTAATTGCTGGAATATATTCACCTAATAATGTTGCCACAATTTCAAAATTATTCAACAAGGAAACATTTGCCGAGTTCGTCATAGTAATACCAAGCATTAATAAAACCGGAGCAGCTATATCAAGCACAACCATCGCCACAGTGTATGGCAATTCTTTTTTGTTAAAGGTTCTTTATTTGAGACCTTACCTGTTATTTTTTCAATTATGCCGTATATAAACAAGCCAAAGCCCGCTCCCAAATACAAAAATGCAGCCATCATTGTAGGTTCTACATAGTTTAATAATATCTTTGATATCGGAACATTAATTGCATATAATGTTGCCGCTAATATCGCTACGCTTTTCCCATAACCATTACCCTGTCGAAATCCTCATATGCCGTTGTCTGGTGACTTACCATTATTACAGTCTTTTCTGCCATTAGTTTTTTTATGGCTTTGTTTACCATTTGCTCACTTTTAGCATCTAATGCTGATGCTGGTTCATCCATTAGGATTATTGGTGAATTTCTTAAAAATGCTCTTGCTATGGCTATTCTTTGTCTTTGACCGCCTGATAAATTGCTACCTCCGGCTTCTATTTTTTCATCATAGCCATTTGGCAATTCATTAATAAATTCATCTGCATATGCAAAAGTTGCAGCCTCTTTTATTGCTTCATCACTTACTATATCATCTTGTCCAAATGCAATATTTTCTTTTATTGTACCTTCAAAGAGATAGCTTTCCTGCGGCATATAAGTAATTACTTTTCGCAATTTTTCAAGGGAATATTTTGAAAGCTCATTTCCATTAATAAATATTTCTCCATCCACTTTATAAAATCCCATTAAAAGCTTTATTAATGTACTTTTTCCACATCCAGACTCTCCCATTATAATAAGCTTTTCGTTTTTATTAACCGTAAGGTTAAAATCCTTTAGTACTTTTTTTGTACCATATGAAAAATTCAAATTTCTTACATCTATAGCTACGTTTTCGCCTTTATTTTGTGTTGTATTTACTATGTTTCTTTCTTCTCCTTCCATTTCAAGGAAGTCAAATACTCTTCCTGCCTTTACTAAAGAGCTTGATGCCACTGATATATTTTTAGCAAAATTTTTCATAAACTGACTTGCACCCATTTGCAATGAGACAATTGCCATTACAGTACCATAGTCCATTTTTCCCAAATAAACCATATAGGCACCAACAGCTATAGTACCAAAATTAGCCAGAATACTTAAAAGAAATGTCACCATACTAAGTACTGAAACGATATTTGCACGTTGTTTTTCATCGACAAATATTATGTCGTTATTCTTTTCATAATCTTCTTTTATAATCTTTGCTCCGGGATACATTTTCAAAATTAGAAATCCATCCAGCATATCTACCATTCTAGCAGTAAGTTTACCTATGCCTTTTTGTATAGCCCTATCTGAAAGTTTTATCTTTTTATTAACCCTTACAGAAATAAATGTCGTAACAAAACAAAATCCAAGGGAAACAAGACCTAAAATCGGGCTGAATACAAGCATTGCAATTATAGAAACCAGACCGTCACTAAAGCTTCCTATAAGCCAATATACGTGTGAAAAATACGAGTCTTTTAAAGAATTAGCATCCTGATTAAGAATCTTTAATGCCTCGCCACTATGATTGCTTTCGAAAAAGCTTATATCCATTTTCAACAGTTTTTCAAACAATCTAAGCTTTATATCAAATACAATTTTTCTCACTACACGAATTTGAAAATATCTAAAATATGGGTAGGCACTATTCAACACCAAAAGCAACAAACAAAATATTATAGCCCACATAAACATTTTCCCATTCTTATATTCAATAGAATTAAATATGAATTTATTCATGTACGAATATAAAAGACTAAGCATCATTGAAGAAATAATTGTGCTGATAAATATAGCCCAGTATGTACCCTTATATTTACCTATGTAAGAAAAATATCTTTTTATCTCTTTCATTACAGCCTGCCTCCTTTATCCATATCAATAACCTTGTCATATCCTTCTATTGTACTTAAGCGGTGTGCAATTGTTATTACAGTTTTATCCTTTGAAATTTCTTCAATAGTCCGTACTATATGTTTTTGAGTTTCTTCATCCAAGGCAGATGTTGGTTCATCAAGTAGCAATATATCACTATTTTTTAATATAGCTCTTGCAATTGATATTCTTTGCTTTTGACCTCCGGAAAGATTAGCTCCATTTTCCTCCAAAACCGTATCATAGCCATTTTTCATATCACTTATAAATGTATGAGCTCCTGCCTTAATTGCCGCATCAGTTATTTCTTCCATAGATGCATCAATTTTTCCAAGTCTTATATTATCAGCTATCGACATAGGAAATATTATTGCATCCTGTGAAATCAGACTTATTTCATCTCTAATGCTACCGATTGCACAGTTTTTATAGTCAATATCATACATATAAACATTTCCCTTATCAGCTACAAGCTGCCCACAAATAAGCTTTAACACCGTACTTTTGCCACAGCCGCTTCTACCAATAAGTGCAAGCTTTTCGCCATGTTTTACTTGCAAAGAAAAATCCTTTAAAACTTCATTTTCGCCATAGGAAAAATCAACATTTTCAAGTCGGATTACACATTCACTATTTTTATTAAATTCTGTTATTTTCCCCTCATCATTTTCTATCGGAATCTGCAATATACTATTAATTCTTTTATAAGAAACCGATGCAAGATGAGTTCTTACAACTAATTGATAAACCTGCTCTAAGGGATCATTTATTTTATTAAGACCACTTATAAATGCAACCACCACACCTAAGCTTATATTTCCCTTATACGCCATATAACCGCCAAGACAAAGTGCAATAGCTACCGGAGCTTCTCTAATAAGCACTGAAATTGGTGCTATATTGTACTGTCGCAAATCATTTTTATTAGATATATCAAGTGTTACCTTTAAATCCTTATAATATTTTTCTTTTAATCTTTTTGACAAATTGTACGCCTTCACTTCATAAGCGCCATCAAATACTTCCTTTATATTGTTATTAGTCAAGCCTAAAAGCTTTACATATTCATGTTGCGACAATTTTATCGGTTTTAAAAGCTTTACACTTAAAGGCACTAGCACAGCCAACAAAGCAAAACAAATTATAGCCAGCAATGGGTATAGCGTAATAAGATATACTCCAAATACAAGCACCATTAATGGCACCAATATACAATTAGAAAAATAATTTTTCATATATGTAGAAATGCTTTCTATATCTGAAGACATTTTCTCTATCAAATCACCTTGATTTTGTTTTTTTAGCTCTAGAGGAGAAATTTGCATAATATGTTCAAAACATTCTTTTCGCAGATTTCTCAGCACTAGGGCTCCAAATGTTTCTGTAAGCTTAACTACTAAATAATTTGCCAACATACCTATAAATACTATAATTAAAGCTGTCAAAAGTAATTCTTTTATAGTTGATTTCATATCAATTATATCTTTTAAAACGTCAATAACAGCTACGTCCACCATTGAACACAAAAAACTCATTACTGAAATTATAAATATATAGACCAAATATTTTCTTTTCATATAGACTTAACCTCCTTTTTGGTATATACTTTTTACAGTATAACAATTGTCTTTTTTATTCACAAGCTTGAATAAACAGCATTTTTATATACTTTTTACAATCAGATTGGAGAAATACTATGTCACAAAAGGACAGACACAAGGACAGGACAATCCCTATAGATTTTACATTTTATGATGCGCTAAATGAGGTTCCAAAAGATGAGCGCTGTTCTGTAGTTTTAATAAGCTGTGGCAATGCCACTATTAAGATTAATAATTCAATACGCTTACTTAACTCTCCATGTGTTATGTGCATTTCGCACTATGATAACATTGAGTTAATAAGCTCTGACCACTTAAGTGCAAAAGCATTTCATTTTGACCCACATTTTATAAAAGCGTGCTTATGCTTTGATAATCTTGAGGACTCTATTGAAATCGAACCGGAATATGCCTATGACAGAGAAAAGCTTTATATGTTTACAAAGCATCACAAGAACTTTCATGGCATTTTCTCTTTGACACCACAAAATTATATTCATATAAATGAACTTTTGCTTATGATAGGTGCAGAAACATTTTCACAGAGTGATACATTCTGGACCTGTAGAATACGAAGAATGCTTCTTAGACTTATTAATTACATTTTTGATTTATACGTTGACCAACGCAAGTTAAAATTCTTTGAACCAGTTGCAAGTAACACTAATGAAGCTACCATTTGCGCAGAATACATACACTCGCATTATGCCGAGGACATTAACCTAAACACCCTTTGCGAGCTGGTAAGCTTAAACAGGACCTCACTAACCAATCGCTTTAAGGAACAATTTTTCTGCACCTGCATGGAATATTTGCTTAATTACAGGCTCAAAATAGCTCAAGAACTTCTTGCCAACACAAATATGAACATTGATGCTATAGCCACAAGCTGTGGTTTTAATTATACTTCATATTTTGTAAAACAATTTACCAGCAAATTAGGCATAAGTCCTTCAGCATATAGAAAAGCCCCTCTATCCTATTCAGCTTTTGACGGCAAACCAATAAAAACATTATAACTTTTATGTAAAGACCATATACAAACAAAAATGCTACGATGTTATCACCGTAGCATTTTATTATGGATGTTTTTAACTATTTTCAATTGCACTTGCAATTGTATCTTCAACACTTACGATTGCTGGACCTGCCGGTGCAGTGGAATTAGCTGCCACTTCCTGTGGATCCGGATTCACTTCTGCGCTTCCTTTTTCTTCGTCCTCCCACAAAGAATCATGCTCTTCTTTCTCTTTTTCCATATTCATAGCCGCCATATTTTTAGCTGCCTGATACATTTCAAAGCTATATTCTAAAAGCTTTTGTTCATCCTTGGGCGGAACTATGTCGCCCTTTGCAATTCGCCTTGCGACTTCAATTACCTTTGCAAAATCTGCTGCCGATTCTTTAGCATTATCTGCCTGCTGCCTATTATTTTCCATATCTCTAATCATAGTCTCAAGTGCCGAAAGACTTTTATTGTATTCAATATATTCTTCCTTTTTAGCTATGACTGCATCATAGGATAGCTGCAAAATGGCTGCTTCTTCTTCAAAGTATGCCGCATTTTCTTTATTCAGTTTCATTTCCTCTTGAAGCTTCGTCTTCTTCTTTTCCAGCATCATCGCCTGCTGATTGTAAAGACTTATCTGTTTCTGATACATCTCCCTCGCCTGACTTATCTTCATCTTCATCACTTCCTTGTGTCTGTTGTTCATCCTGATTAATTAAAGTTTTATTCTTCTTGTGAAGGTTTACAAACAGTATTATTCCACAAGCTATGCCAATAAGACTTATTACCGCTCCAATATAGAAGCTTGAATAATTCATCTTTATAGCAGTATCACCTTTATTAACATACAATAAATTGTTCTCAATATATATATCGGATGATGTTTTAAATATTTTATGCCCTGCCAAAGAAGTATTTACATCATCATATTCTGACTTAATATTTATACCATCATAACTATATTCAACATTAAGTGGCACTACATTTCTGTCAGGTATATTGCTTTCTCCCATTCCTGTAATATCAGAAAGCAATTTGCCTATACCTTCATCTCTAATAAGTGAATAGTAATATGTAAGATTAAGTCCAACTACTATTATATTGTCATTTTTAACTGTTCCATAAAATGCAAGGTCTAATTCATTTTCTTTTACTGTTCCCCACACCTTATCTAAACCGTTAACATATACTGTATTCCACTCTTCAAAGCCCTGTGGGAAATAATCACAATCTAATATTCCCAGCTTTGTATCCAATAAAGGATAACCATTAGAAAATACTATATCATTACATGAAAGATCTAAAAAATCCTGTTTCTTAGAATTGCGGTCTTCAGGTATACCATCAGCCAAAATAACAATTCTTACACCTGCATTACTAAGCTTTATAATAAGTTCTTCCGCAGTGCTTCTTTCATTGTAAGTAAATCCTGATAAGTATATCACTTTATATTGCACCAGCTCTTCATAAGTAAAATCTTCAAGATTATTACTTGTAACTTCTTTTACATTTGGATAAACTAAAGAAATATCCGAAGCTCCAGAGCCAATTCCTATACCTTCATATTTTGCAATAGTACCCCAATTGCCTTCAACTTCCATATGATACAGTCTGTAGAATTCATTTTCTCCTGCTAACTGATATCCACAGGCATTTGCTGATGCATCAAGCATTGTTACTGGTGCATCAACTGCATTTATCTGCGATAATTTTATAAGCACAGTATCATTGCCAAGTTCTTTACATCTGTCAAATAAATAATTATAGAAACCACCATTTAAGGCTTTATTTAACTGTGTTATATTTTCATCTGTTGCAGCGCTACGATAATCAGAACCAAAAGCTAACTTAGTGTCAAATTCATAATTTGAAGCTAAGTAACTACCCATCGCTTCTAATTCACCACCATCTAAAAAGGCAAGTCTTTGTTTAGTTATTTCCTTTGCCTTTTTAATCATAGTTGTCTCATACTGCTCTTCAAATCTTTCTTCCACCGGAATACCACTTCTTACTCCGTACACCAAATTCATTGAAGGAATTATATCTAAAATAAGAACTACACATACTATAAGCTGGATATATTTCTTAAGAGAGTCCCAATTAATAAAGCTACATAAAACAAACGCCAAGGCTATGGATATATATTGCCCCATTAAAAGATAATCTCTTCCTGGAAGAATCTTCATAACCGGCTCAAATGAAGATGCTGTAAGCACCAAAATCAATATAGCAAATATAAATCCTGAAATATTATTTCTTTTATTACCTATTATACCAAGCATTGAAAGAAGTAATATAGAAAGACCAAAGTAATAATATTCATTTAAAGTCTTATATCTTTCAAGAGGATTAATGGTTTTTAAAATGCTTTGAAAATATTTGCCCATAACCTCTACATTGCTTGCATCTTTTGTAGCTATAAGATATGTCACGCTAAATATACCACTAACCATAAATGCTATGAGCATAGTAAGCCACACTAAAAGTATCTTATTCCATTTATGATTTAAAATAGCATAAACAACACCGAAAATCAGCATAGCTATAGCAAACATAATTGCATAATCCGTATCGCACAAAAACAAAAATACATATGTAAAAAGAATCTTAAATAAGCCCTTTTGATTATCATTAGAAATGTAATCCAAAATTAAGCTTACTAATAAAGGAATTATAACAAGACATATACATCTTGATAAATTACCTTCCATAAATAGCATATAAAGATTATTAGGCATAAAAAACCATACTAATCCCATTACCGTTCCCATTAAAACCCTGTTTCTTTTTACACCTATCAAAAACCATACCAAGGCACCTGCAAAGAACAGAATTCCCACAAACACAAGGTATCCGTCTAAAGGATTACCACCGGCAATTGCCTGACAAGCGGCCAAAATATACATTGGCAGTAATGGACAATATTTAATTATTTCAACGCCGTTATACCAGCCCGCATCATATATAGGAAATATATTCTTTCCTTTAAGCGCTTCAAACATAAAATTGCCACGATAAATATGTGTCATAGTATCAGAACCCATTGGGTACTGTCCACTCCAACACACAAGCATAGCAACCAAAATAGCAATTAAGCCATACAAAACCGGCACTAAGATAAATGCTATTTCACGACCTGTTTTCCTTGTCACAATAAGCCTCCATTTCCAAAAGCATTTACTTTATAATATCATCTAATATTGTATCAATTATGTCTGATAATATATTTTCTGAATTACCATCTACAGCATCAATGCTTTCGTTTTCTTCCCTTAGATTCAAAATATAGCTACGTGAAGGGCCTTCACTGCCTTCTATACAAACCAGCTCTCCACCAACTTCTTTAATAACCTTGCCTAAATCATCTGCAAAATAATCCACCATATTTTCAAGAGTTGGTAATATTGCATTAAATGGTGCAACCTCATTTACAACTCTATCTTGATATTTTGAAAGATATTCTTCTATTTTGCTTTCAAACATACCAAATTTAACGAATTCCTTTTTACGTATAAGTATAGTAAGAGCAAATTCCCATGTATGAGGATGTGTATCACCTTTTTCATTTCCAATTATGATATAGTGTCTTGCATTAAGATAGAATTTCAAACGATATTCTCTGAAAATTTTTATATCTTTTTTACTCATAATGTTTTCTCCATTTTAGTTTCAATGCCTAATGTACGCATATAAGCATCTGCCACTTCAGCTGTTAATTCTAAATCAGTAGTATCTGCCAATTTTGTTTCATTATTTAATAATGGTTCTATCATCTTACGTATTTCAAAGGTCTTTTCCTTTACTGAAAGGAGTAATACATCACTTTCTCCTACCTCAAAACGTAATATATTTTTATCTACTATTATACAGGCACGCTCCAAAAAGTCATACTTAACCAATTCATCATCACATTTAATATAAAGCAAATATGCCATTTTTACCTTTTTAGCTATAAGCTTATGCATAAATTCATAAATTACATCTTCGCTCCAAATCTGATATTTAGTATTATAATGATCTTTCTGAGAAATAATATCATTAAGCTGTACTACCGTACTATTAAGTTCTGATATTTGAGCTTCTTTTTCTAAAAGTGTATTGGTATTCTTTTCAAGCTTGCCCGCCATTATCATTGTTCCACAAAGAAGAGTAATAAGCACAAAACCTATAAGTATTATCATTTCAAATTTCGCAACCATGAAACGGTTATTATTTAAAATAACGTCCTTATTAGTAAGAAGGCACAATCTATACTCATCGCCACTGTAAGTAAATGCAACGCCTGAAGCTACATATTCCTTTTCATTGATTTTTATATTCTGATGAATAACCTGGTCAAGTCTTAAAGAGTTTAAAAAATCTTTAGCACTTTCTGAATCATAGTATGTAACAACCGTAAGACCTTTATATCTGTTTGTTTCAATAACGTCTTTTACAAATAACATAGAACGGTCCTTTGAAAATGTCCAGTATTTATTTGATGATGAATCTAAGGTGCTTAAAATTTCACTGATAATTTCTTCGTCATCACGATTTTCCTTAAGATTAATCTGATCTACTACCAACTGTACATATGCATCCTGCTGAGTTGCACATACATCCAATATACCTTGTTCAAGATTGTACATCTGATACCAGGCAAATGCACAGCAAACTGCAATCACAACTATAGTTGCAATTGTAGCTATGGCAAATATGCCTCTTTTCTTTTTCACTTTATATTTATTCTTGCTCATATCTGCCTCCACTGTTATTTAAGTTCAGGGATAAAAACATCTTTATAGTATTTAGATGTTTTTGATATTTCAGTATCTAACCACTGGAAACCTTTTTCCTCTGCTAAGGTTTTCTTATCTGAAAACATATTTGTTCCAAGACCTAGTCTGTCTCCTTCTATTTCAAAGCCCATTGCACTTAAAATAGTTGGGAACATATCCATTGGTGTATATATACGGTTCTTCATATTTACAGAACCATCAATAACACTATTAATAAAAGAATTATAAATTGTTCTGTTGTAGTAGCTTACACCAGCTACTAAGGATGTATCCATACGTGGATGATCACCAGAAATTATAATAACTGAATCCTCA
>JAZQMK010000028.1:0-4305 GCA_045543455.1 Lachnospiraceae bacterium
TTAGGTTGTCAACTTTTTGTTGACCGTTCTTTGAATTCTATTTAGAATTTTCAGGTTCGTCTTAGTATTTAGTTATCAAGTTCCTTTTGCTGTTTTTTGCGACAGCTAGATTAGTATATAACACTAAAAAAGATTTGTCAATAACTTTTTTTGCTTTTTTTACAAAAAAATACAAAAATTTGCACAACAGCTACAAATCCCCATAAATACGCTATTTTTACTTACGCATATCCCTTCCTATTAATAAAAACACGACCACTAGTTATATCTAGTGGTCGTCATTGTATTATCTTAACTTTATAACCTTTTCTTCATTATTAACTGTACAAGATAAGCCTATTGTAGTAATATCATCTACCGCAATATCATCAATTTGGAATGCCATAATGCATTTAATTGAACCATTTGCCGGAACTACTTTATCTTTGTTATTGATAAGCTCACAGTTAAGACCGGTCGCTAATCTTAATAGCTTAACAGTATCATTTACAACTAATTTGTATACTGCTTTTGAATCCTTTGTGTTAAACGTAACTGCCTGTGAACTACTATTATCAACATCCATTTCAATTACTATTAAAGTCTTTCCATCACCAGCCTCAGTACTTATAATGCCACCTTCTTCAAAATATTGTTTAGTAAATACAATATTTGTCACTTTTATGTTGACATTATCTATACCTAAAGCGCCTTGAATGTTATCCTTATCAACTGTTATTGAACCGCCTTGGGTTGGTTTTTCTGTATTGCCGCCACCTGTTGGTAATTCAGTATTACCTCCTGTTGTTGGTTCTTCGGTATTACCCGTTGTTGGTTCTTCAGTATTGCCTGTTGTCGGCTCCTCAACTTTACCACTTGTAGGTTCCTGAGTAACTTCAAATCTTAAATCTGTTTCAAGAGCCTTATCCTGTAATACATCAGCTATATATTCAGCAACTAAATTAATCTCCGTCTGACTTCTATTAATACCATCGTAACATCCTGTAATAAAAACAGTTACTAATAACATTCCCATTACTACTAACTTTTTCATATATGTTACCTCCATTCATTATCTTAAGGTATATTATACCACTATTCTTTTGCATTATCAAGTTCAAACCAGAATTGTACACCACCTAAGACATTTTCAACTCCACATTTCTTATTATGAGCATTCATGGTTGCTTTTACAATAGACAGTCCAATGCCATTTCCACCATATTCCCTTGTTCTAGCCTTATCAACCTTATAAAATTTATCCCAAATGTGTTCAATATCTTCCTGTGGTATATGATTACCAGTGTTATAAAATACAACCTTTACATTTTCTTCATCCTTAAGTGTAGTTATCTTAATTATCTTTTCATTTGCACAATGATTAATTGCATTAGTGAGGTAATTAGTAATAACTTCCTCAATCATATACTGGTCAGCCCAACAATAAATATCATCTGCGACATGAAGCTGTACGGCAATATCATTTTGTTTTATTCTAAGCTGGTTATTTGCAAGTATTGATGCTATAAGACTTTTCAAATTAAATCGCTCAATATCAAGTGCCTGATTACTTGACTCAATCTGATTAAGTGTGAGCAACTTTCTTACTAAGTCGTTCATTTTTTTAGCTTCATCCAAAATGACATCGCAATAATATTGTCTGCTTTCTACGTCATCTACAACATTTTCCTTAATACCCTCTGCATAACCTTGAATAATAGCTATAGGTGTTTTTAATTCGTGTGATACATTTGCGAGGAAATCGCGTCGCATCTGGTCTATCTTTTCTTTATTCTCAATATCCTTTTGTAATTGTAAATTAGCCGTCTTCAATCCAGAAATATTCTTCTCAAGTTTGTATGAAAGGGTATTCATTGTGTTACCAAGCACGCCGATTTCATTTTTATCATTACCGGTATATTTTGCGTGAAAGTTCATCTTAGACATTTCAACTGCTAAATTTGATAAATCAGAAATAGGCTTTGAAATCCTTTTTGCAAATACATACGCAATAATTATATTAAAAATCATTGCCAAAGAGCCAATCATCATTATAAATCTATTTGAAATTTTTACGTTAGCTCTTATACTTTGAATGGGAAGACGCATAAGTATGGAATTATCTTCTTCAAGATAACCAAATATTTCCAAATATTCTGCATTCATAGTTCTATCATAAGTCCATTGCAGGCGATAATTCTCTTCTTTAGTTATAACACGCGCATTTTCATCTACATTGCCAATTGCATCAAGCATAAGACGTTTACGAAGCTTTTCCGTATCATCTACAGTAGCATACAGTGCGCCCCAGTCTGAGCCTAAAATTACAAGTGCAATATTATGTGGTGCACATATAGTCTCAAGCTTTATCTTACAGGTTTCCATATCAATTTCATCATTTTCATATTCTTCAACAACCTTATTAATGCTGGCGTAAGCACTTTTTAAAGTCTTCTGATTATCATACAAATAATACTGCTCTAGGAAAAGCAGATTTAAAATGCAAATCATAACTATGGTAAATGCTGTTATCAAAGTAAATATTAATGTTAATTTAAATCTTATGGAATGTTTAAAATTCTTAATCATAATTATTCCCTTTACGGATTAAACTTATAGCCATGACCCCATATAGTTTTAATCATATCGCCCTTTTGCCCCATCTTACTTCTAATCTTTTTAACATGTGTATCTATAGTTCTGGCATCTCCAAAATAATCATAATTCCACACATTATTAAGAATCTGTTCTCTTGAAAGAGCAATTCCTTTATTCTCTACAAAATACAATAGCAATTCAAACTCCTTAAAGCTTAAATCTATATTATTACCGTCAATCTTAACCATTCTTGCAGCCTTGTCAATCTCAATGCCGCATACATCTATCACTTCTGACGAATCATAGACTGACGCTCTTCTTAAAACAGCTTCAACTCTTGCTGTAAGTATCTTGGGGCTAAATGGCTTTGTTATATATTCATCTACCCCTAATTCAAAGCCTAAAAGCTCGTCCTTTTCATCACTTTTTGCAGTAAGCATAATAACAGGTACCTTTGAATCCTTTCTAATAACCTTCAAGGTTTCAAAGCCGTCTAATTTAGGCATCATAACATCCATTATGATAAGTATTATATCTTTATTTTCATAGAAAATATCTACTGCTTCTTCACCATTACTAGCTTCTAACACATTAAAATCTTCTTTTTTCAAAAAATCACTTACGATTTTTCTCATTCTGCTTTCGTCATCTACAACAAGTATTGTTCCTTTACTCACGTTAATCTCCTTTAAATTTGATTATAGAAATATTGTATCAGACATTTATGTTAATTTTGTGAATTTTCCTTTTGCTCATTTAACTCTTTTTCAAGTTTATTAAGGGCCTTTTCCTTTTCACTTAATTCCTCTGCCCATTTTGCATACTTATCCTGTATCTTTATCTCGTAATTAACCACAGTAGGATTATCCGAGGTTGATGCAAGATAAATCATTGCAACAATCATAATTGACATTATAATATTAAATACAAAGGATATTATAAATGCAGCCTTATATTTATAAGTTATCTTTATCTTTTTAGTATTCTTAGCTGTATCATCTTCCGATTCACAAGGTATTGGAATTATATTTTCATCAATCTCCTCGTACTGATATAATTCATTCTGCAATTCCTTTAAATAACCAATTCCAACCGGTGTCTTGAAAAGCTTTTCTTCAATAAGCTTGTTATACATTTTTAAAGTTCTGTCAGGGTCATCAAAATTCACCTTATTCTTGATATATTTGATGCTCTCATATTCTTTAAATGCTTCTGAAGCCATATCCTTTGAATCAAATTCAAAGCCGTCTACTATCATTTTCTCCTGTTTATCCATATGTAACCCTCCTGCAAATATTCTGCCTAATTATATTTTACCAAAAAATAAAAGGCAAGTAAAGAAAATCCTTACTTACCTTTTCAAAGTGGACCTGAGGGGAATTGAACCCCTGTCCGAAGCCTCTTCCATCCAAGCTTCTCCTATCACAGTCTTTATATTATGCCTTACGGCCATTCCCTTAGTAAACCGCCCAAAGACAGGCTGTAAACCTTAGTAGCTTCATAAAATCTTTTATTCCCTCAAAGCTTTAGGAACAAAGTGCCTCGCAAGGTCGACGAAGTCGGAGGCCAAGCGGTCTTAGGAAGACAACATCATTTTTCAACTCCTTGGCTCACAGAACGACATGGCTACGATCCGACTTCCCAAAGACAGGCTGTAAACCTTAGTAGCTTCATAAAATCTTTTATTCCCTCAAAGCTTTAGGAACAAAGTGCCTCGCAAGGTCGACG
>JAZQMK010000029.1:0-14740 GCA_045543455.1 Lachnospiraceae bacterium
GTTCAAAAAAATAGATGAAGCACAACTTAATGAATATCTTCAGCAGGAACGTGCCTTGCATTACGGAAAGAAAATTATTGCTATTCTTGCGAATACAAATAATGACGAGATCAAGGTTTGGAAATCTGCTATCGATGACGAGCACATTTTAACTAACGAAACCGTTCTCGATAAAATGGAACATTATGTAGGTCTGTTTGATGCGAGTAAGCAAAACGATAGAGAAAAGGTGTTGAAGAATACTTATGATTTGAATGAGCTTCTTCATAAAATGGATATTGACGAAAGACTTCGCAGTCAGTTTGTCGGAACAACACTTCTCTATCTTAAAAAACTAGTTGAAAAATTTGGTGCAAAGAAAATCGATGAAGAATTAAAGAAAACACTTGATACCCATTGGTCTGTAATGGATGGAAAGCAACTTCGTGCAGCAATAGAATCAACCTTGGATAGTTTGCTTGACGGTTCTGATAATAAGGCAAAGAAAATTGAGTTGCTTCAGAAGAATGTTCTAAATGACCAAAAAGTTAAAAAGCTGACAATAACCCATTGGATTAAAATTTTAGATACCATTCTTATGGATATTTATCAGTACATTGATACAAACAGTTCTGAGGGACAAGATATTCTTAATTTATTTTTCATCGCATTTAATAAGTACACCGGCAAAGCGGATAAAAACCAGGCGTTCACCCCCGACCATATAACAGAACTTATGTGCCGATTGACAGAGGTGGATAGATCAAAACGTGTTCTTGATATAACTTGCGGCAGCGGTTCATTCTTGGTGCAAGCTATGGTTAAAGCATTAGCTGATTGTAGTCGTGACAAAACCGAAGATGAAGCAAAGGTATTGCAGGATATTGTAAAAAAAGAGCATATATACGGTATAGAGGTCGAAGAAAAGGCTTATGGCCTATCCACGACAAATATGCTCATTCACGGAGACGGGAACTCCAATATTAAATTTGGAAGTTGCTTTGATTGCAAGGCTTTCATTAAAACCGCTGACCCCGATATTGTTTTAATGAACCCACCCTATAACGCAAAACCTATCGGCATTCCCGAAAAATACAAAAAGGATTGGGGCAAAGCAAAAGACGGCAAGGAAGATCCAACGAAGGGATTAGTATTTATTCATTATCTTTCTGATGTTATTGCAGAGATGAATAAAGAACGAGAAAATAACGATCAGCAAAGAAAAACTGTAAAACTTGCAGTCCTGCTTCCTGTTTCTGCTGCTATTGGAACAAGCACAATTATTGAAAATGAAAAAATTGAAATGTTAAAAAACAATACACTCGAAGCCGTATTTACACTTCCAAACGAAATCTTCTATCCGGGTGCATCTGCTTCGGCTTGCTGTATGTTATTTACGTTAGGTAAACCACATAAAAAAGCAGATGGTACAGTTAATGAAACTTTCTTCGGATATTGCAAAGAGGATGGATTCAAAAAGAAGAAAAATCTCGGAAGAATTGAACAGTTTGACGAGAATAATAATTCAAAATGGAAAGTTATCGAGGAAGAATGGCTGTATTTATTTAATAATAAAAAGGCTATAGACGGAAAATCTGCAACAGCTACTGTAGATGGACAATCTGAGTGGTTATGTGAAGCCTATATGAAAACAGACTATAGTAGACTTTCTAAAGATGACTTCCAACAAACATTGAACAATTACCTTGCCTACTTAATGAAGGAGGGTAAAATCTATGAATCTTGATATAAGTCAATGGAAAGAATTTAAGGTGTCCTCTATATTTACAATTCATAATGGCAAAGGAATTACAAAAGAAGAAATAGAGGATAACGAAGGCGATTTTACAGTAGTTCAAAGTGGCGAAGAAAATAATGGCGTTCTTGGCAAGATAAATAAGAATTATTGTAAAGCAGTGAACTATACGTTTTCAGAAAAGTCTTGTTTAACAGTTGCAAGAAGCGGTTCTGCAGGCTATGTTTCTTTTCAACTAAATGGTTGCGTTGTAGGCGACTCTGCAAAAATTTTATTACTTGACGAAGATATCGCATCAGTTGAATTGTACACTTTTTTACAAACACTCCTTACAGCAAATCGTTTTAAGTATGCTTACGGAAGAAAAGTGACTGAAAGTAAGTATATGAACGACGTAGTAAAGCTTCCTATTCAAACTAATGAAGATGGTACACCACTAATAGATATTAGTAAAAAATATTCCGAAGATGGTTATATTCCTGATTGGCAGTGGATGGAAAACTATATTAAATCATTACACCACAAACCTCTTACTACTAAAAATGTAGATAAAACAGCACCAAATTTAAATACTAATTCGTGGGAATATTTCTTGCTAAAAGACATTTGTTCAATAACTATGGGGAATAAAATGGATTATTCCGCTATGAGTGTGGATGACCCAATTGTTAATTTTGTAGGTCGCTCCGCTGATAATAATGGTGTGGCAGGCAAAGTTGATTTTGTAATCGATGACAAAGGAGACATCGTTAAACCATATAAAGCTGGATGTATCACGGTAGCACTTGGCGGTAGTTTGGGTTCTTCATATTTGCAAGTTGAAGATTTTTATACCTCACAAAATGTTTCGGTTCTTGAGTTTGAGGATCTGGTTTCTGACTCTGCCAAACTATTTATAACTACCTGCATTATGAACGAGAGCAAGTATAAGTATTTTCCTTTTGGTAGAGAATTAAATACACATATTAGAACAGATTTTGGTTTTACGCTTCCAATACAACGAAAAGCTAATGGAGAACCTATAATTGATGATACTCACAAGTATTCGCCGCAGGGTTATATACCCGATTGGAAGTGGATGGATCATTACATAAAATCCTTGCCGTATGGAGACAGACTATAAAAGTGCAAAAGCCTCTCGAAAACGAGAGGCTTTTGTATTTAAACAGACCTAGCCGTACAACTCTTAGTGGTTACTATTTTTAAAAAAACACGTTTACGACACCAATTTGTCGTAACACAAAAAGGTCATTCACAAGTCCATTTGTCGTAAATCTGTCGTAAACTGCATTTTTGTACACATTTTTGAATAAAGAAAAAGCCGAAAACGCTTAGAAACAAGCGTTTTCGGCTTAATTTTACTTCTCAAGTGTCTTCATCGTCGGGAACAACAATACATCTCTAATAGCTGGAGAATCTGTCATCATCATAACCATTCTGTCGATACCAAAACCAATACCGCCAGTAGGTGGCATACCTACGCAAAGGGCATTTAAGAAGTCTTCATCTGTTGTGTTAGCTTCGTCATCGCCTGCTGCAAGTGCTGCTTCCTGAGCTTTGAAACGTTCTCTCTGGTCGATAGGGTCGTTAAGCTCTGAATATGCATTTGCCATTTCCCAGCCGTTCATGAAGAACTCGAAACGTTCTACATAGTCTGGATTTTCTGGTTTCTTCTTTGTCAATGGTGAGATTTCAATTGGGTGATCCATAATGAATGTAGGCTGGATAAGGTTGTCTTCAACAAATTCTTCGAAGAATAAGTTTAAGATTTCGCCCTTTGTGTGTCTCTTTTCCTAGTGAACGCCCTTTTCGTCAGCAATTGCTCTTGCTTCTTCAAGAGTGTTAATGTTAGTGAAATCAACACCGGCATATTTCTTAACCGCATCAATCATTGTGATTCTTTCAAATGGCTTTGAAAGGTCCATTGTATGCTCGCCATATGTTAATATCTCTGAACCTGTAACTTCCTTAGCTACATAACGGTAGAGATTTTCTGTTAAATCCATCATACCATGGTAATCTGTATAAGCCTGGTATAATTCCATAAGTGTAAACTCTGGGTTATGTCTTGTATCAAGACCTTCGTTACGGAATACACGACCGATTTCGTATACTCTTTCTAAACCACCTACGATAAGTCTCTTTAAATATAATTCAAGAGAAATTCTAAGCTTTAAATCCTCGTCAAGAGCATTGAAATGTGTTTCAAATGGTCTTGCAGCAGCACCGCCTGCATTAGCTACAAGCATAGGTGTCTCTACTTCCATAAAGCCTTCGTCTCCTAAGAAACGACGGATGCTTGAAAGCACCTTTGAACGTTTAATAAATGTATCCTTAACCTCAGCGTTCATAATAAGGTCAACATATCTTTGACGATATCTTGTATCTGTATCTGTGATACCGTGGAACTTTTCTGGAAGAATCTGTAAGCTTTTTGAAAGAAGTGTAACACTGCTTGCGTGTACTGAAATCTCGCCTGTCTTAGTTCTAAATGCGATACCCTTAATACCTAAGATATCACCTGCATCATATTTCTTAAAATCTGCATATGATTCTTCGCCAATGTCATCACGTGCTACATAAACTTGAATATTGCCCTTTAAATCCTGCACATTGCAGAATGAAGCCTTACCCATTACACGCTTGGTCATCATACGACCTGCGATAGATACTTCTTTTCCTTCTAATTCTTCAAAATTGTCCTTAATATCCATTGAATGATGTGTTACATCATATTTTGTTATAACAAATGGGTCCTTGCCCTTTTCCTGTAAATCTTTAAGCTTGTTCATACGAACCTGAATTAGTTCGTTAACATCTTCAACTTGTACCTTATTCTGTTCAGCCAAGGTAATTTCACTCCTATCTTAGTTTGATTTCTCGATTGCTAATACTTTGTATTGCATAAGTCCGGCAGGTGTTTCAACCTTAATCTTATTGCCAACCTTTTTACCAATTAAAGCTGCGCCTACTGCTGACTCATTTGAAATCATATTGCGTAAGCTGTTAGCTTCTGTTGAACCAACAATCTTAAATTCAACTTCTTCGTCAAATTCATAATCCATAAGTCTTACTGTACAACCTACATTAATCTTATTAACATCAACATCATCTTCATCGATTACTTCAACGTTCTTTAAGATCTTTTCGATTTCTTCAATTCTTGCTTCGATGTCTCTTTGCTCATCTTTAGCTGCATCATATTCTGCATTTTCTGATAAGTCACCTTGTTCTCTGGCTTCTTTAATCTTGTCTGCAACTTCTTTTCTCTTTACAACCTTAAGATTCTGTAATTCATCCTCTAATTTTTTTAAACCTTCATAAGTTAATATATTTTTCTTTTCTGCCATTTTTTTAACACCTCTCCTTGTTCTTGTAAGTACTCAAATACTAAACTACAATATTATACTTGAATACCTGATTATTGTCAATGTTTACAATTTGAATTTATTTACTTCATTGTTAAGAGCCTTTGAAATATTCATATTTGAAGTAGCCTGTGCATCTACATCTGAAATAACACCTGTTAATTCCACTGATTCTTCTGCTACATTTACAACGCCCTTGGCACTTTCTTCTACTGCTATGTTAACTGCAGCGATAGCTTCATTAATTCTATCCATATTTTCTCTAAGTGATACGCTCTGGCTTTCAAACTCTTTCATCATTCGGCTCATATTATCTACGTCAGACTGATAGCTCATACTTGTATCAAGTAACTTCTCATAACCTTTTCCTGAGTAATTTTCCATGAAATCAAGCATTTTTTCAGCTTCTGAAGCCAATTCAGTAACAGCTGTCATAACATCCTTACTTACCTTCTGAATTTGTGCTGCTGAGTCTGCTGAGTCTGTAGCAAGCTTACCTATCTGGTCTGCAACTACTGCAAAACCACGACCTGCTTCTCCAGCTCTTGCTGCCTCTATACTAGCATTAAGTGCAAGTAAATTAGTCTGACTTGCAATATTTAATATCTCATCTGTCAATGCCGAAATCTGTTGTGCTGCCTTTGATTTTTCAATCTTTTCATTCATTGTTGCAGTAACTTCATTAGCCATATCTTTTGCTTTCTTCTGCTCTGCAATTGCATTATCATAGATTTCTGCTGCTTTTTCCTTTATCTCATCTGATTCGTCACGACCATTTACAGACTGCTCTGCAATATTTTTAATTGAGATAAATGCATCATTAACTGCTTCAGCAACTGTTGTAATGGAAGCCTGTGTTTCCTGCATTGCCGCACTCATTTCTTCCATCGTTGCAGATACACCGGTTACACTGTCTGTAGCACCCTGCAATCTGTTTGCAACATCCTGCGATGAACCTTCAAGCTTTTGTGAATTATCTGCAATCTTAATCATAATGCCACGGATGTATTCTAACATTTCATTTACGTTATTGGCGATAAGTTCTAATTCGTCACCGCTCTTAACATCAAGTTTTTGTGTTAAGTCACCTTCGTTATTAACCAAATCATACAATTTATAATTAACCTTCTTAATAGAATTCATTATACGCATAATTATTAAATTAATTACTATAAATGCCACTAATACACTTATACCACCAATAATTATAATATTTTTCTGAATCTCATTAAGCTTGTCTTCTATTGGCTGTGCATCATAATCTGCACCTACAACAGCTACTATACTGCCATTTTTATCCATTATGTATTTATATGCAGTTATTAATACATCGCCATCAACTTTTTCCATATAATCGTTAGTGTGATTATAACCTTCAAATACTTTTTCCAATATATCCGCATCTGATTCAAATTCAGAACCATATGGCATCTGATTATCGCTTTCATCTGCATCTAAAGCATAATAGAATTTATCATCTTTTTTGTATATTACATAAAGATATTTGATATCACAATCAGCCTTTAATTTTCTAATACGTCTTAAAACCTGCGCATAATGTGTACTTGCCTCACCATTTTCAACAATATCCTTAATTTCCTCAATAGTAAGTTCTGCTGTTACAAGATCTGCTGAAATTCCAGCCTGCACTGAACCTTGTTCAACAAAACCGCTCTCTGTCTGCTTATTGAACATAAGTGCCATTATAGTACATATAGCTACTATAACTAATCCTACCGGAATAAGTATCTGATATCTGATACTTACTTTTCTTACCTTTTGTTTCATAAATACCACACTCCTTTATGTTAATATATCTTTTAAATATTCTTTTAGCTCATTAATATCTTCAATTTGATTGATTCTATTTCTAAAAGCTGCTGAATTAGGATATCCTACAGTATACCAGGCTATGTGTTTTCTCATCTCTCGTACTGTTGTATATTCATTTTTATATTTTAACATTAGCTCTATATGTTTTAATACAGTTTCATATACAATATGTTTATCAGGTCTGTCTATAAGCTCTCCTGTTTTTAAGTAATGGTTTATTATATTAAAAATAAATGGATTACCTCTTGTGGCTCTACCAATCATTACTCCATCACAATTAGTCTGCTTCATCATATTAATGGCATCCATAGGTGTATTAATATCACCATTACCTATTACAGGTATCTTCACTCTTTCTTTTACCTGTCTTATTATATCCCAGTCTGCTTTTCCCTGGTAAAACTGTTCACGTGTTCTTCCATGAACTGTAACCATGGCACCACCTGATTCTTCAATTACATGAGCAATCTCTGGTGCATTTATCGAACTGTCATCAAAGCCTTTCCTTATCTTAACTGTAACAGGCTTATCAGTAGCTTTTACCATAGCCTCCACTATCTTACCTACCAATATAGGATTTTTCATCAATGCAGAACCCTCGTTATTATTAACAACCTTAGGCACTGGACATCCCATATTAATGTCGAACATATCAAAATCCCTATCACTAAGTCTCTTTGTTATCTCGCCCATTATATCAGGCTCTGAGCCAAATAACTGTAATGCTATAGGATGCTCTTGCGGTTCAGTTTTTAAAAGTATCTCTGTATTTTTGTTGTTATACAGTACTGCTTTAGCACTTACCATCTCTGTAACCATAAGACCACAGCCTTGTTCTTTACAAAGAAGTCTGAATGGCAAGTCTGTTACACCTGCCATAGGTGCGAGACATACATTGCTATCTATCTCCACATTACCAATTTTCATAACAATCTCCTACTATTTTGCGTTACGCTTATAAATAATATTCAAGCCCTTTAATGTAAGATCTGCATCACAATAATCAATAATTTGTGTATTCTCTGATATTATTTTTGCCATTCCGCCTGTCGCAACTACTTTTATATTATCTTTTTTCAATTCATCTTTTATCTGTCTTATAATGTATTCAGTCTGTCCAATCTGACCATACACAAGACCCGCCTGCATACTTTCTATTGTATTCTTAGCAAGTATGGACTCTGGCTTTTTTATCTCTATCTCTGGAAGTTTCGCAGTATTTTCCCATAAAGTCTTTGCACTTGATGCAATACCAGGTGCAGTCACTCCTGCTGCAAATGTACCATCCTCTAATATTATATCATAAGTTGTAGCCGTACCAAAATCTATGGCAATAACAGGTCCACCGTAAATATAATATGCTGCTACCGCATCTGCAATTCTGTCAGCACCAATCTCCTTAGGATTCTCATTGGCGAGTCTGATGCCACTTTTTATCCCAGGACCTACAACCATAGGGGTATGTCCTAAATATTTTACTATAGCATTGGTAAATGAATACATAATTTGTGGCACAACACTAGCTATAACCACAGCCTTAATCTCAGTAATATCAATGCCTTTACGCTCCATTATATTACAAATATTCACGCCATATTCATCAGATGTCATAGCTCTTACTGTTGTAAGACGAAAACTTGTCTTAATCTCATCATCTTTTAAAATACCACAAACTATATTAGTATTACCTATATCAATTGCCAGTACCATTTAATTGCCTCATTATCCTATTATAATTCTCTAAAGCCTCTAACAAATCACGCTTCTCATATTGTATTTGCTTTATCTTTAACACACTGCCTATCTCATCATAAAGCAAATCTGCTTCATCCGCTTCTGTCTTTAATAATAGTGTATCATCTTCAAACTCTAATTTCAATATACCGCCTACATCTTCCGTAAAAAGAACGCACATTATTTTCAATTCTTTTTTTACATCTTCAGGAAGGCCCATAAATTCTTCATTCAAATAATATTTCTGCTCATATGCATTAGATATACATAAAATAGTATTTTCCATAACTTATCACTTTCCTTTACCAAAATGTAAATGCGCTTATTACAAATACAACCATCATAAATGCAGCCAAGACGCACAAAACAATTCCTAAAAGTTTCCTATCTGACAAAATATCTCTTATGCCGCTTATTATGTTTAACAGTGTACATCCTAAAAATATGTATGGCATAGCTACAACATTTTTCTTAACATTCAATGCAAAAAATATTGCTGCAACAACTATAAATACAATGCATATTAAACTAATTACATCTAATACATATTTTGTTTTACGATACTTTCTACTGCCGTACATATTTCCTCCAATCCAGAAATTTTAATAATTTCCTAATGTTGCCACCATAACTGCTTTTATTGTATGCATTCTGTTTTCAGCTTCATCAAATACATGTGACTGTGCAGACTCAAATACTTCTTCTGTTACTTCTTTACCCTTTACTGCAGGTAAACAATGTAAAAATATAGTAGTATCCTTCCCTGTCATATCCATCATTTCTTTATTTACCTGATATGGTGATAATAAAGCTATCCTTTCTGCTGCCTTATCTTCTTCGCCCATTGAACACCATACATCTGTATAAATAACATCTGCGCCTTTTACTGCAGACACTTCATCTGACAATGTAATTGTACTGCCTGACTCTTTCGCATAAGACTTACATAATTCAACTAATTCATCTGTTGGCCATAAGCTCTTAGGCGCAATGATTGTAAAATTAACGCCCATCTTACCTGCACCAATCATAAGACTATTAGCCATATTGTTACGTCCATCACCCACATAAACGAAATTAAGTCCTTTAAGATAACCAAAATGTTCTTTCATTGTAAGATAATCTGCTAAAATCTGTGTAGGATGATATTCATCTGTAAGACCATTCCATACCGGAACACCACTGTATTTTGCAAGTTTTTCAACATTATCCTGAGAAAATCCTCTAAATTCAATACCGTCAAACATTCTTCCAAGTACACGTGCAGTATCTTCAACACTTTCCTTATATCCAAGCTGAATATCATCACTTCCAAGATATTCAGGATGTCCGCCTTCGTCTATACAACCAATTGTAAATGAACAACGTGTTCTTGTTGATGGCTTTTCAAAAATAAGTGCAATATTCTTACCCTTTAAGCTCTCGCCTAAAATACCTTTTTTCTTCTTTGCCTTTAATTCTGCTGCTAAATCAATAAAATATTCAATCTCTTCAGGTGTAAAATCTTTTAATGTTAAAAAGCTTCTACCCTTTAAACTTTCTTTAACCATACTATACCTCCTAATACTATTTAACAGAAAAACTGCAAAATAGTTTTTGCAGTTAATCCTTTTATATTATTCTTCGCTTGCTACTTCTGTTATTGATTTTACCATACCTGCAATTCCTTGAATCTCTGATGGTATAATAATCTTTGTTGCTTTTCCATCAGCTGCCTTTGCAAATGCCTCAAGGCTCTTTAACTGGATAACTGCATCTGAAGGTGCAGCCTCTTTTATAAATCTTATACCTTCTGCATTAGCTCTTTGTACTGCAAGGATAGCTTCTGCCTGACCTTCAGCCTCTTTAATTGTCGCTTCCTTTTGAGCTTCAGCTCTAAGAATTGCTGACTGCTTTTCAGCTTCTGCATCAAGGATTGCTGATTCCTTCTTACCTTCTGCAACAAGAATTGTTGAAGTCTTTTCACCTTCTGCTCTAAGAATAGCTTCTCTTCTTTCTCTTTCTGCCTTCATCTGTTTTTCCATTGCATCCTGAATAGCTGCCGGTGGAATGATGTTCTTAAGCTCAACTCTATTTACCTTGATACCCCATGGATCAGTTGCAACGTCTAATGAAACTCTCATCTTTGTGTTGATGATTTCACGTGATGTTAATGTTTCATCAAGTTCCAAATCACCAATAATATTTCTTAATGTTGTTGCTGTAAGATTTTCAATAGCCATAATTGGATTTTCAACACCGTATGCAAATAACTTAGGATCTGTTATCTGATAGAATACAACTGTATCAATTCTCATTGTAACGTTATCCTTTGTAATAACCGGCTGTGGTGCAAAGTCTACAACCTGTTCCTTTAATGTTACTCTTCTCGCAATTCTGTCAACGATAGGTAATTTAAAATGGATACCTACGCCCCATGTTGTCTTATAAGCACCGATTCTTTCAACTACCATTGCCTGTGCCTGTCTTACAATTACTATACAGCTTGCTAAAATACATAATGTTATAATTGCTAATATAACTAGAACAAATATTAAAATTGATTCTTCCATTTTACTTACCTTCCTTTACTATAAGCTTAACGCCTTCTATTTTATCAATTGTTACTAACGAATCCTTTTTTATAATGCTACCATCTTTACTTCTGGCTGTCCATTCTTTTCCAGCCACATATACGGTTCCTGATGGAGCCATATTATCAATATCTTCGGTAACCTTTGCTGTTTTGCCGACAACTCCGTCAGCATTGGTTTTTACTATATCCTGGTTATAAATTTTCATAGCTATTGGTCTTGTAAATATAAGTGTTAACAATGAAACTACAAAAAACAATACACACTGTAACCATACCGGTCCTCCACACATTGCAACAATAATTGCCACAAGTGCACCTACTGCAAACCAAATGGTTGTAAGTCCCATCGTTGCCAACTCAATACCAAGTAGCAAAACAAGTATTACCAGCCATACCAGTTTATCCATATACTCACTCCTTATCTGTTGTAGAACCAATGATTACCAATTACATGTATGTCCTTACCGTAGCTTGGAAGATTATTCTTTGCTGCCGACTGAGACGACATAAAATATAATCTGTCACCAATATTATTAATGCCACAAAGAGCTTCAATTGCTGCTCTCATACATTCTTGTGGATGCACTTTTTGCCCATAATTATGTGGACCGTTGGTAATAGGCACATTATAATAATTATTGGCAAAATATGACGATGGTCCGCCATAACCGTTAGACACGCCTGTAAATTGATTTCTTGAGTAAACTACATTTTTTATAGTTGACGGGAAACGTGAATCCTTAACTCTGTTAAGAACTACATTTGCTACCGCTAACTTTCCTTCATAAGGTTCCCAGCCTGATTCATATTTTACGATACATGCTAACAGCCATATCTCATCATATGAATACTTACCTAAGGAAACACCATTCGAATATTTGGCTATTGCATCTTTTACCGCAGTCTCACGCATAATCTTACGTTGTCTTTCAAGCTCTGCTGCTCTTCTCGCTGCTTCTGCATCTAAAAATGCCTTATATTCTGCTGTTGTCATTGCTGATTTTAAAGTATAAGTAATATCAACTTCATCAGCAAGGACATAACCATGACCTGCATCAGTATTAACTAAGAGCCACTCTTTATATGTTGATACATATTGCAAATTGCTTTGTTTATTAACAGTCGTAAGAACTGAAGCACCTTCATATGCAACCTTGCGTACCGCCAATTCCTCTGTCTTTGGTGCTATACTCTTAGTACCGTACTTCTTAGCCATAATCTCTGCTTCTTTTCCAAAAAGCACGCTTTCATTTCTAATATAGCCTTCTGAATCGCCAAAACTAATCTTAGTATATTCTGCATAAATCTCGACAATTGTTGCTTCGCTTTTAGGAAGCATAAGGCCCATCTTATCTTCATCCTTATGATTAGCCGCCATATCCGAATAAATCGGTACATACGGACTTATATAAGATACTACTTTATCCTGATAATATTCATCTACCACATCATCATCACCAATCTGGAATGACTCCTGTAAAATCACATTCTCATTGAGTTCTAATGTGACCTCATTATTATGGTCAACGACCATATCAAGTGTAGCACCCTCTGTTACATTCTCACCTGTTGTCCTGTCAGTCTTCTTACATGCTACTGTTACAAGAAGCAATGATACCAACAATGTGTAAACGAACAGTCTTTTAATATTACAACTCATATATGCCTCCAATTCAAGAGTTCAATATCAATAAGTTACCCGACAATTCTACCAAATATGTATGTTTTTGTCAAGTTTATCTAGCTCTCGCGCTGCTTCGCGCCCTCATACATAAGGACTGCTGCTGCAATTGCCGCATTGAGTGATTCAACCTGACCCTTCATAGGTATTTTTATAAGATTATCGCATATATCCGATAATTCATCGCTTATACCTTTACTTTCATTACCTACAACAAATGCCGTTGGCAATGTATAATCATATTTTGAATAACTTTTTTCACCTTTTAAATGTGCTGCATATACTGTAATACCCATATCTTTTATCTTATTGACAGTTGCAAAAATATCTTCTGACTTATATAACGGCAACCTATATATGGACCCCATAGTTGAACGTATAGTTTTAGGATTATAAATATCTACTGTATTCTTAGACATTATTATCCCATTAATTCCTGCACCTTCTGCTGTTCTTACTATAGTGCCTAAATTGCCCGGGTCCTGTAAATCTTCAACTATCATAAGATATGGATTCTTAATATTTTTAATATCTTCTATGTGATATTGTTTCATCGTAACCAATGCCAAAACACCTTGTGGTGTCTTAGTATCTGACATTTGTTCAAACACTCTGTCTGTAACCGTTTCATATGAAATATCTGCAAAATGCTCTTTATTTTTCTCCAAAAATGCTTCTGTAACATATACATTTTTTAGAAGCTTTCGTGGTGTTTCTAAAAACATCTTTATGCCTTCAACCACAAATGTATTTTCCAGTTCTCTAAATTTGGATTTTTTCTGCAGATTAATAACATATTTTACCTTTGCATTACTAACGCTGTTTATCACAGTATCCTCCGTTCTAAGTTATAACGATTAATGCCGTTACTTTGCAAGCACCATACTTACGTTGAATTGGTAATCGTCAATATCTTTAGTCATAGCCAATGCTTCATTAATATCATAATCAACAAATTCACCCTTGCTGTAAGCTACAACTCGATTGCTCTTTCCCTGTATAAGCATATCTACTGCATAAGTACCCATAACTGATGCATACATTCTATCCTTGCAGGTTGGACTTCCGCCTCTTTGCATGTAGCCTAAAATAGTAGCTCTGGTTTCGATACCTGTAGCTGCTTCAATTCTTCTTGCCATACTTGTTGAATGACCAATTCCTTCAGCATTGATAATAATGTGATGTTTTTTACCCTTTCTACGATTGGCAATGATACTGTCAATAAGACTTTGTTCATCATTGTTATATCTTTCAGGAAGCAAAACATCCTCTGCACCATTGGCAATTGCGCACCAGAGTGCAATATATCCTGCATTTCTGCCCATAACTTCAATGATACTGCATCTTTCATGAGATGTTGATGTATCTCTTACCTTATCAATAGCTTCCATTGCAGTATTAACTGCGGTATCAAAACCGATTGTATACTCTGTACAAGCTATATCAAGATCAATGGTTCCCGGAACACCAATTGTATTAATGCCAAATCTTGCAAGATCCTGTGCTCCTCTAAATGAACCGTCTCCTCCAATTACAACCACACCGTCAATGCCATGCTTACGGCATACATCGGCAGCCTTTTTTTGACCTTCCTCAGTAATAAATTCAAGACATCTTGCAGTTTGAAGTATTGTACCGCCTTTATGAATAGTATCTGCAACGCTCTTTGCGTCCATATCTATTATTTCATCATTGATAAGACCGTTATAACCTTTTTTAATACCTTTAACCTTTAATCCTTTTGCTAATGCTGTTCTTACAACTGCTCTGATAGCAGCATTCATACCTGGTGCATCTCCACCACTTGTAAGAAC
>JAZQMK010000030.1:0-36195 GCA_045543455.1 Lachnospiraceae bacterium
GGTACATAAAGATGTTTCGGAACGACTCACTAAAATTGATGGTTCGCTGGCTACTAAAGTCAGAAAGGTATTAGACCTTAATAAGGCGGAACGTCATATAAGAGGCGGAATGGCAACAAAAGAAAAATATTTACACAATCATATTTAAAAAAATGCACCAAAAATGTTAGGGATACTGACATTTGAAGGTGCATTTTATGTTATAAAACTTGCTATTATATACAAAAATATAGTATAATAAAATTTAAGATGTTTCATTTTGGGAGGAAGGTTTTGTATGAGTTTTAATGATGTGCTTACGAAGATTAATGATGTAATGTATACATACATTTTAATCATTATGCTGGTAGGAGTAGGTATATATTTTACAATCAGGACAAAGGGAGTACAGTTTAGATTGCTTAAGGACGGTCTTAAGGCAATGCTTGATAAGGCAGGAACTGATGAGAATGGCAATAAAAAGGTATCTTCTTTTAGTGCGTTGATGATTTCAACTGCATCAAGAGTTGGGACAGGCAATATTGCCGGAATAGCTACTGCAATTGTGGCAGGTGGTCCCGGAGCAGTGTTTTGGATGTGGGTAATGGCACTTATAGGTGGAGCATCAGCGTTTGTTGAAAGTACACTTGCACAGGTTTATAAGGTGAAAAAGGATGGACATTTTAGAGGTGGTCCGTCATATTATATGGAGAGAGCATTAAAGAAAAGATGGATGGGTGTATTGTTTTCGGTGTTGCTTATTATATGTTTCGCTTATGGCTTTAACGCCTTACAATCCTATAATATGTCATCAGCTATTGAGTATTATATAAAAGATTATAAAAATACAATATGGCCGGTAGTTGTAGGTATTATATTGGCAGTGGCAACTGCTATGGTTATATGGGGTGGCGTTCATAGAATAGGTTTTATCTCATCAGTTATTGTGCCTATTATGGCTAGTATATATATTTTAATGTCAATAGTTATTGTAATAATGAATATTGACCAATTGCCAGATGTGTTTAAGGTGATTTTTGAAGGTGCATTTGATTTTAAGGCTATGGCTGGAGGCTTTGCAGGAAGTGCAGTTGTTATTGGTATTAAGAGAGGTTTATTTTCAAATGAAGCCGGAATGGGTAGTGCACCAAATGCTTCAGCCTCTGCAGATGTTGAACATCCTGTAAAACAAGGCTTGGTTCAAGTTATATCAGTATTTATTGATACCATACTTATATGCTCAAGTACGGCTATGATGCTTTTGGTTTCAGGCGTTAAAGGAGAAAGTGGTGTATTAGACGGAATACCATATGTTCAAAAAGCTATTAGCAGTAATGTTGGTGAATTTGGAATTCATTTTATTACATTTTCAATATTTGCTTTTGCATTTAGCAGTCTGATAGGCAATTATTATTATGCAGAGTCAAATGTTATATTTATAAAAGATAATAAAATATTATTAAATGTATTTAGAGGAACTTGTGTTCTTGCTGTTTTTCTAGGTGCGTTGGCGGATTTTTCGTTGGTATGGAATATTGCAGATGTTACAATGGGATGTATGGCTATTGTAAATATAATTGCTATATTTATGTTAAGAAAAGTTGTGTTTAAAACCCTTAATAATTATCAACAGCTTAAAAAAGAGGGCAAACCTATAAAATTTGTCGGAGAAGATATCGGCATTAAAGATACAGTATGGGAAAGAGAGGAATAGAATTATGAGTGAATGTAGTGGAACATGTGCTTCATGTGCAAGCAATTGTAAGGACAGAAAAGAGGCTAATCAGTTTTTGATTGAGCAAAATGAATTTAGTAATGTTAAGAAAATTATTGGAATTGTTAGTGGGAAAGGTGGCGTAGGTAAGTCATTAGTGACTTCTATGCTTGCAAGTATGATGAGTAAACGCGGGTACAAAACTGCGATTTTAGATGCTGATATAACAGGTCCATCAATACCAAAGGCGTTTGGAATTAAGGGAAGAGCTCTTGCAACAAAGGATGGTATTATACCTTCTGAATCAGCAAATGGTGTATCAATTATGTCTATTAATCTTTTAGTTGATAATGAGACAGATCCTGTTGTTTGGAGAGGCCCTGTTATTGCCAATATGGTTAAGCAGTTTTATTCAGAAGTAAATTGGGGCGATATTGATTATATGTTTGTGGATATGCCTCCAGGAACCGGTGATGTTCCTTTGACAGTATTTCAGTCGATTCCAGTTGAAGGAATAGTAGTTGTTACATCACCACAGGAGCTTGTTTCGATGATAGTTGCAAAGGCTGTGAAAATGGCAAATATGATGAATATTCCTATAATAGGTCTTGTTGAAAATATGAGTTACCTTGAGTGCCCTGACTGTGGTAAAAAATTAGAGGTATTTGGTAAAAGTAAGGTAGAAGCAGTGGCAGCAGATTTTGCTTTAAATACATTTACAAGATTACCTATTGCTCCAAGCATTGCGTCAGCATGTGATGCTGGAGAGATTGAAACAATTGATATTGATGAGTTAAATGTTATTCTTGATAAAATTGAAAATATCTAAAAGGAGTTAATGCTATGGAATTAGATATTGAAAATAGCAAATATGCTAAAAAGGCTATGGAGTTATTTAAGGAAGGCTACAATTGTTCACAGGCAGTTTTTTTGGCGTTCGAAGATTTGTATGATATGGATAGAAAGACTGCTCTAAAGCTTAGTTCCTCATTTGGTGGAGGAATGGGAAGACTTAGAGAGGTATGTGGCGCGGTTTCCGGAATGTTTATGGTGGCAGGCATTTTATATGGTTACGATTCACCGGATAATCATGAAGAAAAGAGCGCACATTATGCAAGGATTCAGGAATTAGCTAAGGAATTTGAGAATATAAATGGTTCTATAGTATGTAGAGAGCTGTTAGGACTTTCTAAGAAGAATGATGAACCGGTTCCTGAAAAACGTACAGACGAATACTATAAAAAACGCCCATGTGTACAGCTTGTTGGGATTGCGGCGGTAATTATGGAAGAATATGTTACAAAAGTAAAGGTGAGTATATGAAGTACTTTTTGGGTTTTTTAAAGCTTGTGTCAGTTATATTTTTTGCTCTTTCATTGATTGTAAATTTATTTTTTGGAGGAGTTAGTATTTATCATATTGTTACAAGCATAAGCAATGGTACATATGGAGTGGAATCCAGTTATTGTGATATGTCTGCTTTTATTATGGTTATATGGGGCCTTTTACTTTTAGTAACTGATGGTGTGGCAACATTGACTTCAATTGCAGGTTTTGCTATAACTTATGCTGAAAAACAGGCTGATAAAAAATTCTTTGGAATAATACTTATAGCATCACTGATAGGAGGATTATTCTTCTATGTAGTGTCGACTTTGTATATGAAAATGTAATATATTGGAGGTAGTATGAATAACGATAAGCTTAGTAATCAGCTTAATCTGGCTTTGTCATCTACTAGGTCTGAGAGAGAAATGTCTCTGGATCTTGATGTGGGGTATGAGGCCAGTTCTAATATGTGGGAATTAATTATAAAATATACAAAAGATATACGATATATACAGGCGGAACTAAACTTTGAGTTAGTTCCGCTTTTTAATGGATATGGTATTGTGACTATTGAGGAAAATAAGATTGAGAGTCTTTCTAATTATCCGGAAATTATATTTATTGATAAGCCGACACCACTATATTTTACCCTTGATAAAACTAGTGGTGATATTTGTGCCAGCACGGTAAAACGAGTAAGAGGACTTTCTGGCGAGGGAGTATGTGTTGCTATAATTGATTCCGGTATTGATTATGCTCATCCGGATTTTATAAATGCAGACGGTAGCAGCAGAATATTGGCCATATGGGACCAGAATGTTTCAGGTAACCCACCGGATGGATATCTTATAGGAAGTTTATATACAAAGGCAGATATAGATGAAGCACTTTTAAATAATGTAAAACTGCCTACTAAAGATATAAGTGGACATGGGACACATGTGGCAGGAATTGCCTGTGGAAATGGTAGAGCGAGCAATAGAAGATATGAAGGGGTCGCACCTAAAAGTAGTATATTAGTGGTAAAATTAGAAGGAGGTACCGATAAAAATCCTGCTAAAACCAGTCAGCTTATGCAGGCTATTGATTTTTGCATGCGTACAGCTATTGAAATGAATTTACCTTTGGTTATAAATCTAAGCTTTGGCAATAATTATGGAGCTCATAATGGTCAAAATATTGTTGAAGATTATATAAATGGAATTGCAAATATGTGGAAAACATCCATTGTGGTAGGAACAGGCAATGAAGGGCTAACCTCTTTACACAATTCTGACATACTAAAAGAAGGGGAAAGAAAAGAAATTGAGATATCTGTTCCGGGAGAAGAGTTTGCATTTAATATACAATTTTGGAAAAAATATCAGGATTCGATTGAGGTGGAAATAATTGCACCAAATAATCAAAGCAGTGGAAGGATAAAACCTTTACTTGGAGCGCAGGATTTTATTTTAAATGATACTAGAATACGCCTTTACTATGGCAGTCCTATTCCAATTAACATTTTACAGGAAATATATATTGAATTTTTACCTGAAGCATTTTATTATATTACTGAAGGGATATGGAAGATTGTTTTATATGGCGAAAAAATTGTGGATGGCGAATATAATATGTGGTTGCCGTCAGGAGCTAAGCTTGTATCTAACACCAAATTTTTAAATCCTAGTAAGAATATTACTTTAACTATTCCTTCTACAGCCTACAGAGTGATAAGTGTGGCAGCTTACAATTCTACGGACGACAGCTATGCAGAATTTTCGGGAAGAGGATATACTCTTAGTCCTTATTCCATAAAGCCAGATATATGTGCGCCTGGAGTTAATATAACTTCTTGTGCACCAGGAGCTTCTTATGTGCAAAAAAGCGGAACCTCTATGGCGACACCATTTGTATCAGGGGCAGCAGCACTTCTTATGGAGTGGGGCATAGTAAAGAAAAATGATATATTTATGTACGGCGAAAAGCTAAAGGCTAATCTGATAAATGGGGCAAGACCAATAGGGGGAATTGCTGAATATCCCAATAATCAGGTGGGTTGGGGTGCACTTTGTATTGAAGATTCGATTCCTATTTAAGTAAATTTAAACTAGCTTTAATAATATTGACATAAGAAAATAGAAAGAGGTATACATTTTGTTTTTAAAAAAACATTTATGGGCACTGTTATATACAGTGGTAATTATGAGTTTTACAGCGTATATATTGCTTACTACATTTGTTATCGAAGATGAATATTCAAAGGTTTTGGATGATGTGGATGAAAGCTATCAAAATATGTTTGTAGATACGGAGACTTTACCGGGATTTAATGATGATGAATCTACGCAGTCTTCGACACAACAAAGTACACAAGAAGCTTTGAAACCTAAGATAACATTAACGGAGTATAGAAAATACGACACAACTATATATGTGGCTGATGTAAGAATTCCTTCTCTTAGTTATCTAAGAACGGCTTTGGCTAATGATTCCTACGGAAAAAATATCACAGCTAAAACATCAGTTACGGCACAAAATAAAAATGCAATTTTAGCAATAAATGGCGACTATTATGGAGCGCGTGATTATGGTTATGTTATAAGAAATGGCATATTGTACAGGTCTGTTTCTGGCGGTAATCGTGAGGATTTGGTTATTTACAAAAATGGAAGCTTTGACGTAATTAATGAATCTGAAATTACAGCACAAGAACTTCTAAATAATGGAGCGGTACATGTATTTTCTTTTGGCCCTGCCCTTTTAGATGAAGGTACTATTATGGTAGATGAAAATGACGAAGTGGGGCAGTCTATGGCAAGTAATCCTAGAACAGCTATTGCAATTATTGAGGAAGGACATTATTTATTTATCGTTTCTGATGGAAGAACTAGTGCGAGCGAAGGCCTATCACTTTATGAGATGGCAACATTTTGTAAGGAATTAGGCGCAGTAACGGCTTATAATCTTGATGGTGGTGGTTCATCAACTATGTACTATAACGGACAAATTGTTAATAACCCTACAACTAGTGGAAAAACAATAAAGGAACGGAGTGTGAGTGATATTGTCTATATTGGCTACTGATAAAAATGAAAAGCTACTTAAAAGTTTTATTATAATATATACATTTGCCACGATATTTGTCGCTATATTTGGTGGAATATATGAGCTATTTAGCCATGGTGTTTATTCCTACTATATGATTTATGCATTCATTTATCCGCTTTTAATAGGTGTTGTACCGTATATGATTATGCTATTTACAAAGGTTAATTTAATTCCTGGTAAATTAAGTTTTAATATATATAATTCAGGTGTGGCTACTCTTACTATAGGAAGCATAGTAGAAGGGGTTTTGGAGATATACGGTACTACAAATAAGCAGATTTTTGTATATTGGATAGCTGGAATTCAGTTTGTCTTAATTGGTATGTTGCTATATCTAATAGGAACATTATTTGAAAAAAAATAAAAAAATTAAAAAAAGTTGTTGACTTTTTGAAAAATAGTGACTATTATAAATAAAGGGTTAGGAAGTACTAACCCTTTAGTTGAGTAGTTGAGTTAGTAAAAACTAATTGTAATAAGTTTTATATACCTAAAGGAAGGAAATGTTATGAAAACATTACGAGATATTAAAGTTGGTCATAGTGCCAAAGTAGTGAAATTACATAGTGAAGGTGCAATAAGACGAAGAATTATGGATATGGGAATTACTAAGGGCGTAGAGATTTATGTACGCAAGGTTGCACCACTTGGAGACCCAATAGAACTTAAGGTAAGAGGATATGAATTGTCTTTAAGAAAAGCGGATGCAGAATTAATAGAGGTGGAATAAAGGTGTGAAAAACACCTTTTTATACGAAAAAGAGTTAGTTACCTCTAATCAAAGAAAGGAATGAAATATAATGAGTTTGAAAATTGCACTTGCAGGTAATCCTAACTGCGGAAAAACAACATTGTTTAATGCGCTAACAGGATCTAATCAATATGTTGGAAACTGGCCGGGAGTTACTGTAGAGAAGAAAGAAGGCAAGTATAAAAAAGACGAAAGTATAATTATAACGGATTTACCAGGAATTTATTCCCTTTCGCCATATACTTTAGAAGAAGTGGTAGCGCGTAACTACCTTGTAAATGAACAACCGGATGCAATATTAAATATTGTTGATGGTACTAATCTTGAAAGAAATCTATATCTTACAACTCAGCTTATTGAGCTTGGTATTCCTGTAGTAATTGCCATAAATATGATGGATGTTGTCAGGAAAAAAGGTGATGTAATTGATATTGCTTCGCTTTCAAGGGAAATGGGCTGTAGAATAATTGAGATTTCGGCTTTGAAGCTAGAAGGTATCGAAGAAGCAACAAAAGCTGCAATAGAAGCTGCTAAGTCAGGAAAAAAAGTTCCTATGCATACATTTTCAGGCGCAGTTGAACATGCACTTGCTCATATTGAGGAAGCCGCAATTCATAATATGCCGGCAGAAAGACAACGCTGGTATGCTATTAAAATATTTGAAAGTGACGAAAAGGTTTTAGAAGAACTTAAGATAGAAGAAGATATGCATGCGCATATTTTAGAAGATATTAAGGCTACTGAAAAAGAATGTGATGATGATGCAGAAAGTATTATAGCAAATGAGAGATATGTATATATTACAGCTCTTATGAAGAAATATTACAGAAGGAAAAATGAAGGTCAACTTACAACAACAGATAAGATTGATAAGATTGTTACAAATAGAATATTAGCCTTGCCGATATTTGCCTTAATTATGTTTCTTGTATATTATATTTCAGTAACTACAGTAGGAACAATAGTAACTGATTGGGCTAATGATGGTGTATTTGGCGATGGTTGGCATTTATTTGGAATTGGTACATCGGAATATGAAGAAGCAGCTAATACATATGCAAGTATGAATATTTTTACTGATGAAGTAAAGCACACAGTGGATGCTGCAGTAAAAGCAGGAGTAAAGGGTGCTGAAGATATTCAGACAGCTATTGTTGAAGGCGATTTTGCTGCTTTTGAAGAAAGCTACGCATCTTATGGCGATGCTTTAGAAGAAAAAGGATATAGTATAAAAGAAGTTGTAGATTCAGCACTTGAATCAGAAAATCTTCCAGATACTTCCAAATACGGAGTGTGGGTGCCAGGTATTCCGGGGCTTATTGAAGGTCTGCTTGATAAAGTTAAATGTGCAGATTGGTTAAAGAGTCTTATTTTAGATGGTATAGTTGGCGGCGTTGGTGCAGTATTAGGCTTTGTGCCACAGATGATAGTATTGTTTATTATGTTAGCATTTTTAGAGTCTTGTGGTTATATGTCGAGAATTGCCTTTGTGTTAGATAGAATATTTAGAAAATTTGGTCTTTCAGGCAAATCATTTATACCAATGCTAGTTGGTATAGGTTGTGGCGTTCCAGGTGTTATGGCATCTAGAACTATTGAAAATGAAAGCGATAGAAGAATGACAATTATGACTACAACATTTATGCCATGTGGAGCTAAATTGCCTATAATTGCGTTGATTTCCACAGTTTTATTTGATGGTGCATGGTGGGTAGCAGGTAGTGCATACTTTATGGGAATTATGGCCATATTAGTATCTGGTATTATGCTAAAGAAAACAAAATTATTTGCAGGAGAAGCAGCACCGTTTGTAATGGAGCTTCCAGCATATCATATGCCTACATTTAGTAATATAATGAGAAGCACTTGGGAACGTTCAAGTTCATTTATTAAAAAAGCGGGAACTGTAATTTTACTTGCATCAGTTATTATTTGGTCAGGCTCATGCTTTGGAAGTGTGGATGGAAGATTTGGCTTTAGCCTTGATATGGAGCTTGAAAACAGTGTTTTAGGAATGATTGGTGGCGCTGTTTGTGGAATATTTTCACCATTAGGTTTTGGAAATATAAAGGCAACAATTGCAACTATTATGGGACTTATTGCAAAGGAAGAAGTAGTTGGTGTATTTGGAGTACTTGATTTTGAAGGAATGACAAAATTGTCAGCGTATTCATTCTTAGTGTTTAACTTACTTTGTGCTCCTTGTTTTGCGGCTATGGGTGCTATAAGAAGAGAAATGAATAATCCAAAGTGGACAGCATTTGCCATAACATATCAGTGCGTATTTGCTTATGCGATTTCACTTATGATATATCAGTTTGGTAGTGCAATTGCAGGTTCTATGAATGTTATAGGTTTTGTGGCAGCAGTTATAGTATTAGTATTTATACTTTTTATGTTATTAAGACCAAATAAGTATAAGAAATAATGAATTGGAGTGATAAATATGGGGACAATAATTGTATCCCTAATAGTTGTGGCAATAGTTGCAGCAGTTATAACAGTTATGATAAAAGATAAAAAGGCAGGAAAATCTTCCTGTGGCTCAAATTGTTCATCTTGCCCAATGAATGGGAAATGCCATAGTAAATAAAATAGATTAATATATGGAGTAACCGTTATGGCTACTCCATATATTTACATAGCAAGTTAGTTAAAACTAACTACAGGGGGGTAAAAATGAGCGTAGTTATTCTTGGTGGAAATGAAAGAATGGTTAGAAATTATAAGGATTTATGCAAAGAATTTAAATGTGAAGCAAAGATTTTTACGGAAATGACCAGTGGCCTTAGAAAGCAGATTGGAAATCCTGATTTATTGGTACTTTTTACAAGTACAATGTCTCATAAAATGGTTAGGGTTGCCTTAGATGAAGTTGATGACAAAAACACAATAATAGCTAGAAGTCATACTAGTTCCATGGCTGCTTTAAGGAGAATTTTGAGTGAAAATGTAGCGTAAAGTAAAGTCTTACCAATCCTTAATAATCGGTATATGAAAAATCTGTGAATTTCAAAATATAATTATTGCCAATTTACATATTTGTGATAAAATGGAAAATGGAAATTTATAGAGAATGGAGAATGTTATGTTACAGATAAAAGGTATTAGTAAAACCTATAAGACTGGTGATATGGTTCAAAAAGCATTGAACAATGTAAGTCTTAATTTGCGTGACAATGAATTCGTTGCAATATTGGGTCCTAGTGGTTCTGGTAAGACTACATTGCTTAATATTATTGGTGGTCTTGACAGATATGAAGGTGGAGACCTTATTATTAATTCAATTTCAACAAAGAAGTATACAGACAGAGACTGGGATTCTTATAGAAATCATACGATAGGCTTTGTATTCCAAAGCTATAATTTGATTCCTCATCAGACAATTTTATCAAATGTAGAGCTTGCACTTACTATTTCGGGCGTATCAAAGTCTGAGAGAAGAGAAAGAGCTAAGAAGGCATTAGAACAGGTTGGTTTAGGTGAACATATACATAAGAAGCCAAATCAGATGTCGGGCGGACAGATGCAACGTGTTGCCATTGCAAGAGCATTAGTTAATAATCCAGATGTACTTTTAGCAGATGAGCCTACAGGTGCCCTTGATACAGAAACAAGTATCCAGGTTATGGAACTTTTAAAAGAGGTTGCGAAGGATAAGCTTGTAGTTATGGTTACACATAATCCTGAACTTGCAGAACAGTACGCAACAAGAATAGTAAGACTTACAGATGGTAATATTATTAGTGATACAGAGCCATTTGAGATTAATGAGGATGAGGTTGCGCCAGCAGAGCATAAAAATATGGGTAAGGCAGTAATGTCATTTTTCACATCTCTTTCTTTAAGTTTCAATAACTTAAAGACTAAGAAGGCGAGAACATTTTTAACTGCATTTGCAGGCTCTATTGGTATTATTGGTATTGCTCTTATTTTATCGTTGTCAAATGGTGTTAATAATTATATCGAGAAGATTCAAAAGGATACAATGACATCATATCCTATTCTTATTGAGGCTAAGACCTTTGATTTAAGCAGTTTTCTTGGAACTTCAACAGAGAATAGTGAAAAATGGGCTAATATTACGGATAGAGAGCTTAATAAGGTATATGCTGATAATAGTGAGTTTGAGATGGTTTCAAGCATTACAACAAGTATTACAGAAAATAACCTTACTGAATTTAAGAAGTATTTAGACAATCCTGACAGCAAGATTCATAAGTATATAGGTGAAAATGGAATTATATATTCTTATGGAATTAAATATAGCGTATTTTCTTATGATCCTGAAGGTGTATTGGTTAATACTGATGGTACATCCCTTACAGATATGAATATGATGGGTATGGCTGGTACAATGGCAGAAGATATGGTAATGACAGGTCTTGAAGAACTTCTTCCAGGCAAGGATGGTCAGTTAATAAATCCTGCAATATTGAAAGGTTATGATGTGATTCATGGCTCATGGCCGGATGAATACAATGAATTAGTATTAGTTATCGGTAAATACAATCAGATTTCAGCTGCAACCTTATATAAGTTAGGTGTATTACCTGCTTCTGAATATAAGGAAATTATGGCTAAGATTATGCGTGGCGAAGAAGTTGAATTTAAAGAACGCGATTGGTCATATGAGGAAATGCTTGATAAGACATTTTATATGATTCCAAATTGTGATAAGTATTTCAAAAATGAAAATGGAACATATACACCGGCAGAAGATATTTCTGATATGAAGAAATTGCTTGATAGTGCAATTGAATTAAAGATTAGTGGTATAGTAAGAGCTAATGATGAAGCAGATATCACAATTATGAATTCTTTAGCATATACAAGAAAGCTTACAGATTATGTAATTGAGCATACAAATAATAGTGAAATAGTTAAGGCTCAGTTAGCAAATGATAAGGTAAATGTTATCAGCGGTGTTAAGTTTGCACCTTCAGATGATGCGACAAAGATTGCAGATGCTAAGTTATTTATTCAGAGCTTAGGTGTTTCTGATAAGGCTAAGATGTTTGAAAGTATGATGGCAGGCACAGGTCAGGGAGATCAGTTTGCACAAATGGGCGAAACTGAGCTTGCATTAATGTTTGACCAATTTATGATGTCGGCTACAAATGAAATGTATTTAATGATTTATAATACTTACATTTCAGCAGGAAGCTATGATGAAAATATTGAAAAATTCGGTGTAATAAGCTATGATGCTCCTACTTCAATATCTATTTATGTAGATACATTTGAAAACAAAGAGTTTGTATCAGATTGTATAGCAGAATACAATAAAACTGTTTCAGAAGAAAATCAGATTAGCTATACAGATTATATTGCGATGTTACTTTCATCAGTTACAACGATTATCGATGTAATTTCCTATGTGTTAATTGCCTTTGTATCGGTGTCGTTAGTAGTTTCATCAATTATGATTGGTATTATTACTTATATTTCAGTACTTGAAAGAACTAAGGAAATTGGTATTCTTCGTGCGATTGGTGCATCAAAGAAAAATATTTCTCAGGTATTTAATGCAGAGACGTTTATTATCGGTCTTTTCTCAGGTATACTTGGTATAGTAGTTACATGGCTTGTAATAATACCTGCAAATATGATTATTCATGCAGTTGCAGATACTAATGATGTAAGCGCTGCCTTACCTTTAGGCGCAGCAATAATACTTGTTATTTTAAGCGTTGTACTTACACTTATTGGTGGATTTATCCCTGCTAAGAAGGCTGCTAAGAAGGATCCTGTAACAGCACTTAGAACAGAGTAGTATATTTTAAATTAGTATGATATAATGTAGACATTATTGAGATTAGGAGTGACGGAAACAATGAATTGTAAAAATTGTGGAGCGCAGATAGAAGATAATGTTTTACAATGTCCATACTGTAATACAGAAAATGCATATGTGGCACAAAAAGAACAGGATGCTCATATAGAATATTACGATAATAAAACTAAGGAACTGAAACAACTTCCGGACAAAATAGTAAATAAGACAACTAAGTACCTGCTAATGATAGCAGGTGCTGTGTTTGCCTTGTTTATTATTGCGGCGGTAGTTGTTTTTATTGTTTCTACCATAAAATCAAAAACAGATTTGCCAATGCAGGAAAAACATTTGAAAAAGCTTGAAGAATATTATGCGGCGGGACAATATGAAGAAATGGGAGAATATTTAGATGAAAAGGATTTGTATGGTGGAAGCTACAAAAAATATACTGTAGCGGACGAGTTGTATTTTGATTTGAATTATAAGGTAGATGCTTTAAAAAATAATTATGATGTAACTAATCTTGAATCTAATTTGAAGCAAGTATTTAAAAAGCTGACAGATATAGAAGCACTAAGAACAGACGGCTTTAAATACGGAGAAGAACAGATAGCGTTGTATGTTGAAGGAGAATATAAAAATGCTTTAAAAAGCTATGCATTTTTAACAGAGGAAGAGATTGAAGCTGTGCTTGCAGATTATTTAAATTATAATTATTCAGAGCTTGCAAAGCTTGTAAAGACAAGGATGGAGATAAGATAATGAAATGTAAAAATTGTGGTGCACATTATAAAACAAGAGAATTAAAATGTCCTTATTGTAATACCGAAAATCTTATCGGAAAAATTTGGATGGCAGAGCGAAGCGAAGCAGAACTTGAGTATGAAAAAACAAGAAAAGAGCTTGGAAAGAAAATTTCTACATATACCGTTAATCGTGTACTTAACAGAACTTTGTTAATATCTGTTCTTGCCTGTATTTTGGCAACTATTATTGTTATAGGTGTTATTTTTGTACAGGCTATGTCTGTGGGATTAAGGGAAGCAAGAAATACACAAAAGACAATTAAGCGCTTTGAAAAGTTATACGAGGAAGGACGTTACAGTCAGCTGACCAGTGAGGTTATGGATTCAAATATTGGTGATGATGAGATATTTGTATATAAACAAGTGGCGTTAATGACCTTTGATTATGATGAATATCTAAATAACAAATATATATATCATAGTCTTGGCTTAGAAGAAAAGAAGGAAGATAATTATCATTTAGAATATGCCATTAAGAATAGTGTAAATGTGTATAAGATGGATTATAACAAGTACAAAGAACTGAATGTCAAAAATCAGGCCATATATGATAGGTATTCGGAAGAAATAATGTCATACTGGAAATATACACTTAAGTTTTCCGATGAGGATATTGATTTTATGATAAAAGAATCTTATCTTAGTTCTGATGAATTGGATAAATTGGTAAAAAAGGCAAAGGAGGCAACATGTAATGATTAAAAATGTGCTTAAAATCGCAGGTGTTTTTATGTGTGTATTTTACCTTTATACCCTTGGCGTAGTACTATTAGAGGGCATTGTTGATGAGACCAATTCAAAAAACAAAGCGGATTTAGTAAATGCCTGTGACACTTATTATTATGAAGGCGAATATGGTGAATTAAGAGACTATTTGCTATTGTATGATGCCTTTGATGAAACCTTTGATAAATACTGGGAGATAGTTGATGGATATGCAGATTATGTACAATATGAGCAATGGAAGGCTACTAACGGTGCAGATAAAAAAGTAGAAGAATATAAGCAAAAAGTGACAAGCAATTATCAAAATTGTCAATTTGAAACTAATAAAAATGTACTTAAGAAGTATTATGAGGAAATAAATGATAATTAAACGATTGATAGATAACGATATGAATGATGATAAACTTATATCGGAACACGGATATTCGGTATATGTTGAACATGATAATAAAAAAATATTATTTGATACGGGACAGACAGGAGCATTTATTGATAATGCAAAAATTCTTAATGTTGATTTGGAAAATATAGATATACTTGTGTTAAGTCACGGTCATTATGATCATAGTGGTGGAGTAAAAGAAGTATTACCATTATTAAAATCCAATGTAAAAATATATACAGGCCAGGAGTTCTTTAAGAAAAAATACAAGCTTTTACCTGACGGAGATTACAAATATAATGGAAATCCATTTGATATAGACCTTTTTGAAACACAAGAATATATACCTGTGTCAGAGGATATTACATTTATAAGTGAGAATATTATTCTTTTTAAAAATTTTAAAATGAGTTCTCAATATGAAAAATTAAATCCTAACTTCCGTATAAAAGAAAACGGTAGTTATGTTCAGGATGATTTTGCAGATGAGATTGTATTAGGTCTGTTGGAAGATAATGAGCTGAAGCTTATAGTGGGCTGTTCACATCGTGGCATCGTGAATATATTAAATTCAGTAAAAAACGCTGTAAATATGCCAATTAAAGCATTGTATGGAGGAATTCATTTGGTTGATGCCAATGAGGAACGTATAGATGCTACAAAAAAAGAATTAAAGGATATTAATGAGTTGCATTTATCTCACTGTACAGGAATTCAAATATGACTTGAATATATTTTTTAAGAGTGATATGATAAGTATAGATTTTAAGTTTTAGGAGGTACTTATGGAAAACATAAGAAAATATGTTGCCGAATTTATCGGAACAGCAGTATTAGTAACACTTGGTTGTGGAACCGCTATGCTTGTAGGCTGTAGTGCAGCAGCTGGTGGTGGTTATGTATTAACAGCATTTGCATTTGGTCTTGTAATTGTAGGTATGGCTTATTGCATAGGCAATATTTCAGGCTGCCATATCAATCCAGCAGTTTCATTAGGCGTATTAATGAGTGGCGGAATGAAGGCGAAAGAATTTGTGGGATATGTAATTTCTCAGATTTTAGGTGCATTTGCCGGAGCAGGAATCCTTGCCTTAATCTTTAATTTAGGCGATGTAAATGATATGACAGGTGGATTTGGTTCAAATGGTCTCGCAGGCGTTAACGGTAGCGTAGTTGCGGGCTTACTTGTAGAAGTTGTTCTTACATTTGTATTTGTTCTTACAATTATTGGTGTAACTTCAAAGGAAGCAAACCATGGTTCATTTGCAGGCGTAGTAATTGGTTTTACTTTAACATTAGTACATATTTTAGGTATTGGCTTGACAGGTACATCAGTTAATCCAGCAAGAAGTATCGGTCCTGCTGTAGTTGCAGCAATCAGCGGGAACACAGCACCTATTGAATGTCTTTGGGTATTCGTAGTAGGACCATTAGTGGGTGCAGCGCTTGCAGCATTGGTATATAAGGTGCTTGCAGGGAAGAAAGAAAAATAAGAAAAATATAAATATATAGAGAAGTTGTCATTATGGCAACTTCTTTTTTGGTACTAAAGTACGCTTTGAAATGATTCAAAAAATAATAATATCTGACAAATAGGAGGCTAGAAATGAATAAACGAAAAAAAATGTTTATGTTGATATTATTTATTATTATAATTGTAATTATCGTAATTACGGTAATAAGAAGTAAAAAAGAAAAACCTATAATAAGAGAGGGATTTTCTTATACATACACGCCAGATACAATGATGATGGGTGTAGAGTCGGATGTAGATACATTTCAAAAGGATAATGTGCAATTACAATTGTACTATGGATTACATAGATTGGATGATGCTGAAAAATATGGTGTAAACTCTAAAGGATATTATAAAAGTGATAATATGGAAAAAATTTACTTTGCAATGTATGTATGTGATGTTTCACATGAATTAGCCATAGTAAATGGAAATGAAGTGCCTGATTATAAAAATTTGACAAATCATTATTATATACGAGAAATTACAGAAGCAGAGGCATTTACAAAAGAATTCGGATATAAAATGAATCGTTCAGATGGAATAATATACGGGCATAGTGAAACTATTACAATACCACAGGAGGTCTTAAAATATGAAAATGGTACTTTTGTAGTAAAGATAATTTCATATGTGAGAATAAGGGAAAAAGATTGGTATAAAGCGTCGAGATTCGATTATATAACATTTGATTATGCTTATATAGATGAAAATACAGTGAAGATAAGGTATATAGGAGCTAACTATATAAAAATCAAGTAGATTTTGAAAAAATAGACTTTTAGTTAGCAAAAGTATGAACCTTGAAAATATGTGAATAATTATGGATTTTGTGGCACAACAAATAGACCTTCAAAGAAGGACGTTGCATAAGCTGAGTTGTATGTATGACTACATTAGTAACACAGGATTAAAAGTTTGCCCAGTACTTAATAGATGATAGATGATTCTTAAAAGTTTTCTGATACAATGACCCTGGGCACATCGGTGTCCTTTGCCTTCGGCTAGCTTTTTATTGTAGTAAGCAGTGAAGACCTTGTTGTGATTGATAACAGGCAAAATAATCTGATACAGCGTTTTTCGCAGATACCGGGAACCTTTCTTGGTTATTGCAGTATGCTGGGCAGTAAATTGGCTGGACTCATAGTGATATGGGGCAACACCTGCAAATTTAATTATCTGAGATGCTTTTGTATAGTTGCAAATATCTCCCAATTCCGCTAAAATAGAAGTACCAGAGAAGTGGGAAATTCCTGGTATGGAGAGGATAGGAGAGTTGTTTTGCAAGGAGAACTCTTCTATCTTTTTGTCTATTTCAGATAGCTGTTCTTCAATCATTTCAATCTGACATACAAGGTGTCTGATCTGTATTTCTTCAGCGACAGAAGGTATGCCGACAGAAGCTTTAGCTACTGCTTTAAGCTGCTCGGCAGAAAGCGGGATTCGTTTTCCACGCCCTTCATATTCAAAACATTTCCGAATGGTTCGAATATCGGAGTTTGCAATCTTTTCAGCGGAAGCAAATGTTTTCAAAACATTCATGTAAACAATGCCATACTTTGAACGGAATAAGGAATTAAATTCAGGGAATACGATATCAATACATTTTTGAAGCCTGTTTTTATAGGTGTTTAATTCCTCTTTCAGGTTATGGTGATGACGTGTCAACTGCTTCTGTTCATAAAGGTCAAAGCGGTTTACTTTTGTAATGCGATAAGGCTTCTTACGCTGATTAGAACCAATTACATCACAGATAGTAAGCGAATCCAAAGGATCATTTTTGGTAATGCCGCCCTGAAGCTTTCTGGTAAGGTCAGTAGTTGTAGGATTAATCAGGGCAACAGTATAGCGACTGTCAAGAAGATATTTGAGTAAAGAAAAGTGATAATGTCCGGTGTCTTCCATACCGATTAGAAGTTCCGATTTGGCATAGCTGCTTAGTTTTTTGATGAGTAACAGGAATCCTTCCTGATTGTTATTAAAACCAGAAGGATTTGAAAGTATTTCTCCGGTTTCCTTGTCAATGATGGAGAAGGTGTGTTGGTTTTTACCGATGTCAATTCCGACTAAAATCATGATAATACATTCCTTTCGTAATAAAATATGTAATGTGTTATCCACAGCACTTACTTCGTAAAACCTGGTACAAGATACGAATTCAAGACTCATCTAACTAATCATTATTTAGAAATAAGGTGTGGTGAGAACCTCCTTAAAGTAGTCAAAGCCACAGGACTTCAAAACACAAATCCACATCACATATTTACATCATACAAATATATAACACCGTAATCAACCACGGATAAAAAGGTTGATAGAAAGGAGAAGGTATATCTGTAAGTGACTGTTAGATGAGTCAATTACAATATACCAGGTCTTTAATTATCAAAACTAGCTTAAGTCAGTATGTTTGTACGGATTTTTTTACTATTATTACCATTAATTTTAATTAAATCAGTAAAATACTTGATGTTGATTTGTTAAGATGGTAAAATGCGACCGTAGTTTATTAATTTCAAAACAAAGGAAAGAAGGAGAAGGATAATGAAATTAAAGAAAAAACTTATGTCGCTAGCACTAATAGTAGCTATGGCAGTATGCATGTTGCCTATGAGTAAGGCAAGTAAGGTTGAGGCAGAGAATAAGACATGGACTTTGAGAGTGGACAATGAAGAAGATGTGGTTACATATCAAGGTACATCGGGGGAATGGAATGGTCTTATTTTAGACGGTACAAGCGGTAAGATTTATGTTAGAACTCAACAGTGGGCACAGTTTACTGAAGGTGCTATTATTAAAGTACCAGTTGATGGTGCTTGTGAAATAACAGTATCTGCATACTCAACAGGTTATACAGTAAATGGTGAAGCAGCTACAGCTAAGTCACAAACATTTACATACACAGGCGAAGCTGGTTATGTAAATATCGTATCTACAGATGGAAGTGGATATATTGATACTATTAGTGTTGCAGATATTGATGTATCATTATTACCTGGTAATGTTGGTGACAAGACATGGGATTTATCAACTATTGATGTTATATTTAATGGTAATTCAGGTAAATGGCAAGGCCTTTTAGTAGATGCTACAAATGGTAAGCTTCAAAATAATAACGGCGGATGGGCGCAGTTTAATACAGATACAGTAATTAGTGTTCCTGTAGATGGTAATTGTGATATTACAGTGGTAACATATTCCGTTGGTCATACAGTTAATGGTATTGCAGCTACGAATACAACAGAAACATTTACATATGAAGGTGAAGCAGGTTATGTTGATATAGTTGCAACAGCTTCTAACTATATTAAAACTATAACAACTGTACATACAGCATCTGATGAAGACACAGATGGAACAACACAAGGTGATATGTATGTTCAATACAAAGAACAACAAGATGGCAAGTATACACTTCGTTTTGTAGTTCCAGTAGCAGTAAATAGCATTGACACTTTAGATGGCGTTGGTGTTTCTATGACAGTAAACGAAAGAACAGAAGTTGTTACAGGTAAGGATTTATTTGCATCAGTATATGCAAATGGTGAAGTAGTAAATGCTCCAAATGAATATGCATTTGCAGTAATCGAGCTTACAAATGTACCAGTAGGCACAGAATTTACAGAGGTTAAACCAGCATATGTTCCAGAAATAGGCGAGACAACATATGGTTCAAGCTTCACATATACAGTACAATAATTTTAGGAGGATACCCAGTTATGAATAAGTTAGCATATAATACACCAGTTGTAGAGATTACAGTATGGGATAAAGCAGATGTTATTACAACTTCTGGCGTAAACGTAGTAAGTAACAATACTATTCCTGAAATTGGCGATACTAATACAACTGCAACAGCAGATTTTGGCACAATGTTTGGTGCATAGTAAATAATAGTAATTATATATAGGCCTGCTACATTTGATATGATGTGGCAGGCTTTTGTAATGCGTATTTGCTCATAATTATTAATTACACAGGAGTTAAACATACTGATTTGTACAGATTTTTTAATGATAATTACATTTATTTTTCTATAAAATACAAAAAAGTTGATATTAGCTTGTTAAAGTGATACAATGGAATAGAAATTTGTTGATTTCAAAATCAAATATATAATGCAAAGGAGAATAACAATGAAGTTAAAGAAAAAACTTATGTCATTAGCTTTGGTTATGGCTATGGCAGTATGTATGTTACCTATGAGCGGTATGGCTAAGGTTGATGCAGCTACACATGATTATGGTACATACTCAGCAGGAGACTGGGTTGTAGATGGAGATACAGAAACAAGAACTTCTGTATGGACATTACCTAACACAGATGGTACAGGAACAGCATTTGACGCTAATACACAGATGAGTGCAGGCGACACAATAGCAGGTGGAATTATTTGCAACACAACAAAGGTAAAGTTTGGTAAAGATTATTTTACAATATGTTCAGGTGGTGTAGCAGGTATTCCAGTTGCAGAAAATGTTACATCAGGAACTCTTACATTACATTTTACAAGTAACAAGAGTTCAGGAGAAAGAAGTCTTCTTAATGCTAGTGGAGAAGTAGCATTTACATATATGGCAAAAGGTGATGAAGCATATAGTTTTACAACAGCTGATATAGTAGATGGTTATATTACATTAGAGAGTGCTGGTTCAGCTCCTGGTGACATCAAGATGGATTCAATCACTCTTGTTGAAACAAGACCAGTTTCTGCAGGTGTAGAAGATACAGATACTACAACACAGGAAAATATGTATGTTCAGTATAAGGAGCAGGGCGATGGAAAATATACACTTCGTTTTGTAGTTCCAGTAGCTTTAGATACTATTGATACATTAGATGGCGTTGGTGTTTCTATGACAGCTAACGGTTATACAGAACTTGTAGCAGGTAAGGATTTATTCTCATCATTATGGGCTGATGGAGAAGTAGTATATGCTCCAAGCGGATATGCATTTGCAATAATCGAACTTACAAACGTACCTTCAGGTACACAGTTTACAGAAGTTAAGCCAGCATATGTTCCAGAAACAGGCGAAACAACATATGGTTCAAGCTTCACATATACAGTACAATAATTTTAGGAGGAAATATAGTTATGAATAAGTTAACATATAGCACACCAGTTGTAGAGATTACAGTATGGGATAAAGCAGATGTTATTACAACTTCTGGCGTAAACGTAGTAAGTAACAATACTATTCCTGAAATTGGTGATACTAATACAACTGCAACAGCAGATTTTGGCACAATGTTCGGTGCTTAATTAAATTGAATTTTAGTGAGTGTCGCAAAATAAGTGAGAACATCCTTATGGAGCGGCACTCTTTTTTTCGGTAGGGATTTTATGGAAGATAAGAATAAACAATACTTGTATGAAGATATAGATTTAGATGAAGATGATATAGACGAAAATGTAGATGACGATGAAGAATTTGTGGATGATGATAAAGACGTCGACAAAAGTCTTATGTCGGGCTGGATGAAAAATATATTATCCAGAAACAGAAAATTATTTATAAGTATTGCAGTGATTTTATTACTTGTAGTATTGGGAATTTTTGGTTATATTATAAGTACAGATAAAAAAAGTGAAAAAAGAATGAGAGAGGTTACGGTACAGATTAACCAGCTTACACAAGAGGTGGCAGATTATGAAGCACAGATACTTGCGTTGCAGGAAAGATATGGCAATGCTATTAATGGTAAATCCTGTGTTGTTCTGGCATTTACAGATATGGTAAATGGTGAAAATGAACAGGTAATCAACTATATGAACGAAAAAGGTTATACTGGTGTAATGATTTTTAATCATACCAATGTTCCTGGAAGTGAAAAAGGCATTTCTGTAGACAAGTATAACAAGCTTATTGCTAAAGGCTGGGAAGCAGCTATTGGTACTGATGGAAGTACTCCTTTAACAGGAGTTGTACAGGATGCAGCAGCTAATCGCTGGAAGACCTATGTAGAAGATGTAAAAAAACAGTTTGAGAAAAATGGTCTTGAGGTGCCTAAGGTATATTGTTTTAGAGAAGAAGAAAGCTATAAATCTGTATGTGACAAGTTAAAAGACTTAGGATTTAATACATACATTTCCATAAATAATACCGGCGAAAATGCGTGGTTTTCGGCGGCGAATATGGATGATGGGGTTTTAAAAGGCGTTCAGGCAGATTATAATTATATAGATGTAAGAAGAGACATTGAAAAATATAATAAAATATCGTATTCAACCGTATTATTATTTAATACCATAGAATTATCTTATCCTCAATATGATTTGGAGACAAAGACAAGCTATTCTAGATTCAAGATGATAGTGGATTGTCTTTTAGGATATGAGGATACTATTATGGTAACTAATGTTACAGGATATAAGAATTATCAATCCGGTGCAGGGATGGATTATACTACAGAGCGACAAAGCTATAAAGAGGAATGTTCTAAAATAGAGAGCAAGATAGAAGAAGCATTGAGGAAGATAGAGGAACTAAAAAAAGAAGCAGGATACTAACAGGAGGTAATTATGGATAAGAAGAAGAAAATATTAATAATTATAACAGTAATATTGGTGCTTATATTTGCAGTTGTAATTGGGCTTGAATTAAGCAAAAAGGATAAGGAAAGCCAAACAACAGCACCACAGCAGACAAGTGTAGTAAGTCAGGAAACAACAACAAAGGCAGGCATTGAAATTAAGACAAATGCCGCAGATGAAGGCTTTGGCGATTTGATTCCACTTGATCCGGTGAAATAATGAGAGTGGCAATAGCAGACTGTGTATTTGATATAAAGGCAAAATATGATTATATGAAGGACTTTATGAAAGAATATATAGTCGATGATAATGAAGAATTAAAGTTTAATATACCCAAACTTAAGGTTAGTGAAGAAGAAATAGAATATGAGCAGGAAGGATATGAGGAACGCTTTGACAGAGGCTATTTAGAAACCTTAGCCATACTTAGGAAGCTGTCAGAATATCTTTCTTTGCAAAATGTAATATTGTTTCACGGAGTTGCAATGACATATAAAGAGCAATGTTATATAATCTCTGCAAAAAGTGGAACTGGTAAATCTACACATGCGGCTTTGTGGAAAAAATATGTGACTGATGGACAGGTGGATATAATTAACGGTGATAAGCCATTTATAAGAATGGAAGAAGATACATTTACTGTATATGGAACACCATGGTGTGGCAAGGAAGGCTATCACATCAATAAAAAAGCACCACTTGCAGGAATTATATTTATTGAGCGTGGTACTGATAATGTTATAGAAAAGGCAGATGAAAGATTTGCTGTTGAACAATTATTCAGACAGATACATATGACTAATCAGGGCGCTGCTAATGTTCTTGGTGTATGTGACAGAATAATAAAAAAAGTACCTATTTACAGGCTGAGCTGTGATATGTCAAGAAAAGCAGTAGAAGTTTCTTTTAAAGGAGTGACTAATAATACATTATGAAATTAAAAAATGGTATAGTACAGTCTAAAATCGGTAATGATTATGTGGCTGTGGCAACAAAAGAAGCAGGCGAAAAATTTAACGGAATGATAAGAAATAATGCAACTGCGGCATTTTTGGTGGATAAAATGATGGAGGATACAACAGTGGATAAGCTGGTGGATGCTCTTTTAGAAACCTATGATGTATCAAGAGAGGTTGCAAAAAAAGATGTAGAAAATGTTGTTGATGCGTTTAGAAAGGCCGGATTGCTGGATGAATAATTCTACAATAGAAGAAGAATTGAATGTAAAAGGCAATATCACTAGTACAAATGTAGGTGACAGTATGATGCCACTTTTAAGACAGGGTAAGGATATGATGTATATTGAAAAATATACAGGCGGTCTTAAAAAATATGATGTTCCATTATATAAAAGAGATAGTGGACAGTATGTATTACATCGTTGTATAAAAAGTGGTAAGGCCGGTTATGTCATGTGTGGAGATAATCGTTATACAAGAGAATATGGTATAACGGATGCACATATAATAGGCATTTTAAAAGGTGTAATAAAGGACGGGAAATTTATTTCCACTGACGACAAGAAATATAAAATGTATTCACATTATATATGTGATTTGTTTTATGTTAGAGCATTGTATTTGCGTATTAAGTTTAAGATAATGCGAATGAGAAAGAAGCGATAAGATGACACTTAAATGGATTATAAAGGAGAACAAGCATCAGACAGGGAAAGTGGTAGCACTTTCTCTTATTGGTATGCTTAACTCTTTTTTAGGTGTTATGCTTGCGTTGTTGTTGCGCAATATAATTGATGCTGCAGTGGCTAAAAATATGGCAAAATTTCAGGATTGGGTAATAATAACCTTCTTTGTTATTGTGGCACTTGTGATTACCAGATATATTTTGTCATATATGGAGGAATATTCAAGAGCTACAGCGGAAAATGCCCTAAAAAGCAAAATGCTTGATGTTGTATTTACAAGAGATTATAGTGAAATTTCAAAATATCATACCGGCGAGCTTATGAATAGGTTAAATAATGATGTGTCAACCATAACAAACAGTGTGGTAAGTCTTGTTCCCGCATTGCTTTCTATGGTGGTAAAGCTTGTCAGTGTAATTGTAGTGTTATTTGTACTGGATTGGAGATTTTCTCTGGTATTTCTTGCAGGCGGTATGATAATTATCCTTATGAGTACGGTATTTAGAAAGAAAATGAAGCATTATCATAAAAGAGTTTCAGAAGAAAATGGTAAGCTTCGTTCTTTTATGCAGGAAGCTTTGGAAAATGTTGTAGTAATAAAGGCATTTTCTGCAAAGGCTGCGGTTGAAAATGAAAATGATTATAATCTGTCAGCATACAAAGATATGCGAATGAAGAAAAATAAGTTTTCTAATATTTTGCATACCGGTTTTACCGGACTTATGAATTTTGGATTTTTATTTGGAATTGTATGGTGCGGCTATGGAATGGTTAAGGGTGCGATTTCATATGGTACTTTATTTGCTGTGTGGCAATTGATTGGTCAGCTTCAGGCACCATTAAGTGGCATTTCTGCCATAATTCCACAATACTATTCAATGTTAGCGTCTGCGGAGCGACTGATAGAATTATGTGATATTGAAGAAAAATATGAAGAAAAAGAAGCTATAGACAGCTTTGAGACCCTAGAAGGGCACTCTATTACCATGTCCTATACAAATGAGGGCGAAAATGTCTTAGAAGATGCTTCATTTACTATAAAAAAAGGCGAATTTATAGCAGTTACCGGTTCGTCAGGAATTGGAAAAAGTACATTTATAAAATTACTTTTAGGCCTATATCCGGTAAAGCAGGGAGAATTTGTGATGTATGAAAATGGCGACGAAAAACAAGCCATGAATAGCAGCTTATTTTCATATGTGCCTCAGGGTAATGCCTTAATGGCAGGAAGCGTTGTAAAGGTAGTTACAATGTATAAGGAAAATCTTGAGAAGGAAGATTACGAAGCCGTAAAGAGAGCATGTGAGCTTGCGTGTGCAACTGAATTCATTGAAGAATTGCCAAATGGCTATGACAGCATTTTAGGAGAGAGAGGCCAGGGTCTGTCAGAGGGCCAGATGCAGCGTATAGCTATAGCGAGAGCTTTGTATTATGATGCTCCGGTTATACTTTTAGACGAGGCAACTTCAGCACTTGATGAGGTAACAGAGCTTAAGGTTCTTGAAAATATTAAAAAGCTTACGGATAAGACCATAATTATAATTACTCATAGAAATGCAGCCTTTAAATTCTGCGATAGGACGATTACTTTAGCGGATAAGAAAATTGTGGAGGTAGGAAGATAATGATTTTTAGACTTTCTGTTGCAGCCTTAACAAATAAATATGATAAAAGTGAATTTACCAGTTTGACAAAGGAAGACTGGACGAAAATATATGATTTAGCCACAGAACAGTCTGTTGCTTCTCTTATATACACTGTAGCTAGTGACTATATTAAGGAATTTAGTGAACTTAATGGCAGGTGGCAGCTAACAGCCCAGCAAAGTCTTGTAAAAGAGCTTTCCTTTGATGCAGAAAGAGGACGTATTTTAGAAGAAATGGAAAAGGCTAAGATAAAATATCTTCCCCTAAAAGGAGTTATTATTAATAAACTTTATCCAATGCCCGGATTAAGACAATTTGCAGATAATGATATTTTATATGCCGGCGCAGAGCCAAAGACACTTGAGAAAATAATGAATGCTCTTGGGTATAAGACAGTATTGTTAAGTGAAAATTCCAATCACGATATATATGAAAAAGAACCAATATATTCCTTTGAAATGCATAAGCAATTGCTTTCTAAGAAATCAAGCTATTATGAATATTTCTTAAATGCCTGGGATAAGGCCATAAAGGATGATAATAATGAATATGGCTATCATATGAGTAAAGAAGATTTTTATATATATTTTCTTGCCCATATGCATAAACATTTTACTGGTGGCGGAACCGGGGTGCGTTCAATTAATGACTTGTATTTAATACAAAAAGATATGAATGACGTGGATATGGGGTATATAAAAGCCCAATTGGAAGAAATCGGTATATATGATTTTCATGTTGAAATGACAGATGTATGCAATTATTTATTTTATGGTGGTCCGCTAAATGAAAAAATCAAAGAAAATATGGGATATATTATTAGCTCAGCCACATATGGAACAAAGGAGCATATGGTAGACGGCAGATTAAAAGGCGAAAAGGGTGGAAATGTATTTAAGTATACTCTTTATCGCATTTTTCCACCATATAAAGAAGTTTGTATATATTTCCCTATTGTGGAAAAAGTGCCTGTGCTCTTGCCTTTTGCGTGGATTTATAGGATTATTAGGATGGCATTTGTTAAAGAAAGAAGAAAAGCCGTTATAATGGAAAGTAAGAAAGTAAAAAATAAGTTCTTAAAGAACAAGTGATAAAAACGCCTTTTACACCATCATACAATAGGTTATTGTGTGGTGGTGTATTTATATTGTAAAATTTTTAATGTTTTTCGTTAAAAAGTTGTTGACAAACGAAAAATGATGTTGTATTATATATTTAACGATAAACATTAAATGTTTAATGGATATCGTAAGCATGCTTTTTTATACATATTATATTTTATTTTAAAGGAGATTAAAATTATGAAAGAAACAGCAATAAAAAAGATTAACAGTTTTGGTAAGATTGGATGCATTATAACTAATATCGCAAAGGTATTTCTTGTATTAGGAATGGCTTTACTTATAGGCTTTGGTATATTTTGCGTAGTGTTCCCAGATGATTTTTTAAATATCACATTTGATACTAAGGCAAATATAACAGTTGATATGGAAGCTATAGGTCAGACTATTGATGATATTGATGAAGAAAAATTTAAATCAGTTACTTTTTCAGCAAACGGTCAGGAGTATGGCGATGGTGAAATTACAGTTGATGGCAATAAGTTTATGGTAGATGCAAAAGCAGATGGTCTTTCATTTTCATTTAGAAAAGGCGGCTTAATTATGTTTGGAGCAGTCATCGAGATGGCAGTTATATTTGTTGTATTCATTTTTGTTGGCAGATTATGTAAGGCGCTTCGTAAGTGTGAAACACCATTTGAAGAAAATGTAATTAATAAAATTAAGGCGGTAGGATATTCCTTGATTCCAATGGTGGTTTTATCATCAATTGAGGATTCTATTATGGGAAGCATTTTAAGTGGTGGATTAACTATATATTTTAATATTGAATTCCAGTATATTATTATTATGGCTATTGTATTTGCCCTTGCATATATATTTAATTACGGTGCAATACTTCAACAGGAATCTGATGAAACATTATAAAAAGTGGGTGATGCTATGGGTAAGATTATTTTAAGATTAGATCGCGTTATGGCGGATAGGAAGATGAGCTTAAATGAACTCTCAGAAAAGGTTGGTGTATCTAACGTTAACCTTTCTAAGATGAAAACGGGTAAAATCAGTGCTATAAGATTTAGTACATTAGAAGCAGTGTGCGAAGCACTTGACTGTCAGCCCGGTGATATATTAGAATATGTATCAGAAGAGTAATTAACTGAGGTGATGTACGATGGTCAGATTTGCAATATGCGATGATGATGCAGCTTATATGAAAAAGATTGTTAAGATAATAAAAGAAACATATGAGAAGATGTCAGGCGCTGATGAGCCTTGCGAATGCATTTTATACAATTCCGGCAAAGAGCTTATTGACAATTTCATAGAAGATAAGATTGATATATTTTTCTTAGATATTGAGTGCGGAGACGATTTAGGCTTTGATATTGCAAAAGAACTGCAAAAGCAAAGAAAAGATCCGGGCATCGTATACATTACCAATCATGAAAATTATATGGCTAAGGCATTTGTATGCAGACCACTTGGTTTTATATGCAAAAAAACTGTTAAAGAAGGCATAGAAATGCCTATGCTAAATATACTTGAATATCTTGGAGAAAGAAGGCAAAAACTTACCTTTGAAGATAGAAAGGGAGAGTTTACCTTATTTGTCAGCGATATAATTGTTGTTGAGATATTTGGAAGAGATGTTCAGATAACACTTATGGACAAGAAGATAGAGTGTTTAGGACCATTGCAAAAATACGAAGAAGGTCTTATAAAATATGGTTTTATACAGATTGCAAGAGGTATTTTTGTTAACAAAAAATATATTAGTAAAATTAAAGGAAATGAGATATACTTAGCAGAAAAAATAAGGTATAATATAAGTCGTAGACGAATGTTAGAGGTCGAAAGAATTTGGAAAGGGTAGACTTTAGATGTACCGTATTTTTGAACTGGCAGTAAATGTGTTCCAAAGCTTTATGATTACACATTTTCTTATAAAATGTCTTAGAATAAAGGCAAATAGAAGAAGTACCAAAACGGAATATGTTATAGGCTTTGCGTGGATGATGTTATATCTTTGCGTGCTTGATAGATTATTAATCTTTGAACGCATGGGTATATTTGCCACAATACTTATAACCATGGCGTTTTGCGTACTTTTTTTAGGTGGAACATTTTTTGAAAAATTATTTTACGGACATTTGATGATAGGCGGTTTAGAATTTTCATCAATACTTGGTATTGGGCTAATCAGTCTTGCAACAGGTCTTACAAGCCTTGGCGTAATAGAGCCAAATACACTTACAAGATATGTGGCAGAGCTTACGGCACAGTTATTTTTATATGTATACTTAAGTATAATTATAAAAGTAAGAAAGTACTGTGAAAACAGCGATTCTAAGTACATTAACATTTTATCGGTAGTTCCAATGCTGTCGGTAATTGTATGCAGCCTTGTGCTTTATAGCGATAATGCCAGTCAGAGAGTCCGCACAGTTTATACGGCGTGGGCAGTTGTTGGCGTGGTGGTTATTAACGTTATTTGCATAATTCTGCTCATTATGGAAAATAAAATGTATGCGGAAAAAATGCGTGAAAAGATACTTTTAAATGCCTACGAACAAAAAGAAAAGGACGTTGAATCCATCCTTGAGATAAAGCGAGAAACAGATAAACTGCGTCATGATATAAAGAAGATTTTGACCGTAACTGCTGAACTGATAGATGACAAAGAATATACAAAGGCTTCAGAGCTTTTGCATCAATATATCGATAACAGAGACCTGACAAAGGAAGTATATATAAACAGTGGAAACGTGCTCTTAGATTATATGCTTAACCGCAAGATAAAACAGTGCAAGGAAGCCGATATAGAAAGCAAATGCTTTATTATGGGTACAATAAGTGGTATAGAGGATGTAGATATGTACATTCTTTTGGAAAATTTAATTGATAATGCCATAGAAGCCACTTCAAAAGCAAAAAAACCACGAGTGGACCTTAATATATATGCAAATGAAAATAGCACAGAGGTCATCTTAGGTAATTCAGTAGAAAACGATGTATTAAAGGACAATCCTAATCTTAAAACAACAAAACCAGAAAAAGACAAGCACGGACTTGGCCTTGAAAATGTAAGAGATGTGGTAAAAAAATATAATGGAATAATGACATACAAGATGAAAATGGAAGGATATATAGAATTTAGGGTAGTGTTGAAGGGAAAGAATAGATTGTTACCCTAAGTAACACTAATGTTACAGTATGTATATAGACTATTTGGTTTTACGATGCTATGTTTTAGAAAAACAAAAGGAGGAACCAAAATGACAATAGGTGAAAAAATCAAAGTATTAAGAAATGAGAAAGGAATTACTCAGGAGGCACTGGCAGAAGAGCTTAATGTTTCGCGCTCTGCAATAGCCAAATGGGAAAGCAACAATGGAATACCTGAGATAAGCAACTTAAAATCAATTTCTCAAATTTTTAACGTAAGCTTAGATGAGCTCTTAGACAACGAAGTAGCAACCACGGATTTAGAAAGCAAGAAGGAAATAATTCAATCAGAATATGCAGGCTGGTATTGTACCATAAATCTTACCGGCTGGAATGACGGAGTGTCAAAGGCACTGGTATTAAGCGAGGATGAAGACTTTCTATTCTATCAAAAACAGGAAAAAAAGAAAACAGTTTATGGAATGATTGGTAAAAAACATATTACCACTGTAGAAAGACACACACAGAACCCCGAAATACCTGATAATATAGACAGAAACTACTTTTGTGGTAAAAATGTATTTGTTGAAATCGCTTGTAAAGAGGGCTTAATAAAAGGCTTTTTTGATTTTAAAAGCGACGATTACAGAGACGTTACCATAAAAGCCTTTGAAAAAACAAAAATAATACTAAGCTTAGGAAGAGAACTGGATATTAACAACATCACAAAGATAGAAGAATTATAAGTAAAATAAAACGTATCTTTATAGGAAACACTAACTCAACTACTAGTTGATATCTCCCCACTCAACTGATGGTATGTAGATTTAGTGTAAAAAAGCATTTATGATGAGTTTGAAAGGAGGACATATGACTTTGCCTTGTCTGAAGACATATAACTTGCTAGCGCAAGTTAATTTAGTCAAAGTCAATTAGAAATTTGCTTACGCAAATTTCGATTGTGGTTTCTCGATATGACTAGATAGTCATATGCTTAGAAAGGAGGATACAATGGACCAAATTAAAATTGGAAAATTTATTGCTACCTGCAGAAAAAAAGAAAATTTAACACAAATGCAGCTAGCAGAAAAATTAAACATCACCGATAGAGCAGTATCAAAATGGGAAACCGGCAAATCACTGCCAGACTCATCTATAATGCTTGATTTGTGTAAGGAACTAAAGATTACAGTAAACGATTTATTAAGTGGGGAGGTAGTTACCATGGATAATTACAACAAAGAATTAGAAAAAAATTTATTAGATACCATTAAACAAAAAGAAGAAGCAGACAAAAGATTGTTAGGCCTAGAAGTATTTATTGGTGTCACAGTGACAATAACATTATTTGTTTTGCTACTTGTAGCCTCGTATGTACAAATGGAAGACTGGCTTAGAGTATTACTTATAGTAATAGGATTTGTAATATTTTTTGCAGGCGCATTTTATGCAGTGCGCATCGAACAAGTTGCAGGATATTATGAATGTAAGGCTTGTGGTCACAGACATGTGCCAAGCTACGCGGCAGTTAACCTTGCATGCCACATAGGAAGAACAAGATATTTAAAATGCCCAGAATGTGGCAAAAAGTCATGGCAGAAGAAGAAGTTGGGTGCGAAATAGAAAAGGAATATTTATGATGAAATGGGTCCGGAATTTTAGATTTCGGACTTGTTTTGTTTATGGGAAAGTTGGGAGATTTGATGTTGATAATTATGTTTATCGTGAAGGTGGAAAAAGCATAAGATTTCATAAGGTAGTTTGCCATCAAAGGAATGAATATGCTGGAGAATTTCTTGCGGAGTATCGGAGAATGGGTATAGAGGAAGGTGGCTGGAATGAGTAGGTAGAGAAGAAGGAGTGTATGAGCACTCCTTCTTTTATGAAAAAAGAAGGATGAAAGTTACTTGATGGTATAATTTAGATATGTTATACTAGCTAGTGAAAAAGCAGTGACAATTACTAGCTAATGGAGGTGCGATATGGATTATATAAATAGAGATAATGATATTATATTTGAAATTGAAAATTATATGAATGATAATGGAACTCAATTACTAGAGAGGATTGGTGCTATTGTAGATAAGTTTCAGGTGTATAGAACAAAAAAGACAGAAGAAGATTTTAAAATGGAAATTACACCTGTTTTATGCGAAGTGGCAGGAAAAATACATGTTGATTTTAATCCGTCATATGAAAAATACGTTAAAAGTGGACGTATTGATTGTTTTTATAATTGTGTTAATTTAGAGTATAAAGTTCCAGGAGCTATAGAGAATCAAAATTCTTATCCAAGTAGAAAATCTAGTAATATTGATTATATTGATGAGGTGCATCGTCAAATTGAAGGTTTTTCAAATAGAGAAAAGATAAAAAAAGATAAAATTTTAGGAATTATTTTTGATGGTATATATGTGATATACACATATTATTTAACTACAGATTGGTATGTATCAACACCACATAAATTAGATGAATCTACACTAGAAGAATTTCTAATCAAATTATTTTCACCAGTGATTGGTGGTAGGGCTTTATGTGTATCGAATCTGATAGAAGATTTTGGTGTAGAGTCAGAATTATCAAGGAAAATTGTGGCATGTTTGTATAAAAAATTAATGTTTAATGATAGTGATAAGATAAATATAGTTTATCAGCAGTGGAATGCGTTATTTAGTGAAGTGTCCGGATACAATGAAAATACTCTGAAATTAGATATTGATGAAGTTGCATCAATATATGGCATTGAAAGAAAAAATATATCTATAGGATACTTGATTTATGCAATACAAACATACTATGCGTTATTTATAAAATTGTTAGTAACAGTAATGTTGAATCAGAAAAAAATAAATTTAAGTATTGATACACAGATTAATTTTAGTGATAAAGATGTTACTTATCAAGAGCTAAAATCAATAGAAAATGGAACAATTTTTACACAGTTAGGAATTGTAAATTTTATTGAGGAGGATTTTTTTGGTTGGTATCTGGAATGTTGGGATGATGAAATATATGGAAATATTAAAGATTTGCTTAGAAAGATATTTAATTATGATTTTAGGGATAATGATAAACTAACAGATTATAATTCACAAGATCTTTTAAGAAAATTGTATAATTATCTAATGCCAAAATCATTGAGGCATTCCTTAGGAGAGTATTATAGTCCGGATTGGTTGGCCAATCAAACATATATTTTTTCTGGAGTTGACGGAAATATAGATAAAAGTGTTTTGGACCCAACATGTGGTTCGGGAACATTTATTGTGATTGCAATAAAAAATATAATAGAAAAATATAAGGATAAAGTCTCTGACGAGATTTTGTTGGATAAGATACTAAGTAATGTTCATGGTTTTGATTTAAATCCCTTAGCGGTAATAACTGCTAGAGCAAATTATTTGCTGGCATTAGGAGATTTGATTGAAAAAACAGAGCAGAATATACAAATACCTATTTACCATTGTGATGCTATGCTAACAATATTAGAGCATAATGTAGAAAATCATATTGTTAGGAAAATTGCAACAAGGGCAGGGGTGTTTGAAATTCCTAAACAGTATTGTGATGATTATAATGTTTTTTGTGATATGCTTAATAATTTAAGAGATAATGTTGAGCAGGGAAACAGTTTTGATACTGATTTGTGGAAGATGTTATGTACGCAATTTGCAACAGATTTCTATGATGAAGAATTAATGCAGATTATGAAGGTATTCTATGAACAAATAGAAGATTTGAAAAAAAGAAATATTTTAAATATTTGGATGGGGATTATTAAGAATTCGTTTATTCCCCTTTTTCACAAGAAAGTAGATTTCATAATTGGTAATCCACCATGGGTAAATTGGCAGACATTACCTGAAGACTATAGAGAAAGTATTCATAAACATTGGTATACATACAAGATATTTGATTTTACAGGTTTACAAGCAAGATTGGGAAATTCACATGATGATATCTCGGTTTTATTAACCTATGTTGTTATGGACAATTTTTTGAAGGATGAAGGTGTTTTGGCATTCATAATTAATCAGAATTTGTTGCAAGCATATGGTGGTGGCGATGGATTTAGAAAATTTAAAATAAAAGATAGCGAACCAGTACAAGTTTTACACGTGGAAGATTATGTAGAGGTTGAACCTTTTTTAGCTTTGGGTGCTAGTAATAAGACGGCTGTTATTTTCTTGAAAAAGGGAGGAGAAACTGTTTATCCAGTACCTTATAATAAGTGGTACAAAAAGCATAAAGGTGTAATTGATGCAGAGGATACATTAGAGTCGGTTGGCTTAAAGCTAGATTATTGGTCTTTAAAGGCAAAACCTATAAGAACGGAGCAGTATAATTCAGCTTGGATGATTGCAAAGGAGTATGAATTACCAATTTTTCAGAAATTAGTTGGTACTAGTAATTATATTGGAAGAAAGGGAGTTGATACAAGTGCAAATGGAATTTACTGGTTGGAGAGAAAAGGAGAAGTAAGAGGAAAGATAAGGGTGAGGAATACACCCGAAAATAGCAAAAAAGAGATCCCGGAAATAGAATGTTATTTAGAGCCTCATTATCTGTATCCTTTAGTAAGAGGTAAAGATATTAAAAAATGGTCCTATAGGTGTGTATATGATATCATAGTTCCATATGAAGCTAATATGAAAAATGTTTTGACCAAAGATAAATTGAAAAAAAATAGTGAAAATTTGTACAAATATTTTTATGACCAATCATTTAATAAGTTTTCTGCGGAATTTATAGATATTTTGGTTAATAGAGGAACATTTAAAAAACATTATGCTAACGTATGTATGCCAGAGTATGTTTTATACAATATTGGTGAATATACGAGTGCACCATATAAGGTTGTTTGGAAAGCCTTAGCATCTAAAGGTATGGAGGCGTGTGTGATTTCTGAATATAAAGGGAAAATGATTATTCCTGACCATAATAATATAATGATTCCATTCGAAGATGAAAAAGAGGCACATTATTTATGTAGCATACTTAATGCTAAAATAATAGGGCGATTTATAGATTCATATATATCGTGGTTTAAGTCAAATCATATATTGGAAAATATAAACATTCCTATGTTTGATAAAAAAAATAAGATTCATATAGCTTTATGCGAATTATCAATGGAAGCACATGATGATGTGAGTTTTAATAATGGAAACAGAATTGCTGAGATTGAAGAGCAGATAGAATGTTTGGTTATAAAATTATTAATGAATGAATAGATTTGCGTTACGTAAAATAAAAATGTCATAGCGAATTTGTAACGAAGATAATATTGTTTTAGAAAGTGAGATGAGTATTTTGGAAAAAACTTTTGACCTTTCACAATTTGATGAATACAGAGAAGACAACAGAAGAGAAGTGAAAAAAGCAGAAGGTGGCTTGCCTGTTTCTTTGTGGGACACCTATTCTTCCTTTGCAAACTGCTATGGTGGAGTCATTATTCTTGGTGTCAAAGAAAACAAAGATGGTAGTTGGAGAACTACCGGTCTCCAGAATGCATCTAAGCTTCGTAAGGAATTTTGGGACAATATGAACAATCCTAAGAAGGTAAATATTAATCTTTTGTCAGAAGATGATGTGCAGACCTATGAAGTTGGTGACAATAAAGATGTCATTATGGTTATTTATGTGCCTATGGCAAAGCGTGAGCAGAAGCCAGTGTACATTAACAATGATATTTTTAATGGTACTTTCCGTCGTAATTACGAGGGTGATTATCATTGTACCAGATTGCAGGTAAAGACTATGCTTCGTGACCAGACCGAGCGCACTATGGATATGGAAGTGCTTGATAAGGTTCCGATGGAAGATTTGAATTATGATACCATTCATGGATATCGCAACAGTCATCGTTCTTTAAAAGAGGGACATCCTTTTGAGCGCTTAAGTGACCATGAGTATCTGAGAAGCATTGGTGCGGCTGCTATTTCTGATGAAGATGGAAAGTTGCATCCTACGGCAGCAGGTATGCTGATGTTTGGTGATGAGTATAACATTGTGCGTCACTTCCCGGAGTATTTCTTGGATTACAGAGAAGAGTTGGACCC